>CALHRD010000001.1 GCA_938038385.1 uncultured Burkholderiales bacterium
TCCATTGGGACGCGGGAAGGCGCGAAGCGCATGATCGAGGCAGGTTGCGCGCGACGGTCGCAGCCCGGATTGAACATCCGGGCGAGAAGTTGCGCGCAAGATGACCGATCAGGGGCAAGCGCGGCCCGCGTAGGCCATCAAGCCACATATGGGGCTCACATCGCTAGCACTTGGGGTGACCTGATCGCATGCACGGGCCGGTCTAATGGACAATCTGGGTTCAACCCAGATTATCCATCAGGCGGCCCTACGGGCCTACGCGCGCCCTGGCGGTCGGAGCGCGGCCGTTTCGTGCGCTTGCTCGTCGGCCATAGGCACGGCTGTGGCCTCCTCCCAAACGCCCGAACTGCCTCGCGCTCCACCTCGCCATCATCGCGCGTCCCAGTGGACAATCTGGGTTCAAGAATTCGCACCACCGTGATGGTCTGCGCCCCGTCATGTATGACGGCAAGTGACGGTCCCGGATGAAAAACCTGCGCTCAGACGATCGGCATCTCGGTGACGGCCTCTATCTGGTCCAGACGCACCTCCACAACCTCTCCGTCAGGCCGACGGAGGGTGAGCCATTCGGCCCCGTCTCGTGTCGTCACGTCCAGCGGTTGCACCCTGGCGGCATGCGAGCCGGCGGCGTCGGTCCAGCGTAGCTCCAGGGTCAGCCGCCGCAGCACCGCGAATTCCAGCCGCTCATGCAAGACACAGGCCACGGGGGTATAGGGGGCGCACCCTTCCATCAGCGCAGGCTGACCCTATCCCGGATCTGAGGGCCCAGAGCCAGGCCGACGGCCGTCCCCAGACGACGGGCCAGACGATCGGCGAGGCTCTCCTGGGGCGAGTAGTCGACGATCTCCTCGGCCTTGACGACCTCCCTGGCCACATAGTCAAGGCTACCCAGACCGTCGGCAAGGCCCAGTTCGATACTGCGTGTCCCGTTCCAGACCAGACCCGAATACAGGGCGGGCTGCTCCTTGAGCCGATCGCCCCGCCCCTGCCGAACCACCTGGATGAACTGCTGGTGGATCTCGTCGAGCAGGGCGCGGGCGTGCGCGACATCATCCTTGTCGAGCGGCGAGAAGGGGTCGAGAAACCCCTTGTGCTCGCCCGCGGTCAACAGCCTGCGCTCCACACCCAGTTTCTTCATGCCTTCGGTGAAACCGAAACCATCCATCAGCACGCCGATCGACCCGACGATGGAGGCCTTGTCGACGAAGATCTTGTCCGCGGCGGCAGCGATGTAGTAGCCGCCCGAGGCGCAGATGTCGTCCACCACCACATAGATGGGTTTGTCCTTGTGTTTGTCGCGCAGCCGCCGGATCTCGTCGTAGACCTGGCCGGCCTGAACCGGGCTGCCGCCCGGGCTGTTGATGCGCAGCACCACGGCCTTGCTGTGTTTGTTGCCGAAGGCGTCGTTGAGGGCGCCGATGATGTCGTCGGCATACACCCCATCCTGGCCGCCGATCTCACCCTGGATGTCGATCAGGGCGGTATGCGGCTTGGTGCGCACGAAATCGCCCGTGTCCCTGGAGGCGATCAGGACGATCAGCAGGAAGAGCCAGAGCAGCCCCAGCGCCTTGAAGAAGATGCCCCAGCGCCGGGCGCGTCTCTGCTCGTCCAGGTGGGCAAGGAGCAGGCGCTCCAGCGCCCCCTGCTCGCGTCGTTCGTTGTCTTCCATTACTCGCCTTTCGTCAAATAGATGCCGTCCGAGCGCTCGTCCACGTCAATCGGCGTCAGACCGCGACCGCTGCAGCGCCCGCTTACGCAGGCCCCGCTGGCCGGGTCGTAGAGGGCCCCGTGAGTGGAGCAGATCAAGTATAGCCGGCCGGGCTCGAAAAACTCTCCCGGCTGGTAGTCCAGCTCCACGGGGATATGGCCGCAGCGGTTGAGATAGCCCCTGACCTGCCCGCCATGCCGCACCACGAAGGCCGGCAGGTCCTGGCCGCCCAGCGTGACCTGGAAGCGGACCCCCCTGCCCCCCTCCTCCAGATCCTCGCTCTTGCAGATCAGGCGTTCTTCAGCAGCCATCGTGCCAGTTCTTCGAAAGCATGGCAGACGGCCATGGGCTGGTAGTCGAGCAGGCTTGCGGCGGGGTGGGCACCATAGCCAGCCGCCAGGGCAGCCACGCCTGCGTTGCGGGCCATGAGCAGATCATGGCTGGTGTCGCCCACCATCAGTGCCCGCTCGGCAGGCACCTGCAGTTCGTCGAGCAATTCCTCGATCATGGCGGGGTGGGGTTTGGAGAAGGTCTCGTCCGCCGTGCGCGAGGCATGGAAGAAACCACCCAGACCGCTGTGCCGGAAGGCGCGGTCCAGCCCCCGGCGTGCCTTGCCGGTCGCCACCGCGAGCAGGTGACCGCGATCATACAGGTCGGCGATCAGATCTGCGGCGCCCGGAAAAAGGGGGATATCCGCGTCCTGGGACAGGTAGTGCCGCCGGTAGGCCTCGACCAGGCTGGGGTATTGCTCTGTGGGCAGCTCTGGCAGCAACTGCTCGAGGGCATCCTGCAGCCCCAGTCCTATGATGTGGCTGGCCGCTTCGCGGCTGGGGATCGCCAATCCCAGCTCCAGGCAGGCGGCCTGGATGCAGTCGACGATGGTACCGGCCGAATCCATCAGGGTGCCGTCCCAGTCGAAGATGATCAGTTCAAAGCGTCGTTTCGCCACCGGCTCGTTCCATTTCGTGCAGGAAGTTTTCCAGATCCGCGGGCTGAGGAGACTGGAGATCCAGCGGCTCCCCCGTCAACGGGTGGACGAAGACGAGTCGCCGGGCATGCAGGAACATGCGTTTCAAGCCCTGTTTCTTCAAGCGTCTGTTCAGTTCGAAGTCACCATATTTTTCGTCGCCGGCAATGGGGTGTCCGAGGGCGGCCAGGTGCACCCTGATCTGGTGGGTACGACCGGTCTTGAGCTCGGCCTCCAGCAGGCTGAACCCGGGATACTGTCTGACCAGCCTGAAGATGGTATGCGCGGACTGCCCCGCATCGTTGACAGACACCCGTCGTTCCCCCTCCGCGGTGACGTATTTCTGCAGCGGCAGGCGCACATGGCGTTGTTCCCCCTGCCACTGCCCTTTCGCCAGGGTCGTATAGCTCTTGCGCACCTGCCCCTCGCGCAGCAGACGGTGCATGGCCGTGAGGGCGGAACGCTTGAGGGCGACCAGAAGGACCCCAGAGGTTTCTTTGTCCAGCCGGTGTACCAGTTCCAAATAGGGAAGCTCGGGAAGTTCCAGGCGCAATTGCTCGATGATGCCGAGGCTGACACCACTGCCGCCGTGCACGGCTTGTCCGGGAGGTTTATCCAGGGCGAGGAGACCCTCATCGCGGTAGATCACCCGCTTGAGCAGGGAACGTGTGACCTGCGCCGGCAGTGTGCTTGCAGGCTCCGCGGTGCGCACCGGGGGTATGCGTACCTCGTCGCCGCTTTCCAGACGCTGCGAAGGCTCCGCGCGCCGGCCGTTTACCCGTGCCTCCCCCCCCCTGAGCATGCGGTAGATACGGCTCTTGGGAACCCCCTTGAGTTGTCTGAACAGGTAGTTGTCCAGACGTTGGCCGGCCGCCTCGTCACCGATGATCACCTTTGTGACAGCTTCTTTGCGCGCCCCTTGCATTCCTCTATACTTCCATCCGCCTTCAAGGGCGGTAAGCATCGGACAGCAAACCCGAGTCGAGCTTGTTTGCTCCGACCGACCCCAGGTACCGGTTAAGTCGGCTCACCGGACATGTCGACGGCCACCGACATCCCAGCCAGTCTGCACGATCCCAGATGCATATTGGCAGAGGGGGATGATCCGATGTGGCCGTTCGGCAGCAAAAAGTAGCGATTTTAATACATTGCAGCACCGAACGTACCCGGATGACGCCCGGACGGCCTGCCGGCCGGGTCAGAGGATAAACCTCCAATCTTGCCCGAGACACACCGAGAAATGACGAAGTCCCATCCCGTCTGATCCCTGCCTCGCATAGCTGCCGCGAACATCGAACATCGCGGCGGGGTTTATCGCCCCGGGGCGCAGGTGCGCAGGGGTGAAACATGAAGCGCATGCTATTCAACGCGACGCAGGCGGAGGAACTCCGCGTCGCCATTGTCGACGGTCAGAAACTCATCGACCTGGACATTGAATCCGCCAGCAAGGAACAACGCAAAGGCAACATCTACAAGGCCGTCATCACCCGCGTCGAACCCAGCCTCGAGGCCTGCTTCGTCGATTACGGGGCAGAACGGCATGGTTTCCTGCCGTTCAAGGAGATCGCCCGCTCCTCGCTGTCGGCTGACGCAGCCGAAGGCGGCCGGGTACGGGTGCAGGACCTGGTGCGTGAAGGCCAGGAACTCATCGTCCAGGTGGAGAAGGACGAGCGGGGCACGAAGGGTGCGGCGCTCACCAACTACATCAGTCTGGCTGGCCGCTACCTGGTCCTCATGCCCAACAACCCCCGCGGCGGCGGCGTCTCGCGCCGCATCGAGGGGGAGGATCGCAATGAGCTGCGTGACCTGCTCGCCCAGCTAGAGGTACCGCCAGGCATGAGCCTGATCGGCCGCACGGCTGGCATCGGCCGCAGCATCGAGGAATTGCAGTGGGATCTGAACTACCTGCTTCAGCTCTGGCAGGCCATCGACGGTGCGGCACGGTCTCAGAGCGGCGCTTTCCTGATCTATCAGGAATCGAGCCTGGTCATTCGCGCCATACGCGACTACTTCACGCCCGACATCGGCGAAATCCTGATCGACAAGCCGGACATCTACGACCAGGCCAGGCAGTTCATGGCCCATGTGATGCCGGCCAACGTCAACAAGGTCAAGCTATACAGCGACAGCGTGCCGCTGTTTTCACGCTTCCAGATCGAGCACCAGATCGAGACCGCCTACTCGCGCATGGTGCCGCTGCCCTCGGGGGGCGCCATCGTCATCGACCACACCGAGGCCCTGGTTGCCATCGACGTCAACTCCGCCCAGGCCACCAAGGGGGCGGATATCGAGCAGACCGCATTCAACACCAACCTGGAGGCGGCCGATGAAGTCGCCCGCCAGATGCGTCTGCGCGACCTGGGCGGCCTCATCGTCATCGATTTCATCGACATGGAAAACCAGAAGAACCAGCGCGAAGTGGAGGAACGGTTGCGCGAGGCCCTGCGCTATGACCGTGCCCGCGTACAGATCAGCAAGATCTCCCGCTTCGGCCTGCTGGAGCTTTCACGCCAGCGGCTGCAGCCAAGTCTGGGCGAGACCAGCTACATCACCTGTCCGCGTTGCGGCGGCACCGGTCACGTGCGCAGTACCGAATCCTTCGCCCTGCACCTGTTGCGCATGCTGCAGGAGGAGGCCATGAAGGAAAACACCGCCACCGTGCATGTGCAGGCCCCGGTCGACGTGTGTACCTACCTGCTCAACGAGAAGCGGACCGACATCCTGAACATCGAGGCACGGCACAAGGTCGAGGTGGTGCTCATCCCGAACATCCACTTCGAGACCCCCCGCTACACGCTGGTCCGGTTGCGCCACGACCAGCTCAACCAGGCCGAACTGCAGTTGCCGAGCTACCAGATGACGGAAAAGCCGGCGGAACCGGAGGCCGAGATCAAGGCCGTTGCCACCGCCGCCAAGGTGGAACGCCCAAAACCCATGGTGCAGGGCATCACCCCTGCTCAGCCAGCCCCTGTGCCGGTGGCAAAACCGGCCGTACCCGTGATGCCCGACAGGCCAGGGCTGTTCGGACGCATCTTCGGATGGTTGCGCGGCCTCCAGGCCCCTGAGCCTGCGCCCGTCGAGGAGGTGACACCGGCAGAACCCAGGCGCGAACCGCGTGAACCGCGTCGTCCACGGGAGGAACGCGACAGCCGTCGCCCACGTGGCGAACGCCAAGCTCGCTCTGAACGCGGCGAACGGCCCGAAGCGAAGGCCGGCCGTCAGGAACGGCTGGAACGTCCGGAATCCCGCCCGCCCCGCGGGGAACGACCCGAGCGACAGGAGCGCCGCCGTGAACGCCCGCCCGTGCCGGTCTCCAGCCCGGAGCCGGTGGCAGCCACTCCCGTGCCGGAGGCGCAGGTGACCGGAGCAGAACCCACGGGTGAGGAGCGCGAAGGGCGCGGTCGCCGGCGCAGACGCGGACGCCGGGAAGGACGGCCCGAGGCGGCTGTGGCGGTCGCTGCCGAGGCCGGCATGACTGCAACCCTGGAGCCGGGCACGGACATCGCCGCCGGGGAACAGACAGACCGGCAGGTGGCACCCACCGCTGAACCGATCGCTGCAGAACCCCAGGTGATGGTGGCCTCTGCCGAAACGGTCTCATCACCTCCGGCCGCTGCCGACGTAACCCTCGAGGCTGGCCAGACCGTCGGTGCCGAAACGCCCCCGCCGACGCAGACCGCGATGGTCGCGCAGCCCGAACCCATGTCCGGACCCACCCCTCTCGCCGCGCCTGATCTGAGCGCAGTCGGCCTGGAAATGGTCGAGACCCATGCCGTTGGCTCCGCAGTGGCTGCCGAAGTCGCTACCCCATCTGAGCCGGCTCAGGAACCCCTGCCATCCGGTGAGCGCAGCAGGCGTCGTCGACGGCCGAGAATGGAGGGCCCCGGCTTGTCCGAAGAGCCCCTGGTACTGGTGGAAACCAGCAGCCATCCGGCAGACCTCGGCGGCGAACAGGCGGAAAGCCGCGACAAGGCAATGACCACCGCGCGCCGTGCACGCAGCCACACCGAGCAGTCCAACCAGCCCGAACCCCTGGTCATGGTGGAAACGAAGACGACAACCAGGGACGAGCAGGTAACCCCCTGAGGCAATGTGCAGCCCTCCCAATCTCGGGAGGGCCCCTTTGCGGAGTGTGGGCCGGTGCGATCGCTGTGAGTCGTCGAGTGACGCCGCAACCGATCAAGTGCACAAGAAAGCCTCGATTCCGGCCTTCTGGAAGTGCACCAGCCGCTTCAGGTTGTGGCAGACGGCCATCATCGTCATCGCAAAGTTCGCTCGCGCCTGACCGATCGTGCGGGTCAGCTTGCCACCCCCTTGTAGCCAACTGACTC
>CALHRD010000002.1 GCA_938038385.1 uncultured Burkholderiales bacterium
TGGAGCGCGAGGCAGTTCGGGCGGTTGGGAGGAGGCCATAGCCGTGCCTATGGCCGACGAGCAAGCGCACGAAATGGCCGCGCTCCGACCGCCAGGGCGCGCGTAGGCCCGTAGGGCCGCCTAATGGACAATCTGGGTTCATGCTCGACATCTTCCAACCAAGGGCGTCAATCTTGACACGAACCGGCCCCACAACGAGAATTAACGGCTCAGTTCAAGCTGCAGACCCCGTCGCCAGGTCGAGACGGGATCGGCCGGTGAAGTAGCTCAGACGGTTAGAGCGACGGATTCATAACCCGTAGGTCGGCGGTTCGATTCCGCCCTTCACCACCAATACTCAAAATCCCGACTCTCATCGGTTGGTTTTCTTCTGCCGCCGCGCCAGTGTTGACACGGTTTCCGGGCATGGCCTCACGAGTGCCACCCCCGCGCAGCCTGTCAGGCGACACCGTAAATTGACCCCTTGGCGACACGCGGAACCAACCCCCTCGTTCGCAAGGCGGCCATCGTTGGAAACGAAGCACATCGAGGTGGATCCTGCTGCCCGCTGTTTGGCGTGAAGTCGCGCAAGCGACCACGAAGCGCCCCTCCCCATCCCTCACCCCCGTCCCCTCCCCCTAAGGGGAAGGGGGGGCTCGACCCGCCTCTCTCCCTGAGGGAGAGAGGACCGGGCGCTGGGGGAGAGGGAACGGACAAGGCGACATTCATGCTTCGGGGTGGCGTCGCCATGCCTGTTGGCCCGACATCCATGCATGGTCCTTAGGTCGGGCTTCAGCCCGACACCGAAAGCGTCGGGAAAGCGTCGCAAAAGCGTCGGACTGAGGTCCGACCTACATGTCCGACCTACATGTCCGACCTGCGAGTCACGACCTGCGCAAGCTTGGTCGTGATCGACAACAATTCAGGTCGATATGTCTCGCGGCGAGCACACCCATCGCCTTGCACCCGGGTCGCTCGTGACGGTTTTTCGAGGTGCCCATTTGTTGGTGCCCGGGGCCGGGGTCGAACCGGCACGCCATCGCTGGCGCGGGATTTTGAGTCCCGTGCGTCTACCAATTCCGCCACCCGGGCCGGTGGGGAGTGCGATTATGGCCAATGGCCCCGCCTCGGGGCAAGCCAACGTGCACCGCCAAGCCGTTTTTCTCTTTATCGACGGTATCGAGGGGCATTGGTCATTGCAAATCTGCGAGACGGCTTATACAGTGCGATAGCCGTGCCACGGTAAAGCCGGCAGGCCGGTTCAGCCGCCCGTTCGCCAGATACGCCAGGAGGAATGTCCCCATGAACAAATCCGATCTCATCAGCGCCGTCGCCACCAAGGCCAATGCTTCCAAGTCCGCCACCGGCACCATCATCGACGTGGCCATGCAAACCATCACCGAGGCACTGTCCAAGGGCGAGAGCGTGCAGTTCGTCGGCTTCGGCACCTTCAGCGTGCAGGAGCGCAAGGCCCGTACCGGCCGCAACCCCCAGACCGGCAAGGAGATGAAGATCCCTGCCAAGAAGGTGGTGCGCTTCAAGCCGGGCGCCGCCCTCAGCGCCGCCGCCAACAAGGCGAAGAAGAAGAAGTAAGCCGGATCGTCCACCCCGTGCCGGCGGCCGGACACCGCCGGTCCAATGTCGCCCGGCGTTTCCCGCCGGGCGACGGTTTAGCCGCATCCCCGCGATGAAACTCGCCACCTGGAATGTAAATTCCCTGAAGGTGCGCCTGCCCCATCTCATGGACTGGCTGGCGACCCGGCAACCGGATGTGCTGTGCCTGCAGGAGACCAAGACCGAGGACGCCAATTTCCCCCTGGCCGAGATCGAGTCGGCGGGTTATCGCGCCCTTCATGCCGGACAGAAGACCTACAACGGGGTCGCCCTCCTCGCCAGGGAGGCGGCGACGGATCCGGTCATGGCCATACCGGGTTTCGACGACGCGCAGAAGCGGGTGCTGGCCGCCACCGTCGGCGACACGCGGGTGATCTGCCTCTACGTCCCCAATGGGCAGAGCGTGGGTTCGGACAAGTATTACTACAAGCTGGACTGGCTGGATGCCCTGATCGCCTGGCTCGCCGAGGAGCTGAAACGTTATCCGCGCCTGGCCGTGCTGGGCGACTACAACATCGCGCCCGAGGACCGGGACGTGCACGACCCCGGAGTGTGGGCTGGTCAGGTTCTGGTGTCGGAAGAGGAGCGCACGCGCTTCCGCGCCCTGCTCGCCCTCGGCTTGAAGGATGCATTCAGACTGTTCGACCAGCCCGAGGGCAGCTACAGCTGGTGGGACTATCGCATGGCCGCCTTCCGACGCAACCTGGGCCTCAGGATCGATCACATCCTCCTCTCGCCCGCCCTGGCCGAACGCTGTACTGCCTGCGAGATCGACACGGCCCCCAGAAAGCTGGAGCGCCCGTCCGACCACGCTCCGGTAATCGCGCTGCTGGACTGAGGCGCGCCGCCCCTGCAGGGCGCCCTACTCTGCTTCCGCCAACACGGCCCGATGCATTCCGACTATCGCGAACGGGCTACTAGATGTATGGTTGAGTCTGCGCTTTACTACTAGATGTAGCTGATTCAGCCCCTGTGGCCGCCACCGACCCGCAATTTCGACTAACCTGAGGTCAGACCCCCGCTGCCTCCAGCGTCACATGAGGAGCCCGCCATGCAGGACATGCTGTTTCCGGAACTCGCCGCCCAATCCATCTCCACCGAGGTGTTGCTGGAGAAATACGCCAAGGGTGACGAGCAGACTGTCTTCGACGTGCGCCGAAGGGTGGCGCGGGCCCTGGCGTCGGTAGAGGAGAAGCGGCAGCGGGCGCGCTGGGAGAGCCGCTTCTTCGAGGCCATGGAGGCTGGCTTCATCCCCGCCGGGCGCATCAACTCTGCCGCCGGCACCGATCTCGCGGCCACGCTGATCAACTGCTTCGTGCAGCCAGTGGGCGACGCCATCTCCGGCGAGGTGGAAGGCAAGCCGGGCATCTACGTGGCCCTCGAAGAGGCAGCCGAGACCATGCGTCGCGGCGGCGGGGTGGGCTACGACTTCTCCAGCATCCGTCCCAAGGGTGCGCTGGTCAAGGGCACCCACTCCAAGGCGAGCGGCCCGGTCTCCTACATGCGCGTGTTCGACCGCTCGTGCGAGACGGTGGAGTCGGCCGGCAGCCGACGCGGCGCGCAGATGGGCGTGCTGCGCTGCGACCACCCGGACATCGAGGCATTCATCCATGCCAAGGACGAGGGCGACCTGAAGAACTTCAACATCTCCGTTGGGGTGACCGACACCTTCATGGAGGCGGTGGAGGCGGACGGCGAGGTGGAACTCGTGCACAAGGCACACCCCGGTGACGAGCAGATGAGCGAAGGCGCCTATCAGCGCGCCGACGGGCTGTGGGTCTACCGCAAGCTGCGGGCGCGTGAATTGTGGGAGCAGATCATGCAGTCAACCTACGACCACGCCGAGCCCGGTGTGCTGTTCCTGGACCGCATCAACCGCGACAACAATCTCTATTACTGTGAGACCATCGAGGCCACCAACCCGTGCGCGGAACAGCCCCTGCCCCCCTATGGTTGCTGCTGCCTCGGTTCGGTCAACCTGACCCGCTTCGTGAAGGGTGCCTTCACCGCCACGGCCCAGTTCGATTTCGATGCCCTCGGCAGGGTGGTGCCGGTGACGGTGCGCATGCTCGACAATGTGCTGCAACTCACCGCCTGGCCGCTGGAGAAGCAGCAAAGGGAGGCCCAATCCAAGCGTCGCATCGGCCTGGGTTATACCGGCCTGGGTGACACCCTGGTGATGCTGGGGCTGCGCTACGACACACCCGCGGCGCGCGAATTCGCCGGCCGGGTGTCCGAATTCATGCGCGACACCGCCTATCTCGCCTCGGTGGAACTGGCCCGTGAGCGCGGCGCCTTCCCGTTGTTCAACGCTGATCTATACCTGTCTGGCGGCAACTTCGCCTCGCGCCTGCCGGCGGAGATCAAGGCGGAGATCCGCCGGCACGGCATCCGCAACTCGCACCTCCTGTCCATCGCCCCCACCGGCACCATCTCGCTCGCCTTCGCCGACAATGCCTCGAACGGCATCGAGCCGCCCTTCTCCTGGTTCTATACACGCAAGAAGCGCCAGGCTGACGGCAGCTACAAGGAGTACCCGGTGGAGGATCACGCCTATCGCCTGTTCCGCGAGCAGGAGGGGGAAGACACACCGCTGCCGGCCGCCTTCGTCACCGCGCTGGAGATCAGTGCCCAGGCCCACATGGAAATGGTGGCGGCGGTCGCCCCCTACATAGACTCGAGCATCTCCAAGACGGTCAACGTGCCGGCCGACTACCCCTACACCGATTTCCAGGGCCTCTACTTCGCCGCCTGGAAGGCGGGGCTCAAGGGGCTGGCCACCTACCGCCCGAACGCCGTGCTCGGAGCCGTGCTCAGCGTCGAGCCGGAGAAGGCCGCACCGCAGGACTTCGAGACCACCGATGTCAACCGCCGCATCGAGATCAAGCACCTGCCCGCACCCGTGTTGGAGAGCCTCAAGTGGCCGGGCCGACCGCGGCTGCCGGGCGGCAATCCGGCCTGGAGCTACATGGTCGAATATCCGCAGGGCAGTTTCGCCCTCTTCGTCGGCCACATCGACACGGAGGACGGGCGCGCCTTCCCCTTCGAGGTCTGGGTGAACGGGGCCGAACAGCCGCGCGGCATCGGTGCGCTCGCCAAGAGCCTGTCCATGGACATGCGCGCCAACGATAGGGCCTGGCTGAAGCTCAAGCTCGACACCCTGGCCAAGACACGCGGCGATGACGCCTGTTCCATTCCCTTCCCGCCGGACGGCGAGTTGAAACCCGTGCCCAGCATCGTCTCCGGCCTGGCCCAGCTGATCCGCTGGCGCTTGCAGCAGCTCAAGGCCCTGGACGCGGAGGGTCCCACGCCGGTGCTCGACGCCCTGTTCAGCCTCAAGGAGCCCAAAACCGGCACCGACGGCACGCTGTCCTGGACCGTGGATGTCCTCAACCCGGCCAGCGGCGACGACTTCGTCCTGGGCCTGAAGGAGATCCGCATGCCCGATGGCCGCACCCGCCCTTACTCGGTCTGGCTCTCAGGCGAATACCCGCGCGCACTCGACGGTCTGTGCAAACTGCTGTCGCTGGACATGCGGGTGATGGACCCGGCCTGGATCGGCATGAAGTTGCGCAAGCTGCTCGACTACCCCGAGCCGCTGGGCGACTTCATGGCCAAGGAGCCCGGCAGCGAGAAGAGCCGCACCTGGCCCTCCACCGTGGCCTATGTCGCGCGGCTGATCATTCACCGTTATGCCATGCTGGGCATCCTCACCGAGGATGGCCATCCGATCCAGCAGATGGGCATCCTGCAGGAACCCGCGCCCGACCAGCCCGCTGCCGCCCTGCCGGCAATGAAGGGCCTGCGCTGCAAGGAGTGTGGCAACGACACCGTCATCCGCAAGGATGGCTGCGATTTCTGTACCGCCTGTGGCGCGGTGGGGACATGTGGCTAGGCGGACAGGCCTGTGCCGTGATTTAAGGAGTCGGCCATTCCCCGTCCATGGGCAAGGGTGGGTATGGAGCGGGCACATGCTGCAGAGCGTGCCTCATCTCGATGCGGTTGGTCTCGGGTGCGGCCCGGCCAACCGTCAGGCCCGTCGATGCAGACTCTCGGACTCGGGTGTGCGTCTCACGCCGGCAGAATAGCCGCGACCACCGCGTCTGCCGCCATGGCGAGCTCCAGCGCGACACTCGATTGCCACTGGCGCCATGCCTCGCAGCCGACGACCGCCGCCATGGCCTGGGGAAATACCGCCTGCCCGGTGCCCGCGCTCCATCACGCCTTGCCTTCCAGCCCCGGTGTGTAGGGTGTGACGCGATTGCGGCCGCCGGCCTTTGATGCATACAGGGCGACGTCGGCCCTGTGGACCATCTGCTGGTGTCCGGCATCGGTGGGCAGGTACTCGGTCACGCCCATGCTGATGGTCACGGCGATATCGGTGCCGTCAAAATCGACAGGACATTGCTGGACGAAACCGCGCAGTCGTTCACAGAACTGCACCGCACCTGCCAGCGGGGTGTTGGCGAGGATGATGCCGAACTCCTCGCCCCCATAGCGTCCCACCACGTCCGAGGCGCGCAGCAGTTCCGTGGCCCGGCGGGCGATATCCACCAGGACGGCGTCACCGCCCAGATGTCCGTGGCTGTCGTTCACCCTTTTGAAATGGTCCATGTCGAACAGCGCCAGGAAAAGGTGTCGCCGTAGCGTCCTGCCCGCTCGAACTCCGCCCGCATGCGCTCTTCCAGACAGCGTCGGTTGTAGATGCCGGTCAGACCGTCCCGGTTGCTGCTGTCGGCGAGCTTCCGCATGGCCTCGTGCAGCTGGCCCTGGACCATGGCCACGTCAGTTGCGTCCACGAGCACCACGCACACCGCCTCGGGCCTGCCCTGAGCGCCCTTGAGCGGCAGGAGCATGCTGTTCTGGTACATGTGCTCGACACCGCCGGTGATGGGCCGGTTGTGGGCGAACTTGAACAGATAGGGCCGGTTTTCCCAGGCGATGAAGGCGAAATTGCCCAGGGTAAAGACGGTCTTCACCTTTTTGCTGAACCAGGGTTTGGGCAGTTCCGGAAACAGCTCGAACAGGTCGCGGCCCAGCACGTCGGCGGACATCTTGCCGCTGTGGTGGGCCATGTAGTTGTTCCACAGCACCACCCGGTAATCACGGTCCAGGACGAAGATGCCCTCGTCCAGCCATTCGACTATGGTCTGGGCGAGATCCTGGGGTTGATCGAGCACGCCCATGTCGGCAGGGTGCTTCAAAACGAGGTGATGAAGTCGTCCACCACGCCGGCCAGCTTCTGGATGCCCTCCTCCGGCATCAGCATTACCAGATGGGCTACGAAGTTGCGACTCTTGAGGGTGAAGTTCACCTCCAACAGCAGGGAATGGGTCCAGGTCAGCCTGGTGGGCTCGATCAGCTGGCCCGGCAGCACATGGCGCGCCATCACCGAGGGCATGGAAAAGCTGAGATCCGCTTCGCGGCTGCCGGTGATGGCGCGGATCTGTTCGAGGAGGCCGCCGAGGCAGGCGCCGGAAAGGACGTTGGCGACGTCGAGCAGCAGTTCGGCCTCGCCACCCGCGCCGAGTTCGCCTTCATAACCCATCAGGTCGGCCAGGATGCCGGTACCGGGTCCGCAGAAGATGACGATGACCTCGCCGCGCAGATCGCCCCGGAAGGACTGACGCACCGCGCTCACTTCATTATGGGGACCCACCAGCTCAGACAGGAGGGCGTCAGCTCGATCACCTCGACCACCCGGATGCGCGGGATGGACAGGTCGACGAATGTGTCGCGCAAAGTCGCCAGCGAGGCGCCGGCCTGCCCCATGGCGATGTTTGTGAGCTCCTGCAGTGCGTCGCGCTGGTCTTCGGAAAAGCTGACGTTGCTCATAGCACTCCGTACTCCCTGAGCACGGCGGTGATGGTGTCGGCGTTGACCGGCTCTTTGATGAAGGCGATCGCCCCCATGGACATGACACGCTGCTGGGCCAGGGGCTGGATGTCGGCCGAAACGACGATGACCATGCTGTGGAGGTCTTCCTTGCGCAGCGTCTCCGGCACGCCATAGCCGTCCAGCACGGGCATGGTGAGATCGAGGAACATCACCGCAGCCTTGCCCGCACGGTAGGCCTGCAGGGCTTCCTCACCATTGGCGGCCTCGGAGATCGCCACCTCCCAGTCGGGTGGCAGTGCCTTGATGAGCATCTTGCGCGCCATCGCGGAATCATCGACGACGAGTACGGGAAGCGGCATCGGGTGTGCATCTCCAGGTGATCGTGGGTGGTACTGGCGGGCAATCTATAGGCAGCCGGCGGAAAAGATTGAGGCCGGCGAACCCTGCACGTTCCGGCTGTATCGACCGGCCGGCACGGCATCGGATGCCAGGCCCGAATGCGCGCGCGTAATGGCTATACTTGACGGGAGGTGACCGTCCGGCTGCTCCGGCGTATCGCACCCGAGTCTAGGATCGACCGGACCCCATAACCTGCAAGGAGACCTTGTGGCATGAACCGCCGTCGGCTGCTCGTCTGTTTGCCGGCCATGCTGGGGCTGGTTGCCGCTCGTGCCGCGAGCCGCGAGGGGGTGCTTGTCGTCCACCCTTTCGATACACCCACCCGGATATTCACCCGCTTCCGACCCCTGACCCTTTACCTCTCGGGGGTACTGGGCAGGCCGCTGCGCCTGGTGATTGCCTCCACCTATGACGAGCAGATCGCCATGATCACCGACGGCCGGGCCCAGATCGCCTACATGGGACCCACGCCCTATGTGCGTGCGCGTGAACGGGGCAGGGTGGAGATGCTCGCGGGCGAAGCGGAGGGTGGGCAAGCCTTCTATCAGAGCGCCATCGTCGTACGGGTCGACAGCCCGCTGCAACGCGTGAGCGACCTGAAAGGTCGGCGCATGGCCTTCGGTGCCGAGATCTCCATGTCCAGCTCCGTGGCGCCCAAGCTCATGCTGGCCCAAGCCGGGGTGAAACTGGCCAGTCTGGCAGGTTACAGCCACCTCGATCGGCACGAGCGAGTCGCCCTCGCCGTGCTGCATGGTGACTTCGATGCCGGCGGACTGCGCCTGGACATCGCGCGAGCCTATCTGGACCGCGGCCTGCGCATTCTGGCCATCTCACCGCCCCTGCCGCCCCACGGCATCGTCGCCGGACCCGACCTGCCCGCGCCGGCGCGTCAGCAGGTCCGGCTCGCCTTGCTGCATCCGGACGAAACAGGCATCGCCGCCATGCGCGCCCTGGGCGAGGGCATCAGTTTCGCGCCGGTGGAGGATAGCCACTACGACGCCGTGCGGCGCATGCTCAAGCGCCTGGAGGCGGCCGGCGGATGAAACCACGCTCCCTGAACTTCTGGCTCACCACCTATCTTGGCGCGGCCTGGCTGGTCCTGCTGTTCGGGCTGGGGCTTGCCTTGTGGCAGAGCGTGAACCAGATCCTGGAACGGCTGCTGGCGGAGCGCTCACGCGCCCTGGCCACCCAGCTGGCGACGGTATCCGCAGATGCGGTGCTGCTGCGCGACTACGGCATCCTGGAGCGCTCGGTCCAGGACCTGACGGACATCGGTGGCGTGAGCCATGTCGAGATCCGGCGCAGTGATGGCGCCATCCTGGGACGTGCCGGCACGCCCCGGCCGGATATCACGATGCTGCGGGTGCCCATCGTCGCCGCAGGCGAGCGCCTCGGAGAGGTGGCCGTGCAATACGACAGCGGTCCCTCCCGGACGGCGGCCTGGCAGTTGACGGCCTTGGTCGCGGTCGTTCTGGCGCTGTTCTCGGTGTTCGCCTTCTGGGCATTGCGTCGCCTGCTGGTCGCCCGGCTCATCACGCCGGTGCGTACCCTGCTCGCGGTCGAGCCGCAGGCGGTGGGCGGGGGTGCGCCTGCCGAGGTGTTGGAACTGGGAGCAGCCCTCAACGACCTGCAGGCGCGGCTCAACGCAAAGATCAGCGCCCTGGACGATGCCGCCCAGGAACGCAACGAGGCACTGCGTAGGCTGTGCTCGGAGCAGCGCCTGGCAACGGTAGGCCAGATGGCCGGCGAAGTGGCACACGAACTCAACACCCCCCTGTCCAATATCCTGGTCTATGCGCAGATGGTCCAGACACGTTGCGACGACCCGGCACTGCGTCGTGACCTGGAGACCATCGTCGATCAGACGCGTCGTGCCGGCCAGATCGTGCGTGACATGCTCGGTGCCGCCCGTGCTCCTGCGCCGGTCAGTCAGGAACTCGATCTGGCCGCCCTTGCAGAGGGCTTTCGGCGGCTGTTCAATCCACTGGCGCGCAAGCAGGGCGTGGAGCTGGCCGTGCTCGCCGAAGCGGCGGGAAGCTGCCTGGCTGACGCCTCCCGTATCGAACAGATCCTGTTCAACCTGGTCTCCAATGCGGTGCAGGCTGGCGCAAGGAAGGTCGTCCTGATGGTGCGGCATGTCGAAGACGCACACGTCCTGGAAGTCGTCGACGACGGTGCGGGTCTGCCGGAGTGGGTGCGTGCGCACCTGTTCGAGCCCTTCGTCACCACCAAGCCCGCCGGCCAGGGTACCGGGCTGGGACTGGCCATCTGCCAGCGCCTGGCACGGGAGATGGGTGCCGAGCTGACACTTACCGAATCGGGCCAGGGCCGCACGGTATTCCGGCTTACTTTCGCAGGCCAAGGGGGTGGACGCGCATGAGGCCCGTCCTGCTGATTGCCGAGGACGATGCCACCCTGGCCGACATGGTGGCCCGCCTGGCACAGGAAGCCGGTTTCGAGCCCGCACTCAGGCACGACGGCGACAGTGCCGTGCGCTGCCTGCAGGAGGACATCCCCGACGCCGTGCTGACCGACCTGCGCCTGCCCGGCTGCGACGGCATCGAACTGCTCAAGGCGTCCAAGTTCCTCGCTCCACGCCGCCCGGTCCTGCTGATGACCGGCTATGCCACGCCCATGAATGCCATCGAGGCCTTCCGGCTCGGGGTGACCGACATCCTCCTCAAGCCTTTCGAACTGGAAGCGGCCCGCGACAGCCTGGCCCGCCTGAAGGAACAACTCGACCAGCGCCTGCGCCTCCTGCAGCTCACGGAAGAACTGGCCCGTACCCGCGGCGAGGCGCACTTCGTTGCCGTCTCCCGTCCCATGCGCCAGGCCCTGGAGCTGGCGGCACAGGTGGCCGTCACCCCGCTGCCCGTCCTGCTGGAGGGCGAGACCGGGGTGGGCAAGGGGGTCATGGCCCGCCACATCCACACCCTGTCGCCGCGCAGCGACGGGCCATTCTTCGCCCTGAACTGCGGGGCGCTGCCGCAATCACTCCTGGAATCGGAGCTGTTCGGTTACGAAAAAGGGGCCTTCTCCGGGGCCGTCGCGCGCAAACCCGGCCTGCTGGAACTGGCCGCCGGCGGCACCCTGTTCCTGGACGAGATCAACAGCGCCAGTCCCGAGGCCCAGACCCGGCTGTTGCAGTTCATCCAGGATCGGCGGCTGTTCCGACTGGGCGGCGTCAGGGCGGTGGAGGTCGATGTCCGGCTGATCTTCGCTGCCAATCGCCCGCTGCAGGATGAAGTGGCCGCTGGGCGCTTCCGTGCCGATCTTTACTACCGTATCCAAGTCTTTCCCATCCCCATCCCGCCTCTGCGCGAACGCCACGAGGACCTACCCGCCCTGGTGTACTACCTGCTCGCGCGCCACTCGGCGCGTATGGGCAAGACGTTCACCGACATCGCGCCCGAGGTCCTGGAGCGGCTCGCCGCCTATCCCTGGCCGGGAAACGTGCGTGAATTGGAGAACGTCCTGCAGCGCGCCATCGTGCTCGCACGCGGCGACCGCCTTGAGCTCGACGCCCTGCCGGCGGAGATCGCCGGCACGCATGCGCCCCCCCTCCAGGACCTGCCCTGGCCGGTAGACGCCAGCCTGAAGGAGGTCGAGACCGCGTGGATCCGCCTGACCCTCGAACGCTGCCAGGGCAACCGCACCCAAGCCGCGCGTGCCCTGGGCATCGATCCGGCCACGCTCTGGCGCAAATTGCGTGAGCTTGGCGACAAGGCCTGAGGGCTGCGGACCTCAAGCCTCTTGCAAAGTGCAATGACCATTGCGTATTGCAAGACCGAATGCGGGGCACCGCTCACCACGGCCGCGCTGACAGCGAGGCAATGACGCCTCTCGGCAAACTAGCCATAGATGGCACGGTTCCTGCTAATCAGCCTGTGTCGACTGCTGGCCCGGGACCCCGTTCCGGTACTCCAGCCGACACAACGCGATGACCATAGGAGACGCCATGACCAAACTCAAGACCCTTGTCGCCGGGATGCTGTTGTTGGCCCCGACCCTGGGACTGACCCAGGAGCTGAAGACCGCAGACGAATACCGCGCCGCTCTGCAGGACAAGTTCGCCAACCCCGGCAACCTCACCGTGGAGCGAGGCGAGCAGTTGTTCAAAGAAAAACGTGGGCCCAAGAACGCCTCGCTGGAGAAATGCGATTTCGGCAAGGGCCCGGGCGTGCTCAAGGGGGCCTATGCCGAGTTGCCCCGTTACTTCAAGGACACGAACAAGGTCGAGGACCTGGAGTCGCGTCTGGTCACCTGCATGGTGCGCCTGCAGGGCCTCACCCCCGAAGAGATCAAGGCCAAACTGTTTGCCGACCAGCGCGCCAACGAGCCGAACACCGATTTGGAAGCGCTGGCAGCCTATGTCGCGGTGCAGTCCGACGGCATGAAGCTCAACCCGCCCATGAAGCACCCCAAGGAAAAAGAGATGCGCGCCGTGGGCGAGGCCTTGTTCCATACACGGCACGGCACCATGGACTTCTCCTGCGCCACCTGTCATGGCGAAGACGGCAAGCGCATCCGCCTGCAGGAGCTGGGCAACTATGTCAGTAACAAGGCCGACGCCCAAAAGACCATGCGGACCTGGCCCACCTACCGCGTCTCACACGGGGTGGTGCGCAACCTGCAGCACCGCATGTGGGACTGCATGTGGCAGATGCGTCTGCCGGACGTCGACTATGCCTCGCCAGTCACCGTGGCGCTGATCAGCTACCTGGCCGATCAGGGGCGTGGGGCCGAGTTGGACATCCCTGGCATCAAGCGTTGAGGAGAAGGACATGAAATCCATGAAGATCGCCACCCTTGCCGCAACCCTGCTGGCGACCGGCGCCGCTTTGGCCGGTGGCCCGCAGGACGCGAAGATCCAAGCACTGGCAGCCAAGTTCATCGAGATGAGCTTCCTGCCCGGCGAAGGCCAGGACCTCGCACGGTTGAAACAGGATGAAACCTTGCAGGCCTGCAACAAATACCGCAATGATGTCCCCGACAAGCTCGCCGCGGCCATCAACGAGCGGGAGGCGAAGACCATCAAATACCCTGAAAACGGCAAACTGATGGGTGACTGGAAAAACGGCGAGAAACTCTATGCCGGTGGCTTCGGCATGCGCATCGGCCGCATCGAGCCGGACAGGCCAGAACGGCAAAAGGGTGGCAACGGCGGCAACTGCTACGCCTGCCATGCCGCCGATCCCAAGGAGGTGGCCTTCGGCACCCTGGGCCCGAGTCTGATGGGCTACGGCAAGCTGCGTGGCAGCAGCGACGACATCGTCAAATACACCTACGACAAGATCTACAACTCCCAGGCCTTCACCGCCTGCTCGCAGATGCCGCGCGTGGGTCACAACGGCATCCTGAGGCCGGAGCAGATCGCAGATGTCGTGGCCTATCTGATCTCGCCCGAGTCGCCGGTCAACAAGTAACCGAGTCCTCCCCGCGCGCCGTGCCTGAGATCATGCGACCGGCGCGCAACTCGAACCGCCTCCGGGCGGTTTTTTTCGCCTGCCCTCTGGCCTCAGGGCGCCGATTCGAACTCGGTGAAGGGCCGGTTCATGTTGGCCCGGTGCAGGTCTACGAAGTTCTCCAGATGTCTGAACTGGGGCAGATCGGCATGGCGGTCCAGGGTGGCGTCCAAAGGCTCCATCTCCTTCGCCGCCGCGCCGATCCTCTCCACCATGAAGTCGTAGTCGTCGCCGCTCTCACGCCTGGCCTGGCCGAGGGGACCGACGATGGCGTAGACGCTGACGGTCACCGCTCGGCCTTCGGCGTATAGGCCTGTCCTGGCGGGCCGCAAGTCAGACCCGGGCAGAGCCACGGCATAGGCTGTAGCAGGCTCGCGGGGATACGCATGGTGTGGCTTCAGGGGTTTCAGCCCGTGCATACAGTCTGCCGCATCGCTTGCCCGACTGACCTGTGGTCACCCATACCAGCCGCACGGGCGTCTGGCGGCAAGCCGCCATCTGCGCCGCCGACTGTTATCCTTTGCCCTCGATCGAAACGCACGCAAGGCCATCATCCCCCATGCGCAACCAGGACTTGATCGCACGCAGCCGCGCCGCTCTGTGGCACCCCTGCACACAGATGAAGCAGCTGGAGAGCCTGCCGCCCCTGCCCGTCGCCCGCGGCGCAGGCCCCTGGCTGATTGATTACGCGGGCCGGCGCTACCTGGACGCCATTTCCTCCTGGTGGGTGAACCTGTTCGGACATGCCGAGCCGCGCATCAAAGCGGCACTCATCGACCAGCTCGACCGCATCGAGCATGTCATCCTGGCGGGCTGCACGCATGCCCCGGTGGTGGAGCTGTCGGAGCGGCTGGCGCGTCTGACCGGTCTGGGTCATGCCTTCTACGGCTCGGACGGGGCTTCCGCCACTGAGATCGCGCTGAAGATGAGCTTTCATTACTGGAAGAACTGCGGCCGGCCGGAGAAGACGGGTTTCCTGAGCTTGAAGAACGGCTACCACGGCGAGACCGTGGGGGCGCTCTCGGTCACCGATGTGGCCCTGTTCAAGGACACCTACGCCCCCCTGCTGCGCACAACCCAGCAGGTCATGAGTCCGGACTGGCGTCAGGCCGGCCCCGGCGAGACCGCCGAGGATGTCGCCCGGCGCGCCGCCGCCGAGCTGGGAGCCCATCTCGAGGCCCATGCCGACACCACTGCCGCCCTGATCCTGGAACCCCTGGTGCAGGGTGCGGCCGGCATGGCCATGTACCACCCCCTCTACCTCAGCCTGGCCCGTCAGCTGTGCGACCGCCACGCGGTCCACCTCATCGCCGACGAGATCGCGGTGGGATTCGGCCGCACCGGCACACTGTTTGCCTGCGAGCAGGCCCCCGCTGCGGCTTGCGTCGCCGACATCGCCGACTTCCTCTGCCTGTCCAAGGGCATCACCGGCGGTTACCTGCCCCTGTCCACCGTGCTCACGCGCGACCAGATCTATGCCGCCTTCTACGACGACGAGACCGCCCGCGGCTTCCTGCATTCCCACTCCTACACCGGCAACCCGCTGGCTTGTCGGGCTGCACTTGCCGTACTCGACATCTTCGAGCGAGACGGCGTGCTGGCCGCGAACCGGGACAAGGCGGCCCGCTTCACGCAGGGGCTGGCCGAAGTGGCGGCGCATCCGCGCGTTCGCCACTTCCGCAACACCGGCATGATCTGGGCCTTCGACGTCACCGATGCCCCCCCGGGCTTCGCCCGCGACTTCCATCGGCGCGCCCTCGACCTCGGCGTCTTCATCCGCCCCATCGGCGGCACGGTGTATTTCATGCCGCCCTATGTGATCGGCGAGTCGGAGATGCGTCTGTTGGCCGATACCACCCTGAAACTGCTGCAGGGCCTATGATCCTAAAAAACCTCAGCCTGAATCCGTGTCGATGCTGCCGGCCGCCTTGCAGGTCGGACTTCAGTCCGACGCTTTGGGTGTCGGGCTAACGGACATGGCGACGCCACCCCGAAGCATGAATGTCGCCATGTCCGTTCCCTCGCCTTAAGCCCCTCCGGCCCTCTCTCCCGACCTCTCTCCCTGAGGGAGAGAGGAGGGTCGAGCCTCCCCTCCCCCACGGGGGGAGGGGTCGGGGGTGAGGGATGGGGAGGGGCGCTTCGTGAGCCGGCTGCGCCGACTTTCACGCCAAAGCCCGACATACGGACCATGCCGGGTGAGGACCACGGATTCAGACTCAGCCGACCGCTTCAACCTAAAAACCGCAGTTGAACGCGCCCGAAGGCCGGGCCAAACCGGTGGCTGGCGCGAAGCGACGACGCCGCAGGGTCGACCCCTGCAAGGAGGAGCGACAAAGCCAGGCGCCGTTTTGGCCCGGAAAGCGGGCGC
>CALHRD010000003.1 GCA_938038385.1 uncultured Burkholderiales bacterium
TCGCGGAACTGCTTGGCGATCTGCTGCCACTCGGCGCTGCGTCCGACGATCTCCCGGAGGCGCTGGTCTATGGTCTCGAGCATCAGGTCCTTCGCCGCCTGCACGGCGATGTCGTCCAGGGCGCGAATGGCCTGGTCGTTGTTGGGCCAAGAGTGGTCGATGAACTCCCTCAGGCGCCTGCTGACCGCAAAACGGGCGTCCCGGTCCGGATTGCGCGCGGCCTCTGTGGCCGCGTTGAGCAGCTCTTCCAGCTTGTCGCTCCATTGCTGGAAACCCTCGATGTCGTCCCATTCGCTCATAGCGCTCTGAGCCTCCTCACAAGTTCCTGCGCCTCCAGGGTGGCCTGGACCAGCGCCTCGACGTTGACGGTGCGCTTCTCCCGGACCGCTGCGGCGATGCCACGGTGGGCGGCGGCCCATTCGGCGACCGCGGTCTGGGTCGCCTGAATGCGCTGCACCCGGGTCTTGAGGTTGGCGTCCGCCATCGCCAGCGATTTCTCCATCGGCTCGCGCCACGCCCGCGTCGCCTCGAACAGTTCGCCGATCTGCCGCAGCCGCTGTTCGTCCCCGGGCGTCAGCGCGTCCTTGGCGTACAGGGCCTTGCGTTCCCTGTTCAGCGCGGTGAGATAGCCCCGTTCGCTTCGGTATTGGTCCGTAACTGCAGTGAGCTGCAGGTCATGCGCGGCACGCAGGATCTCCACGGAGTCCCGCAGGTCTCGGCTGAGCACGCTCGCCACCCGGTCCACCGCCGGCTGGGCGGCCTGCAGCGCCTGGTCGAGCGACTGGGAGGCGCGTGCGGCGGCGATGTGTCCGTACACGAAGGCGGCCACGTCGGTGACCGGGGCGACCGTGCCGGCCGGGGGCAGGGCGATGCCTACGCCGGTGGCGAGCCGGATCAGCGCATCGGCAAGCGAACGGGCGGTCGCGGGTCCCTCGGCCCCGGCACGGGCGATGTTGGCCACCGCCTCGGTGTAGGCCACGAGGGCATCCGCGCCTTCGATGCGCGCCTGCCAGGCGGTGGAGAACCTGGCCGCTTTCTCGCGGAGGTCTTTGGTCGTCGGGTCCTGGGCCGGATACTCGGCCGCCGCCGTCTCCAGCCCGGCCTGCACCGCATGGCCGCCTGCCAGCACGGTGGAACGCAGCTTGAGGGTGGCATCCCGGTACGGGGTCACGTCGGGCAGGCTGGCGCAGCCCGTCATGAGCGCCAGCAGCGCAGGCAGCAGCAGTCTGCGAACCGCCTTGATCGTTCTCTTCATCTGCAGGCTCTCCCCGGTCGGACGTTCATGTCAGGTAGCGCTCGATCTGCTTGACCGGCGCGTTGCGCAGCAGATAGAGATTGGGGTTGTCGCGCTCGGCGCTGCGGCCGGCCTCCTCCACCCTGACCGGCTCCCGCTCCAGGATGCCCAGACGGCGGCTGATGCAGTCCGCACGCCAGGCCGGATCGGCCGCCCGGCCGCGCTCCTCCACCGCGATGCGGGTGAGCTGGAATTCGTCGCCCGGCCGTTCGCGCCCGACCCGTGCCCGGATGGCGTCATGCGCGCGGTCGAGGCTGCCCTGCTGCACGCACAGGTCGTAGAGGGCGGCGAGGCAGCGGAAATTGCGGATCGGGATGGGCGTGAGCCCCTTGAGCCAGGCGAGCGCCACGATCAGCCTGCGGCCATAGGTGTCGTAGGCGTAGCGCAGCATCTCGCCGCGAAACGCCGGCTCCCGGCCCACGGCCTGCAGGGCGGCCTTCCAGCGCGGGTCGAAATCCGCCTTGTTGCGGCCACGGCTCAGGGCATCGGCCCAGGCCACCTGCTGGGCGCGCGAGGGCAGGCGCAACACGCGCTGCCATTCCGGCCATAGGGCCCCAAAGCAGGCTTCGAGCCGGCGCGCGTCGCGCGCCTGGAAGCGGCGGAAGAGTTCCTGCAGGGTGCCGGTCTTGAAGTTGGCCTGCAGTGGACCGAAGGACAGCCCCGCCCCATCGAAATTGCCCGTCACCTGCAGATAGGGGTCGCCCGAGGTCTCGAAGCCGGCAGTCACCGCGATGGCGAGGTCCAGCGCGCGCTCCGGCAGGATGGGCGGCAGGTTCGCCGGGTCGGGCATCTCCACGTAGAGCCGCCCGCCCTGGGGCTCGACACGGATGAAGTGCCCCTCCTTGACGAGGGCGCGCGCCGCCGCCTCCAAGGCGGCCATGTCATCCGCCCCGAGCCAGACGAAGCGTCCTTCCACACCGCGGCCGAGACCGCCCGCCGGGGCCACGCCGGCGATCCGGATCGAGTGTCCCAGCCGGTCGCGCAGTACCTGTACCGAGGCCACCAGTTCACGATGGATGCGCACACGGCCATCCGTACCGGCGTACTCCGAGAGCGCAAAATTCGGCGTCACCAGGCAACGGGCCGGGCCACCGACCAGATAGTCGTTTTCGTACCTGAGTCCTTTGGGCATGTCTTCCTCGCGGTTCCAGGCCGATGTCAGGCCACACTCGCGCGTAGCCCATCCACATAGACCATCTGCCCGCTGCGCGGGTCGCGGATGTAGCTCAGCAGCCTGCGCCGGTTGGCGCCCTGCCCCGGCGATCTGAGCGAGATGTGCACCCAGCCGGAATTGGGGCCCTTCCTGGGGTCGTAGCACTCGCAGATGATCTGGTCGTAGTCCGGCAGGTTGTCCGCCGCCCAGCGCGCCAGCTCCAGGGTCGGCATGCCGGGGATCTCGACATCGGCGGCGCAGCCCTGGGTGTGCTGGCTGGTACTGATCCAGCCGGCCGGCTTGTTCTTCAGCGCCCGTTCCAGGGTCTGGCTGCGGAACACGCTGTTGGGGGTGAAGCCGATGCCCAGCCCGTCGCGGATGCGCTGCAGCACGTTGCGGGCGAGATGGACCGCGGCGCGCAGCTCTGTGTCGCTAGGGAAGTCGTTGGGGATGCCGCTGCGGTCGGCCAGCTCGGAGACGGTGAGTTCGTAGACCTTGAAGTTGGGGGCGATGAGATCACCGGGCTCGATGCTGGCGAGACTCAGGTTTTCCAGTCGGGTGCGAACGCGGTTGGCCATGGCTATACCCTTTGCTCACAAAGCGGCGCGGACGGCGGCCAGGGCATCGCCCAGGGGTGTGCCGGGCGCATGCCCCGCCAGGGCGATGACGAAGTCGAGGTGCTCCAGCACCGAGGCATACTCGCGCGGGCTGGCGCCGCGTGCCGCTGCGGTCCGATACAACCTGGCGATGCGTCCCGCGATCTGCGCGGCCTCGTCGGCCGCAACGTCCGTTCGGTTGAGCAGGCGCACCAGCTCGCAGTCGGCCTCGGCCACCCCGTCCCAGAAACAGGGTCTCTGGGCGTTGCGTTCCCGCGCGATGGCGATCATGTGGCGGCATTCCTCGTCCAGCCCCGCCTGCCAGGGTCCGGCCTGCCCGGGGTCCAGGGCCAGGGCGCAGAGGCGGGCGATGGCCCAGTTGCTGAACGGATAGGGATCGGGTTCGCGCGACCGTTTCAGGGCCTCGGCATAGTAGTTGGCCATGTTGACCAGGGCCTCCAGCCGCGGCCCCTCGTCGGTGTGGACCCAAGCCAGCCGCTTGCAGGCGCTGCCCAGGAGGCTCAGGCGCTCGGGTGTCGGCGCCCGCTGGCAGATGATGTCCAGCTCGCGGATGGCGGCCTCGATGTCCCGCACCAGGGCCTGACGCGCCTCCCCCATGTCGCCTGCCGCGCGCATGGCCTGCCAGCGCTGACCCGACAGCCGCACGCGGTAGTTGGCGCACTGCTCCACCGCCCGCACCGGACAGTCACCTTGCTGGGCGTGCAGGGCCTTGTCGAGCCAGTCCGCCCCCTCCTCCCAGGCCCCGGTCTCGCCCCAGGCGAAGCCGACGGCCGCGGCCACGTCGCCGCGGGCCAGCCAGGCATCGCGCTGTTCGTCGGGGATGTCGGCAAAGTGCGCGACGATGCCGGCGCGCATCTCTTCCAGCACCTCGGGATCCTCGCCCTTGTCCTTCACCTGCACCCGGATCCACTCGGTGTGGTTGTCGAGGTCTGCCACCAGCTCGGCCGGGGCGTGGTAGCGCCGGCTCGGCCGGGGTCGCGTCACGCCCTCGCCATACAGCCGATAGCCCGGATCGCCATAGCACTGATAGGCACCCCAGGTGTTGACGTTGGGATGATGGGCCCAGATCTCCTCGCGCGCCGCGCGCACCGCCTCGCCGAAGGTCTCGCCCCTGAGCAGGTGGGTGTAGAAGCTGACGGCGAAGGCGTTCGCCGCGGCGTCGTCCACCGCCCAGCCGGCGGCCACCACCGCCTTCACCCCCATGCGGATGAACTGCAGCCCCAGATTGGCCGCCAGCTCGCTGTAGCGGCCGTGCCCTGCGCTCTGGGTCTTACCCAGATGACAGCAATTGATGAACACCAGCTCCGGCACCCAGCGCATCTGTTCCACATCGCCCGGCGTCAGGAAGGTGCGCGTGCCGATCACCATGCCGGAACGACACTTGCCCTGCCCCGCCGCCCCCGGATCGAGCGGAAAGTCATGCTCGCCATGGCCGGCCAGGTGCAGGATGCGCCAGGCATCCTTGTGCAGCCCATCCAGGATGGCGTCGGCCTTCTCGTCGATGCAGTCGCGCACGCGGTAGCCGCCGGTGCGCAGCAGGGTGGCCACCTGCTGGGCCTCCTCGCGCGCGCCCGGCAGATCGGGGAATGCCTGCCAGCCGCCGAGGTCGGGGTTGCCGACCACATAGGCGGTGGGCGCCGAGGCATGGGCGGGACGCGGCCTGAACTCGCGCGTCTTGAGCTGGCGCACCAGGCCGGCCCGCACCGACGGCGGCATACCAGTCTGGCTCCAGCGGTCCTCCAGCAGCTCCCAGGGATAGCGTGCGGAGGCCTCGTCCACCAGCAGCACCAGGTCATCCTGGCGCGGGGCCAGCTCCTTGAGCCGGTTGGGTAGCAGCATCTCGAACAGGGTCTTGGCCACTTCGGTATTGCTCGAGGGTGTGCGCGAGGCCTCGCGGATGAAGCCGTCGGCCAGTTCGAGCTGGCCGGTGGCCTGGGTCACCTCGGCCCGCGCCCGGTCTGTGGAGGCGATGAAGCGCAGTCCGCCCGTGCCCTTGTCCTCGATGATCTCCAGGCGGTGCCACCAGCCCGGTGCGTCGTCGCAATGCACACGCCGCTGCCGGCCCTGGCCTTCGAGGATGACCGGCTCGGTCCAGCGCACGGCTTCCGCCAGCCGTCCGTCGGCCAGGATCGCCTCCAGGGCCTGGGCGGCGGCCAGGGCGCGGTCCTCGTAGAGCTCAAGGATGGCCAGCCGGTCGATGAGCACCCGGTCGTTGAGCCGGGCCTTTTCCAGACGCTCGTTGGCGGCCACGGCGCCGCGCAGGATGGCCTCGACCGATTCGCGTATGCTCACGCCGCCCGGCCCGCTGCCTACCAGCAGGCAGGAGACGGCGGCCGAGCGCACGCCGTCGGCCGGGCCGAAGCGCGCATCCGGCCAGTGCGCCACCTGCAGGGCATAGTCCAGCAGGGCATCGCGCACCCCGGTCTGCAGCATGCTGGTGGACAGCTCGCCCACCTGGCCCAGGCCCACCACCACCGCACCGGCAGGTCGGGCGTTCGGGTCCTCATTGAAGAAAACGGCATGCGTGCGTTGCGGTCCGGGGTAGAGGCCCAGTTCCATGCGCCGCGACAGGGCCTTGTCGAGCCGCTTGTCCAGGGCGGCCTCGGCGCTGACGATGACGTCGCCGGCGTAATGTCCCACCAGCACCGGATGCCGGGCATAGGCCAGATCGCCATGGCGGACGCTGACCTGGATGACCGGCACCGCCGGGCCTTCTGCCTCTTCCTCGGGTGGGCGGCCGGGGCCGAAACCCAGACTGCGCACGGCGCGCTCGTCCGGGATGTCGTCGGTGGGCGGCGTGGCCGGCAGGGGAAAGCGCTCCGGTTCCCCCGCCGCGGCGCGGGCGCGGGCCGGCGGGTTGGCAGAGAGCCGAGTGGTCCGTCCGGTCATGAGCAGGTCCAGATAGCCCGGCAGGGCCCGCTTCTGCGTGCACAGGGCGTCGTGCGCGGTGTCCTCCACATACCACACCGGCACGCCGGGCAGGAAACCGGACTTCCAGGTCACCGTGCCGTCGCCCTGACGCACGGCGATGAATTCCAGGCGCTGGCGTCCGGCCAGGTAGGGCTCGTCGAAATCGGCCAGCCGATAGTCCGCGACCGTCGCCGGCTGGCTGCCGGCGACGTAGATCATGTGCTCGGGATCGGGCGGTGCCTGGCGCAGCAGCTGCCAGGTGGCCTGGGCCTGGCGCAGTACCGCCTCGTCGGCCGGTTTCCAGCGTGCGCGCAGGGCCTCCCTGAGCTGTTGCCACAGCCGTTGCCGGCTGAAGTCGGGGCTGTCGGGATCGAAGGGCAGCAGTTCGACCAGACCGGGGAAGTTGCGCACCAGGTTGATGATCTCGTCCGTGCTCTGGGTGATGTCCAGTAGCGAGAGCTTGGCCTGGGTCGGGTTGTTGCCGGTGAGCCAGCGCACCGCCTCGTAGGAACCCAGGTTGGGGGTGCCGAGCATCATGAAGCGGCTGTTGGGCAGGGCGATGATGCGCCGCCACAGGGCCGCGCCGCGGCCGCCGTCGGTGATCATGGCGCGCACCACCAGACCCCCCATGGAATGGGCCACCAGGTGCACCGGCTGATTGCTGCGCTCGGCCAGGGGCAGCAGGGCCTCCAGGCGGTCCGCCAGCCGGCTGGCGGCCTCGCGCACCGACATGCGCCAGTCGTAAGGGAAGATCTCCACCCGGTGGCTGCGGGCGAGGAATTCGAGCAGGGGGCCGTAGAAGTCGTCGAGCAGGTCGGTGGGTTCCACACCGGCGACATCGATGCGCAGGCGCCTGAGCCCGCCCCAGAGCAGGGCCCAGTAATTGAGCCAGACGCCCTCGCCCTGGACCTTGAGCGCCGAGCCCATGGTGCCCGGCAGTACGACGGCGAGCGGACGCGGCACCGCGGACGCGCGACTGCGGCGCACCGCCTCGCGCCAACGCGGCTCTTCCACCCTGGCCTCGCGCAGGGGCTGGAAACCGCCGTCGCTGCCCTCGGGCCGGGTCAGCCCGGCCACCAGCCAGCGCACGCTCTTCTCGTTGTCGAAATAGCCGAAGTGATTGACGCGTGGCCCCTGGTCGCGCAGGAAACGGCCGCCCCCGTCCGGACGGCGCAGACCGCCGTACATGGAGCCGGTGTTGACCACCAGGTCGTGGTCCGCACCGTAGAACCAGTCGGTGGCGAGCAGCTTGATCTGCGCCCACAGGCTGTCGCCCTCGACGTCGCCCGCGATCACCGTGAGGTCGGAGGCGGTGGTCAGCGCCGGGTGCTGCAACAGGCGGGTGAGCGCCGAGCCGGGCATCATCGCCTCGAGCCCCGGCAGGGTGCGCGGATCGGTACGCTCCTTGACCACTGCCAGCAGGAAGTCGGCCGCATCGCCGACCAGGCCATTGCCCATCAGGTGGTTCATCACCGACAGCCAGCGGTCCAGCCGGCCCGAGGCCAGCGTGGTGCCGCGGGCCGGACAGGCCACGCGCACGAAACGGCGGACGCGAAGCTGCTTCGCATCCAGCAGTTCGATCAGTTCCTTGAGGCGCTTACGGTCGGCGCCGTAGGCCGCGTCGCGTTCCTTCTCCGTTGCCGCTTCCAGGGGGTTCAACCCCAACTGCTCGGCGATGGTCCGGTCGGCTGCGAACAGGGCCTCCAGCAGATCTGCGCGGAACGGATCCTTGCCCTTGTCGCGTTCGCCGAGGCACAGCAGCTCGCCCACCAAACCGCCGCGGGAATGGGTGACCAGGTGGACCTCGGCCCCGTCGGGCAGGCGCCGGGCCAGTTCCAGGGCATTCTGGATCGGGCTTGCGGTCAGGCTGCGATGCTCCCAGGCCCAGACCCGGTCACCGTAGCGGGCCGCCAGCGCCTCCCGCGCCGCCTTTCCGGCGGTATTGGCTACATCCCACAGCTTGCCAAAGCTGCCCCGACAGCTCGAAGCAGTGCCGTGGATGAACACCAGCAGCGGTTCCTGCGTGGCAGGCAGGGGCTCGCTGCCCGGTTCCTGGGTCAGGTCGAAGGCATCGGCCAAGGCACAGCGATAGAGCCCCGGCTCACGCCCATCCAGCTGCCTTGTCTCCAAACCCAGGCCGAGTGACCGCGCCGCCTTGCCCTTGAGGTCGATGCCGAAGAAGTCCAGCAGCTTGATGCCCAGACCGAGCCAGCCGCGGCTGCCACCACTCACGCTGGACGGCGGCCGGGGGTCGATCTCCCAGCCCTCGCCACCGTCGCGGCTGACGGATTTACGGCCCCGTTCGCGGATCAGGTCGTCGGCACGGGTCCAGAGCACGAAGCCGTTCTCCAACTCGACCCGCACCACGTCGTCGGCCTGGGCCTGGATCTCGCCCACGCCCGCCTCGCGGGCGGTAGCGGGCACCAGCCGGCGGAGACCCGACACGGCGATGTCCCGCGTGGGCGGGGTGGTGGCCTCGTGTACCACGCCACGGATGAGATAGGTTCGGCTCGTCATGGTCGGTCTCCCTGTCGGGGGTGGGTTGTCAGCCGGTCAGTCTGCCGGGTACGTGCCCGGCACTACTCGAACACATGGAAGCGGCGTGCGACGCCGGAGCCGAGGATCTGCGGCGACTGCGGCAGGCGGCTCGATGGCAGGTATTCGCGGATGGCCTTGAACCAGGCCTCGTAGGTAGCGGGATTACGCTCGCGCAATGTCTTGAGGGCGTAGTAGGTGAAGGCCCCGTTGGGGCGGCCGCGGAAGCGGGTGTCCCAGCTGTATTCGCTATCCTGGCAACCGGCGAGCAGCAGGTCGCTGCCGACCCGGGCGAGGCCGACCACCAGTCTGGCCGGTCGTGCCGACGCGGCCGGCAGTTCGCCGCGCGGCATCCAGGCCTCGAGCGGCAAGAAGCGGGCACGCGGGGCATCCGCATCGAGGTCATCCTCGCGGCCGCGGGTGACCGAACCGGAATGGCAGCTGTCGGAGATGAGCAGGATGCGCACACCCGCTGCACGTGCCGAGAACAGCCGCCGGATTTCATCATCCAGCAGGGGACCGGCCTGTTCGATGTCGTGTGGGCACAGCCCCTCGTCGCGGCCGTCCGGCTCGTCGCCGGAGCTGTCCGGCACCCAGGTGCCGTGGCCGGAATAGGTGATGACCACGGTATCGCCCTTTTTTGCCTGCCGGATCAGCGCCGCCATGGCCTCGCGCATGGCCGCCAGCGTGGCCTCGCCGTCGAGCATGAGGCGAACGTCGAAGCCGCGCTGCCTCAGCTCCGCGGCCCAGTCGTCGGCGTCGTTGAGGCAGCCGGCCAGATCGCTGTCGGTACCGGGATAATCGTTGATGCCGATGCACAGCGCGTACTTGCCCATGGCGGCCTCCTTCTTCGTTGTTGTATCGTTGTTTCGGCGCCGGTAAGCATGTCACCGTCGCCCCATCGGCCGGTCAAGCGCCAATGCGTATGTTTAAGCTTAGTCCTTCTCGGGAAAACTTTGTACAGGTGTAGCGTTCCGGACTTTAGATCCCCTGCGGCTGGGCGTTCGAGGCGATACACTGTGATCGTTTGCCGTCTCCGCCTTGCCATGCCCACACGCC
>CALHRD010000004.1 GCA_938038385.1 uncultured Burkholderiales bacterium
GCCACCGGCGTGAGGTCGTCGTCGAGTTGCTTGACGTCGATGCGGCGCATGAGCGCAAATTGTCTGCAGCGCCGTCGAGAAACTCACCTCGGAGTCACCCGCAGGGTGCAGGGCTGTCGAGGTGAGGTCACGGATTCAGGGGACCCACTGCGGGTGGTACATCGCGATTTGACGTCGCGAGCGTCGTCGCGGCCGTCGTCGAGCCGGCGTCGCACATGGCGCTGCCCGAACGCGCCGACGACATGCCTCTATCGACGATCGTCTCGCCGGGTCGCAATCACCGCGTACCGAAGGCGGGACCTGCTTCATGGCCACCAGGGTGCAGTGGCGAAGCCCACCGTCGACCCGGTGTTCGCATGGCCGCCGCTCGTCAGAGCAATGCCACCGGCAAGCCGCCTCGCCGCGGCGCACTCAGCGCGGCGCACCGAGCACCATCGTCCAGTAGGTGCGATACGCGTTGCCGGCGCCGCCCCTGACGCAGGCCAGGCCGAGGTCGCGGAAGCCCGCGCGCATGACGTTGGCGCAGTGTCCGGGGCTGGCCATCCAGCCCTCGATCGCGGCGGCCAGCGTCGGCTGCCCGGCGGCCACGTTCTCGCCCCAGGACTGCCAGGCGTAGCCGGCGGCGGTGGCGCGGTCGCCGGCGCTGCTGCCGTTCGAGCCGGTGTGGCCGACGAAGTCGAGCGCGACCATGTCGTTGCTGTGCGCGAGCGCGGCCTGCGCCAGCGCCGCGTTCCACGCCAGCGGCGGCGCCGCGGCGAACCGGCCCGCGCTGCCGCACGAGGCGCCGGCCGCGCGATGGGCGTTGACGAGCGCGATCGCCTCGGCCTCGAAGCCGGACAGGTGGCAGGTCGCGCGCGTGCCTGCGCTCGACGGTGTCGGCGCGGCGTCGGCCGGCGCCGTGCCCGGCGCCACAGGCGCGGCGTTGGCGGGCTCGTCGCCGCCGCCGCAGCCGGCCACCGCGAGCAGCGCGACGAGCGCGGCGTGGGCGAGCGGGCGTGGATGCATCGTCTGCAGGTATCGGCACGCGCCGGCGCTGGTCGCACGCGGGGGCCGCCATCGGCCGCGACGCAAGTCACGGACGGCCGAGCGGCGCGGCGCGCGGGGCACGTACGATCCGCCCCCACCTCGATGCGGATCCCGTCATGACCCCGGACACCTTGCTGCCGATCGTCGTTGCCATCGGCATCGTCGCCTTCGCCGCACCTTGGGCCGTCGCGCGGTGGGTGCTCAGGGGCGCCGACCTCTCGGCGTTCGACCGCCCGGCCGGCGAGCGATTCGGCGCCGACGGGCCGAGCGACGAGCTGCGCGCCGTCGTCGCCTCGCTCGACCGCGTGCGCGAGCTGCTGCGCGGCGTGCCGCGGCGCGAGCGCCTGGCGGTGCTGCGACGCCACCTCGACGAGCTGTTCGCCGGCCGCACGTTCGACGTGCGCATCACGCCGGTGGACGCCGGCGGCGTGCGCGGCGAGTGGGTGGTGGCACCGGGCGCCGACCCGTCGCGGCGCATGCTGTACGTCCACGGCGGCGCGTTCATGATGGGCAGCCCGCGCAGCCACCGCACGCTGACCTCGCGCCTGGCGCAGCTCACCGGCGGCGCGGTGTTCGCCGTCGACTACCGGCTGATGCCCGAGCACCCGCGCCGCGCCGGCATCGACGACTGCCGCCGCGCCTACCGCTGGCTGCTCGACCACGGCCCCGACGGTGCGGGCCCCGCGAGCGCGGTGTTCGTCGGCGGCGACTCGGCCGGCGGCAACCTCGCGCTGTCGCTGCTGCAGTGGGTGCGCGACACCGGTCTGCGCGCACCGGACGCGGCGGTGGCGCTGTCGCCGCTGACGGATGCGACGCTCGCCAGCCCCAGCCTGCGCCGCAACGTGCGCACCGACCCGATGCTCGGCCCGCTGTTCGGCGCGCTGGCGCGCGTGCCGTCGACGCTGCTGCTGTGGTCGTCGTGGCGGCGCACCGGCATCAAGCCGTGCGACCCCGTCGTCTCGCCGCTGCGCGGCGACCTGTCGCGCCTGCCGCCGACGCTGCTGCAGGTGAGCGACGCCGAGATGCTGTTCGACGACAGCCAGCGCTACGCCAACCGCGCGCAGGCCGCCGGCTCGCCGGTGCGCCTGCAGCGCTGGGCGCACATGGTCCACGTCTGGCAGATCTTCGACCCCGAGCTGCCCGAAGCGCGCGCGGCGCTCGACGAGATCGGCCGATTCCTGAACGCGGCTGCGCCGCCGGCGGTCGCGCACCGCGCCACTGCCGAGGTCGCCACCTGACTCGATCGGCGCGGCGTCACGCGTCGCCCGCTTGCTCTGCCAGCATCGCCGCCGCCAGGTCCTCCAGCGCGGTGCCGACCGACTTGAACACGGTGCGCTCGTCGTCGCACAGGCGCCCGGGCGCGGTGCCGCGGGCCAGCGCCTCGAGCGAGCCGCGGATGTCTTCTTGCCGCAGCGCGCCCGAGGCGAGGGGGTCGATCAGGTCGCCGCTCTTGCGCAGCGCCTCGTCGGTGTCGACGTAGACCGCCGCGCCGCGCAGCGCATCGTCGTCGGCCTCGCGCATCTGCGGCGTGAAGCCGCCGATCAGGTCGAGGTGGCTGCCCGGGCGCAGCCAGCGGCCGTGCACGACCGGCGACGTCGCCAGCGTCGCGCAGCTGACGATGTCGGCTTCGGCGACCGCTGACGCCAGGTCGGGCGCCGCCTCGGCCGGCAGGCCCTGCGCGCGCAGCCGCGCCGCGAGCGCCTGCGCGGCCTCGGCGCGGCGCGCCCACACGGCCACGCGACGCAGCGCGCGCACCTCGCGGTACGCCAGCGGCAGCATCGCCGCCACCCGGCCGGCACCGACGACGAGCAGGTGACCGGCGTCGGCACGCGCCAGCCACGACGCGGCCAGCGCCGACGCGGCGGCGGTGCGGCGGGCCGTGAGCTCGTCGCCGTCGAGCAGCGCCAGCGGCACGCCGGTGGCCGCATCGTGCAGCAGGTAGGTGCCGTGCAGCCCGGGCAGGCCGCGGGCGCGGTTGGCGGGCGCGACGTTGATGATCTTGACGCCGTAGCGCGCGCCGCCGGGCCCGGTCGTCCACGCCGGCATCAGCAGCGACGTCATCGTGCCGCCGGCGCCGTCGGCGATCTCGTGCACGTGGCGCGGCGGCACGACGCAGCCGGCCGCGAAGCGCTCGCGCAGCGCCGCGATCAGGCGGTCGAACGGCAGCGCGCGGGTGGTGGCGGCGGTGTCGAAGTGGCGCATCGGCGGGCGGGCGGCGGGAGGGAGGATACCCCGCCGCGCGCCCGTGCCCGCGGGCGCTCAGGCCAGATCGAACCGGTCGGCGTTCATCACCTTCGCCCACGCGGCGACGAAGTCGTGCACGAACTTGGCCTGGCCGTCGTCCTGCGCGTAGACCTCGGCGTAGGCGCGCAGGATCGAGTTCGAGCCGAAGACGAGGTCGACGCGCGTGGCGGTCCACTTCGTCTGGCCGCTCCTGCGGTCGCGAACCTCGTACAGGCCGTGGCCCGCCGGCACCCACGTGTGGGCCATGTCGGTGAGGTTGACGAAGAAGTCGTTCGTCAGCGCGCCGACGCGGTCGGTGAACACACCGTGCCTCGTGCCGCCGTGGTTGGTGCCGAGCACGCGCATGCCGCCGACGAGCACCGTCATCTCGGGCGCCGACAGCCGCATCAGCTGCGTGCGCTCGAGCATCAACTCCTCGGGTGTGACGGCGTAGTCCTGCTTCAGCCAGTTGCGGTAGCCGTCGTGGATCGGCTCGAGCACCGCGAACGACTCGCCGTCGGTCATCGCCTGCGTCGCGTCACCGCGCCCGGGTGCGAAGGGCACCGTGACGTCGACGCCGCCGGCCTTCGCCGCCTGCTCGATGCCGACGTTGCCGGCGAGCACGATGACATCGGCCACGCTGGCGCCGCTCGTCGCCGCGATGTCCTCGAGCACGCGCAGCACCCTGGCCAGGCGCTGCGGCTCGTTGCCGACCCAGTCCTTCTGCGGTGCGAGGCGGATGCGTGCGCCGTTGGCGCCGCCGCGCTTGTCGGAGCCGCGGAAGGTGGCGGCGGACGACCAGGCGGTGTAGACCAGTTCGCTGACCGTCAGGCCGCAGGCGAGGAGCTTGGCCTTGAGCTGGGCAATGTCCTGCGCATCGATCAGGGGATGATCGACTGCGGGCACCGGGTCCTGCCAGAGCAGGTCCTCTTTCGGCACTTCGGGACCGAGGTAGCGCGACTTCGGCCCCATGTCGCGGTGGGTGAGCTTGAACCACGCGCGGGCGAAGGCGTCGGCGAACTCCTCGGGATGCCTCCAGAAGTGGCGCGCGATCTTCTCGTACTCGGGGTCGTAACGCATCGCCATGTCGGCGTCGGTCATGATAATTGGCACCTTCAGTGTGGCATTGTGCGCTGCCGGCGCCAGGTTGGCATCGGTGTGCCGAACCGGCGTCCACTGCGAGGCGCCGGCAGGGCTTCGCGTCGGAACCCACTCGTTGCCGAACAGCATGTCCAGATAGCCCATGTCCCACTGCGTCGGCGTGGGCGTCCATGAACCTTCCAGGCCGCTGCCGATCTGGTCGCCACCTTTGCCGGATTCGTAGCTGCTGATCCAGCCCAGCCCCATCTGCTCGAGCGGCGCGGCCTCGGGCTCGGGCCCGACATGCGTGGCCGGCCCCGCACCGTGACATTTGCCGAACGTATGACCGCCGCAGGTCAGCGCCACCGTTTCATAGTCGTTCATCGCCATGCGTCGGAAGGTCTCGCGCACCATCTGCGCGGAGGCGAGCGGATCGGGCTTGCCGCCGGGGCCTTCGGGGTTGACGTAGATCAACCCCATCTGTACGGCGGCCAGCGGATTTTCGAAACGCCCGGCGTGCATGCCTTCACGTCTGTCCTCGAGCCACTTGCCCTCCGGGCCCCAGTAGACGGACTCGTCCGGTTCCCAGGCATCGATGCGCCCGCCGCCGAAGCCGAAGGTCTTGAACCCCATCGATTCCAGCGCCACGTTGCCGGCCAGGATCATCAGGTCGGCCCAGGAGATCCTGCGGCCGTATTTCCGCTTGACCGGCCACAGCAACCGCCGGGCCTTGTCCAGGTTGACGTTGTCGGGCCAGCTGTTCAGCGGCGCAAAGCGCTGCTGCCCCGTGCCGGCGCCGCCGCGTCCGTCGGCGATGCGGTAGGTGCCGGCAGCGTGCCAGGCCATGCGGATGAACAACGGGCCATAGTGGCCGTAGTCCGCCGGCCACCAGTCCTGCGAGTCGGTCATCAGCGCCCGGAGGTCCGCTTTGACCGCGGCCAGGTCAAGGCCATTGAATTCTGCGGCATAGTCGAATGCCGCGCCCATGGGGTCCGACTTGGGAGAATTCTGGCGCAGGATGTTCAGATTCAGTCGGTGGGGCCACCACTGGGTGTTGCCAGGGCCGTCGCTGGCGGCCTGGGTATGAACGGCATGAAAGGGGCACTTGGCCTGGTTTTGCATGGTTGTCTCCTTTGACAGGTTGGATCGAACGGCGTCCATTTCACCCGACTGCACGGCTACGGGCTGCCAGGCTTGAACTTGGGCCGATGTACGGCGTGTCCGACACATGGGCCGATGGCATGGCTCACAGTGAGTTGACACACTGTCAGACTAGTCCCACCCGATAACCCTGTGAAATTGATTGTTACGTTTATATCGATCTATGTAATAGATCATGTGTCCCCGGCATGACGTCGTGTGGTTCTGCAGCCCTCTGCCGCACCCGGCTGGGGACACCCGGCGAAGCGCAAGCTGGCCGGGCAAAATAATCCCACCCGAATCCGTGTCGATCACGACCAAGCTTGCCTGGGTCGGACTCGTAGGTCGGACTCGTAGGTCGGACTTCAGCTTTTCCGACGCTTTTGCGACTTTCGGTGTCGGGCTGAAGCCCGACCTACGGACTATGCCGCGTGAGGACCACGAATTCAGGTCCTGGAAACCGCCGTCGGCCGCCTAGCGGGCTGACCCGCACGGTGAGCGTCAGCGAAGGCAATCGGCGCTGTATACATGCGGCCTATCGAGGACCGAGTGGCGGCGACGAATCCGATTGTCAAGCCCCTGAGACCATAGTATTTTTGTAACATTCACCAGATATCGTTATCGGTTTACAGAACATCTAGGGTGGAGGAACCCGAAATGCCGGTACAACGAACGGAGCCACGTGTCGCCCCCGTGCGCGCGGAACGCCGCAATAACCTGCGACTGCGCAAGCGTTTCGACGAGGCGCGTCGGCTGTTGGAACCCTTGTTGGGTCATGACCCGCTGCAGAACAACGGCACCGCCCTTTATCGGGCCCTGCACAAGCTGCAGGACGCCTTTCCGGAATTGAAGCCGATGGAACTCGAGGCCCTGGTTGCATCGGTCGTGCGTGCAATCACCAGCCGCAGCGGTAAGAAATAAGCCTGCCAGTCAAGGCCATCAGGCATTGAAGATCGGGGCGTGAAGGGCGTCTCGCCCACGCCTTCGGGCGGCGAACACCCGGCGCAGGCCGCTTCCGGGGCGATCATAGATACTCACCTCCGCCCGGATTGAGCTCGATGTAAAAGGTGGACATGCCGGCGTCCTCCTGCACATGCCGGCCGAGTCCCTGACTGGACAGCAGGACCGCCTCCACCAGGGCGGCATTGATCTCCCCCCGATCCACCACCACCGGATACAGCCGGTGTTGCCTGGCCACCTCCAGCGCCTGCGCGCGCGCCTGTCGCTCCAGTTCACTGCGCCGGTCCGCCTCCAGGCCCTGCAACTGCAACAGCCAGGGCGCGAGCCAGGCGTGATAGTCGCGTATCAATCGTGTGTGCTCAGTGTCATGGCCGGATTCCGACAGGAAAAAGACCGGAAACTCTGCTGCGGCAAGCATGCGACCTCCGGGCGCCCGACCGGGGTCGGAGCTGCCCAGGCCGCAACCCGATCCGTCTGCCTCGCGTCGGAACCACTGGACGGCGGGCATGGGACCCGCGCAGCCATTGACGTAGGTGGTCAGGTAGTCGGCAGCGTTCTGCCGGCCGCCATCCTGTCCGTATCGCGTGCCCAGCGCCGAACTGTCGAAACGCTCCCTTGCGGCATAGCCGGCATGCCAGGTCCTTGCCGACTGATCCAGGGCGGCCTCCTGCTCCGAGCAGGCGCTGGCCAGCAGCGCCAGTGGAAGTCCCGACCGATCCAGCAGCCAGAGTTCGAAGCAATCGGCATAAGGAAAGGGAACCCGGTCGTGCACCTGGATGAGGTGTCCATAGACCCTGGCACCCATCTCCTCCATGACCAGGAAATCGTCGTACAGATTGATCGGGCCGCGCTTGAGCCCCTGGGCGGCTGACCAGCTGCCGTAGCGGATGTCGCTGGTCTGCACCCGGCAGTCCTGCGGCAGATCGCGCAACAGGGCATCGTTGCTGACATAGATGTCCCAATGCACGCCGTCCGTCGTCACCGCCTCGGCCGAGGCGTAGCGGATGACCTGCACGGCCCCGCGGAAGGGGTTGAGCAGGCGCTGGGCGTAACATTGCACCGACATGGCTGCGCGCTCCGTACGGTCGGGTAGTCTGGCATTGACGGTCGGGCCGGCAGCGACGTTCCCACGCCGACCATCGGCTTGATCCCGAACGAAAATCTTCTAGCGTGATAGTACAACCTTGAACGAGGAGGAAGACCATGACCGAACGCACCCAGGAATACGTTCTGCCCGGCCGCGAAGTGCTGCAGGAGACCGATCCCGATTTCCCCAACGCCCCGCTGGGCTGGAGTCGCCACGAGGCCGAACAGCAGGCCAGGACGGAAGGCCTGAGCCTCAGTGAGAGTCACTGGCAGGTCATCCGCGCCCTGCAGGCGTATTTCCATCGCCATCGCGATGCGCCTGCGATCCACACACGGGAACTGCACGACGCACTGGAAGAAGCGTTCCACAAAGAGGGGGGCATCAAACGTCTGTATGAATTGTTCCCCGGGGGGCCCGTCGCCCAAGGCTGCCGCATCGCCGGATTGCCCGCCCCGGCAGGAGCCACCGACCGGGGTTTCGGCAGCGTGGTTTGAACCCGGATTGTCCGTTAGACCGGTCTTGGCCTGTGTTTGGGTTCAACCCAGGCGTAGGCCGGGTACAGACGGATGCGTTGTTGCGGCCTACGCAGGCCGCGCTCGCCCCTGATCGGCCATCTTGCGCGCAACTTCCCGCGTCCTGATGAACAATCTGGGTTGAACCGACCGGCGGCGCCGAACGGCCGCCGGCTGAGGGCACGCCCGCTGGCCCGGCGAACGCTCAGACGATCTCTCCGCCCAGCGCGATGGCGCCCTCCCTCAGGACTTGCATGGCACGATCGAGCGCGCCGGGTGTGCCTTTGACTCCCAATTCGATCTCGCAGCCGGAGCGGCGTTGAGGGTCGAGACGCGGCAGGCTGAAGACGCGCACACCGGGGTGGTCCCGCTCCACCGCCTCCATCAGGGGGGTCAGGGTGGCCTCGGCCAGACCGCGCACGAGCATCGAGGCTTCGGCCTGCATCCCGGTCTGAAACAGCCCTGTGTAGCGTGTGTCCAGCACCCATTCCAGCATCGGCCAGGCCATTTCCGGAAAACCGGGCAGGAAGTAGTGCTTGTGCATGGAAAAGCCGGGGATGCGGTTGTAAGGGTTGGGGATGATCGTAGCCCCGAGCGGGAATTCCCCCATGCGCAGGCGCTCCGGCGTCAGGGGAAGACCCACTTCGAGCGTGCGTTCGGTGATGAGCCGCGCGGCCTCCGGGTGCAGGGCAAGCGGCAGTCCCAGGGCCTCGGCGGCCGCCTGTCGGGTGTGATCGTCCGGTGTGGCACCGATGCCACCCGTGCAGAACACGATGTCATCGCCGGCGAAGGTCCTTGCCAGCGTGCGGCGGATGAGGTCACGGTCGTCGCCCAGGTAATACACCCAGGCCAGGGCGAGCCCGCGCGCGGCCATGCGCTGCCGCACACCCTCCAAGTGTCGGTCCTGCCGTTTACCGGACAGGATCTCGTCGCCGATGATGATGAGGCCAAAGGCCATGGACAGCTCCTCTACTCTGACTGGCCCGGATTATGCGGATCTTGCCCGCCAACGACGAGCCCCCCTCTGCACTGCCGGGGCGGAAACGAGACCGTCAGGCTCCTGGGGTAGAATCCACCCGGACTGCAGACAACGAAAGGATCACACCATGAAGAGGATCGAGCACGGACTCGAGCTGCTCATGTTCAACAGCCGCTGGCTGCTGGCGCCGTTCTATATCGGGCTGGTAGTGAGCATCCTGCTCCTGCTCGTCAAGTTCGTGCAGGAATTCTTCCACGTGGTTGGGCATATTTTCACGGCGAGCGAAAGCGAGCTGATCCTGGCGGTGCTGACCCTGGTCGACATGTCCCTGGTGGCCAACCTGTTGCTGATCATCATCTTCAGCGGCTACGAGAACTTCGTCTCCAAGATCCACACCGGCGAGGGCCACGAGGACCGACCGGAATGGATGGGCAAAGTCGATTTTTCGGGACTCAAACTCAAGCTCATCGCCTCCATCGTCGCCATCTCCGGCATCGAACTGCTCAAGGCCTTCATCAACGTGACCAATTACGACAATACCCAGTTGGCCTGGAAGGTGGGCATCCATGTGGTGTTGGTCATCTCCGGCGTGATGTTTGCCCTCATGGACCGCATCGCCGAGGGCAACGCCGGCAAGCACGCGTGACAGCGGCCCGCGCGTCGTGCACGGATACCTGGACATCTACTGCGAACGCACGGCGCCCGGCCTGTGGCAGGAACCGCTCAACACTCTGACCAATCTCGGTTTCCTGATCGCCGCCGGCCTGCTGCTGAGGCTTTATCTGCAGGTCTACCGCGGCCGGCATGCCCAGGGCTGGGACCGGCTGCTGCTGATTGGCCTGCTGGCCGCCATCGGCGTCGGCAGCGGCCTGTGGCACCTCACCGCCGAGCGTTGGGCGATGCTGGCCGACGTGCTGCCGATCGCCGGTTTCATCAGCGTCTTCCTGCTGGTCTTCCTGGTGCGGGTCGCCGGCCTGGGTCTTCTACCCACCCTGGTCCTGTTCCTGCTCTATCACGCCGTGAACTCGGGTGTACAGGCCGCCCTGCCGCCCGACTTCCTCAACGGCTCGGTGTTCTACCTCCCGACCTGGATGGCGTTGGTCCTGATGAGCGTCTGGCTTGCATACAAGGGTCATGTGCAGTGGCCAGACTATGCCTGGGCCAGTGGTCTGTTCCTGGTCTCCCTGACGTTTCGCACGGTGGACCAGGCGTGGTGCGGGACGCTGCCTATGGGCACCCATTTCATCTGGCATCTGCTCAATGCCCTGCTGTTGTACCTGCTGGTGCGTGGCTTGCTGCAGGCGGCGACGCTGAGATTCCGGTAGCGTCTCCAAGTCTGCCATCGAGGGTGCAAGAAAGATGCGGGTTGGCCGGATGAATGCCTCGTGAGGAAACTCCGGTCGCGACTGCGACTCCATAGCTGCATGCTCCCACCGGAGCTCGCCATGCGACCCGATGCGCAGCGCAGACACCTGATCCTGGGATTGTCCGGCATGCTCGTGGCCGGACCCGCCCTGGCAAGCCGCCTCTCGACCACCCCCGCCCAGACGGCGGGACCGTTCTATCCCCTGGAGTTCCCCCTCGATGACGACAACGACCTCACCCGGGTGCGGGGGCGAAACGGAGTAGCCAGGGGGCGCATCGTCGACATCGAGGGCCGTCTACTGGATCCCGACGGCCGGCCCATCCCCGACGCCCGCATCGAGATCTGGCAGTGCGATGCCAACGGTCGCTACCACCACCCGCACGACCGGGGCGGCCCCCTGGACGAAAATTTCCAGGGTTTTGGACATCACACGACGGACGCGAACGGACGCTACCGCTTTCGCACCATCCGTCCCGTACCCTACCCGGGGCGTACCCCCCATATCCACTACGCTGTCCTCATGCCCGGGCGGCGTCCGTTTACCACGCAGCTGTATGTGGCCGGGGATCCGGGCAACGAGGGCGATTTCCTCTATCGCCGCATTCCCGCCGAACGCCGCCACCTGGTCACCTCTGAATTCCTGCCCGTCCGGGGCGGCAACGCAGAGTTCACGGCGCGTTTCGACATCATCCTGGGAGGCACCCCCACAATGTGACCTGGGGGCCTGCCGACCGATCCCGGTAACAGAGACCACGCGATTACCGCTGTCGTTTGATGATTTTGTGCAACGCCGAGCGCCAGCCCCGACTGCTTGGGCATTCACCACCGCACGACCGCTGTCGGATGGTGTCCACCGCAGATTACTGGACCCTGCAGGCCCCTGATCAGGTGGCAGGTGACCATGAATGTCATGTCGGGGTGATATAGTAAAAAACACCCAGACTCTAGGAGGTCATCATGAACGAACTGCCGCGCAACCTGCTCAACCGTGCCCTGACCCTGCTTTGCCTCGCCGCCCTGCTGGTGGGATTCAACCTGGGTGCCCGCGCCGACTCGGCGCAACCCCTGCCACCGCCGCCCCTGGGGGCCTGGACGGTGACCCAGGCCGCCTCTCCCAGCAACGTCGGTCTGCGCATGTTCTTCTCGCCGGACGGGGTGTTTCTGATGGTCGATCCCCGCGCCGGGATCGGCGTTGCCGGTTCATACACGATCGGCCGTACCGGCCTGCTGGTCTACGTCTACGGTTACGGCCGCTCGGCCGAATTCATCAACGGCACCTACACCCAGCAGGGTGATGTCCTGCGCATCGATGTCAAGAGCAGCGGTTTCATGGAACCGCAACAGGTGGTACTGCAACGTATGAAACTGCAGTAGACCCACGCCGGACAGGCGTCGGCCTGTTCCGCATCCCGCCGTCAGCGGACTGCACCCGTGGCAGGCAATGGGCAGGAAGCACTCATCCATGCGGTTCGTTGGGCGGTCCTGGGTCGCTACCTGGGCCAGCTGGCTCTGGTGTCGGCCGGGCTGGTCCTGCCGCCCCTGGCCGTGGCGTCATGGTTCGGGGAACATCCCGCCAGCCTGCGTTACCTGGGCATCGTCGTCCTGCTGGCGGCCATAGGCTGGCTGCTGTCCCGCCTCCAGGCGGCTGACCGCATCCAGCTCAACGAGGCCATGGTCATCGTGACCCTGGCCTTCGTGCTGAACCCCGTGCTCATGAGCTGGCCGCTGGCCGCATACGGCCTGTCTCCTCTGGATGCCCTGTTCGAGTCCGTTTCAGGTGTCACCACCACCGGACTGACCACCCTGGCCGGCGTGGAAAAGCTGCCACGCGGCTTCCTGTTCACCCGCGCCTGGATGCAGTGGTACGGCGGACTCGGCTTTGCCGTCCTGGCGGTCGCCCTGCTCGCACATCACGCCCTGGCCCTGCGCAAACTGGTGGAACCTGGTGCAGGCGGGCTCCTGGCCTCGTCCGTACGCAGCCACGCCCGTCGCGTCCTCGCTGTCTACGCCCTGCTGACCCTAGCAGGCGTGCTGCTGGTCTGGGGCGCGGGATTGGCGCCCTTCGATGCCCTGGCACACGCCATGGCCGCCATCTCCACCGGCGGTTTCTCAACCTTCGATCACAGCCTGGGCGGCTCCTTGTCTCCCTTCGTTGCGCCCGCAGTGATGGTCGTCGCCCTGCTCGGGGCCATCGCCCTTCCCCTTTACCACAGCGCCTTTCGTCTCGGCCCCAGGGCCATCGGCTCGGATCCGGAATTACGTGCCCTCATACTGGCCCTGCTGTTTCTGGCCATGCCGCTGGTTGCCTGGTTCTGGCACGACGGCATGCCGCTCCGGGAAGCCATGTGGCATGGACTGCTCCTTGCCACCTCTGCCCAGACCACCGCCGGTTTCAGCACGCTGGCGGTATCGGGTCTGGACGCATTCCCCATGGGAATGCTCATACTGGCCATGGCGGCGGGTGGCAGCATCGGTTCCACCGCAGGGGGGGTCAAGCTGCTGCGGGTGTTGATACTCCTGAAGACGATCCAAACGTGGCTGCGACGTGCCGCGGCGCCGGAGCACGCCGTGGTGGAGGCCCATCTCGGCGGCAGGCGACTGGAAGGGGAGGAGATACAGCGGGCCTTGCTCGTCATCCTCCTTTTCGTGCTCCTGGTGCTGCTGTCCTGGCTCGTCTTCCTCGCGCACGGCTATCCGCCGTTGCAGTCCCTGTTCGAGGTGGTCTCCGCCGCCGGCACGGTGGGATTGTCCACCGGTGTCACCGGCACCGACCTGCCTGGCCTCCTCAAGCTGGTGCTCTGCCTCGACATGCTGGCTGGGCGTCTGGAGGTCGTCGCACTGCTGGTGACCTTGTATCCTGCCACCTGGATAGGCAGGAAGCGGGAGGACTGATGCGGGCGGTTTTCATCGGCACGTCGGGCATCACCCTCATGGCGGCGCGCATCCTCCAGCGGCGTGGCCACGAGGTGGTGATCATCGAGCGGGACAAGGAACGCATCGAGGCCCTGGGTGAAGAACTCGATTGCGGCTTCATCCATGGCGATGGCGGCAAGCCGGCCATCCTGCGCGAGGCCGATCCCGACAGCACGGCTTTCCTGTTCTGCCTCACCGGCAACGACCAGAGCAACATCATCGCCAGCCTGGTGGGCCGCTCGCTCGGTTTCAGGCGGGTGGTCACTCGGGTCGAGGACCCCGAATTCGAACACATCTGCATCGAATTGGGCCTGGAGGACACCATCGTCCCCGCCCGCACCATCGGCCGCTATCTGGCCGACATGTTCGCCGGCCACGACATGCTCGAACTGTCGGCCATGCTCAAGGACGAGGCCAGGGTGTTCGCCTTCGTCGTCACCGAGATCGAGGCCGGCCGGATCGAAGCCCTGGATCTGCCCAGGGACAGCCGTGTGGTCTGCTGCTACCGGGACGGCAGGTTCATCCTGCCTGAGGCGGACTTCGAGCTGAGCGTGGACGACGAGGTGGTGGTCATCACCCACAGCCGCAACCTGCCAGCCCTGGAGACGCGCTGGGGACACCGCAAGACGGGGCGGCGGGGGCACTGAGCGCCGGCACCGTACAACCCCGTTCATGTTCCGACCGGTAAGACCCCCTCGGGCAGGTAATCCGCCAGGGTGCGGGCCAGTCGGGCCATGGTCTGGGCGGCGGGCGAGCGGCGACGCCAGACCATGCCGATGGTCCGGGCCGCCCCCACCCCTGCAAGCGGCCTGAGCACCACCTGCCGACGCGTGGGCTTGGGCCCGTCACCCGCCAGCGCCGGCATCAGGGTCACGCCCAGGCCCATGCCCACCATCTGGCGCAGCGTTTCCAGGCTGGTGGCACGGATCTCCTCGCTCCTGAGCCCTTCCAGACGGCAGGCTTCCAGCGCCTGGTCGCGCAGGCAGTGCCCTTCCTCGAGGAGCAGCAGGCCGGCCGCCGCCAGCTCATCCACATGGATCTCCCGCTTTTTCGCCAGCGCGTGCGCCGCCGGCACGGCGGCGAGGAAGGGTTCCACGAACAGGGGTACCGCCTCCAGCGTGGGATCGTCGATCGGCAGCGCGAGCAGTCCGCCATCCAGCCTGCCCTCGGTCAGGTCATCAAGCAGATGGGGGGTCATCACCTCCCGCAGCAACAGGCGCAACCTGGGATGCAATTTGTGCACCATGGTCAAGGCGTGCGGCAGGTAATAGGGGCCCAGGGTGGGAATCACCCCCAACTGCACGGTCCTGTCCATAGGGTCCCGGCTCAGGCGCGCCAGCTCGCGTATGCGCTCGGCCTCCTGCAGGATCAGCCGGGCGCTGTCGATGATCTCGCGTCCGATGGGCGTGGGCGTCACCCGCTTCAGCGAGCGGTCAAACAGGGTGATGCCGAGGAACTCCTCCAGTTTTTTCAGGCCAGTAGAGAGTGTGGATTGGCTGACGAAGCAGGCCTCGGCCGCCTGACCGAAGTGGCCGAGATCGGCCAGGGCGACGACGTAACGGAGTTCTTGCAGGGTCATGACATTTAATTCATTTATTCAATCGTTGAATTCTATACTTTTCATTGGATAGATTGATCATCATGGCCTGTAATGCACTCACCCGACACGTGCCACCTCTTGCCCGACACGCAACATGCGCTTGCCATGATCAGGTGGTGGCGGCGCTGCCAACCAGGGCTCACACGGCCTGGGTTGGATGCCGTAGCGGACATCCCGTTGGGCGCCGCAGCTTAAAGTCCCCGGCACTCCCGGCCGATATGGCCCTTGTCTGGACAGCGACAGCGTCCGACAGTCACCCGTCGATGTGGAAGGGTGGCGACATGGAGAAAGGAGCAGGACATGAACAGACATATCTGGCACAGATGGCAGTCCTCCATCGCGCATGCCTTTGCCATCTTCGGCATCGGCCTGGCGGGGGCCTCCGCCGGGGGCGAGGACTATGAGGACTGGCTGGGCATCGGTTCCTGACCGTTTGGCCCCTGCGGCCGACCGGGCCGCCGAGCCTCGCATCAGGGAAGCCCGGGCAGCCGATCTTCCGGCCGTCAATGGCGTCGTCGAACGGGCCGTGATGACATGGAAGCTGCCCGAGCGGGTCAAGCGACTGGCACTGCCCAGTTACCGCTATCACGCCCACGACCTGCAGCATCAGCGTATGCTGCTGGCGGACCTGCCCCATGCCGGCATCGTCGCCGTGGCCGCCCTCGAGGATGCCGACCCAAGGGACCTCCCAACCGCACATACCGGACTCCTGCTGCACGGGCTGTACGTGGATCCTGGCTGGCAGGGCTTGGGCATCGGCACCCGCCTCATCGAGGCCGCATTCACCGCCTGCCACGAGACCGGTCACGACGGACTGCTGGTCAAGGCGCAACCCGATGCGGCCGCCTTCTTCAACAGCCGCGGGATGCAGCGTTTGGCCGTGAAGGACCCCGCCCGGGACTATCCCCACCGCTACTGGAAGTTCGCATGCGGCAACACCCCGACCGCATCGACGGACGAGGGGCTACCGACCATCACTCCCGTCTGAGCACGTAGTCGTTGATGAAGCTGGCCAGACCGGCCGCCTTGAACTCCCGCTCGATCTTGTCCAGATCGGCCACCTTCTCCGCCCATTCCAGAAACCCCACCTCGGGGTGATCCTTGTGATAGGCCGTATAGAGTTCGATCAGGTGGTCGAATTTGCCGGCCTTGGAATGGCGGATGTGGCCGTAGGGCCAGAGCTTGAGCTGATCGGTCTGCTCCAGGGGGATGCCCTGCCGGAAGTGCTGGTAGAGCGTGGCATAGATGCCGGCCCGGTCGGCCCCGGCCTTGCAGTGCATCCAGATGGGATATTCGACGGTTTCGAACACCTCCCTGGCGCGCCTGAGCCGCTCCAGGGTGGGGATGCTGCGTGAGGCGATGCTGATGTCCACCAGTTTCACCCCCAGTTTGGCGCATTGTTCCCGCTCGAAATACCAATAGGCCGAATCCGGATTGGCGCCCTTGAGGTTGAGGATGGTCTTGATACCGTACTTCTTGACCATGCGCCTGAGCTGCCACATGGTCGGCTGCGAGGAGCGGAAGGCCTCGTCGGACAGGCGATGGAAGTTGAAACGGAAGACGTTGGTGAAGTTGTGCTCCACCAGCATGGCATAGAGCCAGGCGAAGGCCCGACCCCAGGGGGTTTGCAGGTCGAACCTCATCGGTACAGTTCCCGGAAATGCGGGCAGTCGCGCATCAATTCGACCTTGGCGCCCTGGCAGAGCACACGGCCGTCCTCGATCAGATAGATGCGATCGGCGATCTCCACGCTCTTCAGGCGATGCGCGATGACGATGGTGATCATCTCCGGCGCCAGGGCGCGCAGGGTGTCGAGCACGGCGGCCTCGGAGGTGTTGTCCAGGGCGCTGGTCGCCTCGTCCAGGATCAGGACGTCGGGTTGGCGGTAGAGCGCGCGGGCGATGGCGATGCGCTGGCGCTGCCCGCCCGAGAGGTTGGTGCCCGCCTCGTTGAGCCGGGTATGGATGCCTTCGGGCAACGCGCGGACGTAATCCCACAGATTGGCCCTGGCCAGGGCGGCGATCACGCGCTCCGCGTCCACCTCCGCGCCGTAGGCGACATTGGCGGCGATCGAGTCGTTGAAGATGTGCACCCGCTGCGTGACGATGGCCATGCGGCTGCGCACCGTGGCGAGGGTGTAATCGCGGATGTCGCGTCCGTTCAGTTCGACCACCCCTGCCGAGGCGTCGTAGAAGCGCAGCAGCAGGCTGGCCACCGAGCTCTTGCCGCCGCCACTGGGTCCCACGAGGGCGATGACCTCGCCCCGTCTGGCCGACAGGCTCACGTCGCGCAAGGCGGCAAGATCGCCATAGACCAGACTCACCCGGTCCAAGGCCAATACGGATACCGATGACAGTTCCGCCGCGCCACTCTTCACCTCCGGGGCCAGGTCCAGCATGGCCTGGATGCGTTCCTGCGCGGCCACCGCGTCCTGGAACTGGGTATAGGTCTGGGAAAGCCGCCGGATCGGGTCCACCGCCATCAGCAGCGCCGCCATGAAGGAGAAGAAGGCCCCCACGCTGAGGCTGCCCTCGACCACCTGCCTGCCGCCGATGTAGATCACCGCCGCCGCGGAAAAGGAGGCGAACAGCTCCATCACCGGCACCACCAGGGCGCTGGTGCGCACCGCCTTCATGCTGACGCCGAAGAAACGCCGGTTGCTCCCGGCGAAGCGCCGCGCCTCGAACGCTTCGGTGTGGTAGGCCTTGATCGCCTCGACGTTGGCGAACATCTCGGCCAGGTTCGAGGTCAGCTCGGCGCTGCTCGCCTGGGCGGCGTGGGCGATGCGTTTCAGGCGTCGGGAGAGCCGGTCCACCGGCACGTAGGCGGCCGGGATCACCACCAGGGTGACGAACGCCAGGGTGGGGCTCTGGTAGATGACCACGGCGATCAGGGCCAGGGCGGTGAGGGTCTCGCGCAGCAGCGTGGCCAGACTGGTGGACACTGCGTTCTGGATGCGGGTGATGTCGTTGGTGACGCGGCTGATGAGCTCGCCGGTGTGATGCCGGTGGAAAAACGCGAGATCGAGGTGCAGCATGTGCGTGAGCAGACGGTCGCGCACCTTGCGGACGATGTCCTGGCCGACATGGTTCATGGCATGGATCTGCGCGTAGCTGCCCAGGCCCTTGGCCAGATAGGCCGCGATCACGAACAGCGGCAGCAGATGCAGCAGGGTCGTGTTTTTCTGAATGAGGACCTCGTCGAGCAGGGGCTTCATCATCCAGGCGATGGCCGCCGTGGCGCCGGCCACCATGAGCATGGCCGCCAGCGCCAGCAGCAGCTTGCCGCGGTAATGCCGGTATTCGGGCCAGTAGGCGCGGATCAGGGCATACATGGGGCCCAGGCAACACGGGAATGGGGGCGTTTGCGACGCACCGGGGTAGGCAGGAGACCAGACGGCAAGTTGGGCACTGCAGAGGGGGTGGGCATGAAACGGTCGAATAGTATCCCGGATTGCCCCCACTGGGCCGGCCGGGATTGCCCGAGACGGCCGGCTGATCGTTAATGATGATCGATATCTTCTAAATAATTCATTTCAGCAATAATTCTGTCCGGTGTTCAATGAAGTACAGGGCATGGATGCAGCCAGGCCATACGCTGCGTGAATCTAAACAGGATAGGGGCACACGCATGGAATCGAGTCTATACCTTGGTTACAAGCCTGGTCGGCGGGCAGTTGCAGCCGTGATGCGTGTCGCTTGACGGCTCCCAATACACACAACGACTTCGAGGCATGACGGACATGGACATCGCAAGGCATTCGCCACACCCCACGCTCGGTGCGGCCTGGCTCGCCCAGGCCCATAACCACCCCTGGACCGCGCTGGGTCTGGCGGCCGCCACGCTTGCCGTCGCGGTGCTCCTGGCAGCCAGCCTCTGGCAAATCGCCGCCGGCGAGATCAATGCCGCCTTGCGTCTGGCCATACTGGGCGGCCTGGCCGGCTTCGCCGCCACCGCCCTGGGTGCGCTGCCGGCGCTCATCCTGCGCGATCTGGCCCAACGTACCGAGGACGTCATGCTCGGCTTCGCGGCCGGCATGATGCTGGCGGCGAGTTCCTTCTCCCTCATCATGCCCGGTATCGCCGCCGGCGAGGAACTCACGGGCAGCGGGGCGCTGGCGGCGCTGACCGTGATGGCCGGGCTGGGCCTGGGGGTGCTGCTCATGTTGGGGCTCGATCAGTTCACCCCGCACGCGCACGTGCACGGCGGACCCTGCGGCCCGGGCAGCGAGCGGGTCAACCGGGTCTGGCTGTTCGTGCTGGCCATCGCGCTGCACAACCTGCCCGAGGGCATGGCCATCGGCGTTGCGTTCTCGCGCGGCGACCTCTCGGTCGGGCTGCCGCTCACCGCCGCCATCGCCATGCAGGACATCCCCGAAGGCCTGGCGGTGGCCATGGCCCTGCGCGCCATAGGCATGTCCGCGCCGAGGGCGGTGGCGATCGCGGCCCTGAGCGGGCTGATGGAACCCGTAGGCGCCGTCTTGGGGGTGGGGCTCAGCAGCGGCCTGGCGCTGGCCTACCCGATCGGCATGGGCCTGGCCGCCGGTGCCATGATCTTCGTGGTCTCGCACGAGGTCATCCCCGAGACCCACCGCAACGGCCATCAGACCCCCGCCACTCTGGGCCTGATGGGCGGATTCGCTATCATGATGGTGTTGGACACCGCGCTCGGCTGAGCGCATCACCTCAACCACCACGCAAGGAGTACGACATGGCCAAGAGCCAGGCAAAGACGAACCCCAAGGGCACCAAGCAAAGCAAGGAGAAGGGTCCCGTGGAACAGCCTTTTCTCACCGACATCCAGACCCTGCGCATGCGCGCCCGCAAGCACATCGAGGACGGCGCCATCACTGCCGGCTACAAGGCGGACCGCGAGACGGTGATCAAGCTGCTCAACGAGGCCCTGGCCACCGAACTGGTGTGCATCCTGCGCTACAAGCGGCACCACTTCATGGCCGCCGGCATCAACGCCGATGCCGTGGCGGCCGAGTTCCTGGTGCACGCCAACGAGGAGCAGCAGCACGCCGACCAGATCGCCGCCCGCATCGTCCAGCTCAGGGGCGAGCCCGACTTCAACCCCGAGGGTCTGACACTGCGCAGCCACGCCGAGTACGTCGAGGGCGAGAACCTGATCGACATGATCAAGGAGGATCTGGTCGCCGAGCGCATCGCCATCGACAGCTACGGCGAGATGATCCGCTACATCGGCGACAAGGACGTGACCACACGGCGCATGCTGGAGGGCATCCTGGCCATGGAGGAGGAGCACGCCGACGACCTGGCCAGCATGCTGGAGGAGCTCAAGATCTGAAGCACGCGGGATCCGGGCCGGCCCTTGGCGGCAATCCCGCGCCCGTCTGCTGCCGCAGCACGCACTTCAGGTAATCGGGTGCACATGACTGACCACACCCCTGTGTTGAACCCAGATTGTCCATTAGGCGGCCCTACGGGCCTACGCGCGCCCTGGCGGTCGAAGCGCGGCCATTTCGTGCGCTTGCTCGTCGGCCATAGGCACGGCTATGGCCTCCTCCCAACCGCCCGAACTGCCTCGCGCTCCACCTCGCCATCATCGCGCGTCCTAATGGAAAATCTGGG
>CALHRD010000005.1 GCA_938038385.1 uncultured Burkholderiales bacterium
AAGCCAGGCGCCGTTTTGGCCCGGAAAGCGGGCGCGTAGCGGGCTCACCCAGCGGGTGACCTCCAACGAAGGCAGAAATCGCAGTGTTCTCACCATGTTACGAATCCAATGCAGCGGTCAACTGCGGTTTTTAGGTTCAACCCAGATTGTCCATCAGGACGCGGAAAAGCAGGAAGGGGATGGTCGAAGCAGGTTGCGCGCGACGGTCGCAGGCGAGGTTGGACACCCCGCCGGGAAGATGCGCGCAAGATGACCGATCAGGGGCGAGCGCGGCCCGCACAGGCCATGCAGCCGCACAGGGGGGCCACATCGCCGGCACTTGGGGTGACCTGACCGCAGGCATGGGCCGCCTGATGGACAATCCGGGTTTAACGATCGGCGACTTCGGTGGCGGCGATGGCAGCCCGCTGACGCTCGGCGAATTCAGTGGAGGAATTGAAACCGCGCAGCTTGAGGATGTGGTTGCGCACCGCCACCTCGACCAGCACGGCCAGGTTACGGCCGACGGCCACCGGAATGCGGACCTCGGGTACTTCGACGCCCAGGATCACCCGGCCTTCGGCGTGCATGTCCAGACGGTCGACCTGGTCCCAGCGCTCGGCCGGGGTGAGGTTGATGATGAGCTTGAGGTTCTTGCGGTGTTTGACGGCAGTCTCGCCGAACAGGCGGCGGACATTGATCACCCCAAGGCCGCGTACCTCCATGAAATCCTGCAGCAAGGTGGGGCAGCGTCCCTCCAGGGTATCAGGTGAAATGGCGAAGATATCCACGGCATCGTCGGCGACCAGACGATGCCCGCGGGAGATGAGTTCGAGGGCCAATTCGCTCTTGCCCACCGCTGGGTCGCCGGTGAGCAGCACGCCCAGCCCGGAGACCTCCAGGAAGACGCCGTGCAGCATGGTCGACGGCGCGAGAACCTGGCTCATGATATGGGACAGAACGCGCATGAGGGCGGGGCTCTGTTCGGGCGAGGTGAACAGCGGGGTCGCAGTCCGCTCGGCCGCTTCGAGCATCTGTTCCGGCACTTCTTCGCCATTGGCCACAACGACTGCGGCGATCTCGGTGGAATAGAGGTGATCGATGGCCTGACGCATGGCCTCCGGCGTGAGCCGGCGCAGATAGTCCATTTCGGCGCATCCCAACACCTGCACACGGTTCGGATGCACGAAGTTGAGGTGGCCGATGAGCGCCAGGCTGGGCTTCTGCACCGTCTCCGAGGTCAGTTGCCGGTCGCCGCCGGCTCGGCCGGCGCGCCAGTCGAGCTGCAATCTGTCCGCGGCCTCGCGGTAGAGCTCGGCCACGGTGATACCCTGGCTCACGGGGTCCACGACTCGATCAGTGCACGCAAAGTCGCTGCATCCGGGGCCTGACGCAGCCTTTCCCTGAAGCTGGCATCGCTCAGCATCTGCGCCAGTTCGCCCAGGATCTGCAGGTGCAGATCGGTGGCGGTGGCGGGGGCCAGGAGAACGAACACCAGATCCACGGGCAGGTTGTCGGGGGCATCGAAATCGATCGGCGCCTTGAGCCGGATGCAGGCGCAGGCGGTGTCCTTGAGCCCTTTGATGCGTCCGTGGGGGATGGCGATGCCATAGCCCAGGGCGGTGGAGCCCAGCTTTTCACGCGAGAACAGGCTATCGAAGACCTCGCTGGCGGAGATGCCGTAGTTCGACTGGAACAGCTCGCCCGTCAACTCGAACAGACGTTTCTTGCTGGCGGCGTCCAGGTCGACCACCACGTTTTCCGGCCGGATCAGGGGGGAGATCAGGTTCATGACGATATATGCCCCGCACCGCGGGGCACAGGCTTCAGCCCAGTTCCGTGGCCTGCCGCTTGATGCCGCCGGACTCGCGGTGCACGTCACCGCTCTTCTGCTTGTGCTTGAGGATCTGCCTGTCCAGCTTGTCCGCCAGCGCGTCGATGGCGGCGTACATGTCGCCATCGGCGTGCTCCACGAAGATGTCCTTGCCAGGCAGGTGGACGTTGACCTCGGCCTTCTGGCGCAGCTTCTCCACGGACAGGACGACGGAGACGTCGATCACATGGTCGAAGTGGCGCGTGACCCGCGCGAGCTTGTCCTCGACATAGTCGCGGATGGCGGGCGTGACATCCAGATGATGACCCGTGATGTTCAGATTCATATGACGCTCCTCAAAGAAAGCGGGTTAGACGGACTTGCGCTGGTTGGCCGGTGAGATGTTCATCATCTCCCGGTATTTTGCGACCGTTCGGCGGGCGACGACAAAACCCTGTTCTTTCAGCATGTCCGATATGGTGTTGTCGGACAAGGGGTGGCTGCGATCCTCCGCCTCGATGAACTGCCGGATGAGGGCCTTGATGGCCGTGCTGGAGGCAGCGCCCCCGGCGTCAGTGGCGAGCGAGCTGCCGAAGAAGTACTTGAATTCGTAGATGCCGCGCGGCGTCATCATGTACTTCTGGGTGGTCACGCGGGAGATGGTGGACTCGTGCAGACCCAGGGCGTCGCCGATCTCGCGCAGGGTGAGCGGGCGCATGGCGACCTCGCCGTATTCCAGGAAGTGCCGCTGCCGGTCGACGATGGCCTGCGCCACGCGCAGGATGGTCTCGAAGCGCTGCTGCACGTTCTTGATCAGCCAGCGCGCCTCCTGCAGCTGCGACGAGAGCGTGCCTCCCTCCTCGCGATGATGACGCAGGATATCGGCATACATCTGGTTGATGCGCAGCTTGGGCATGACGTCCGGGTTGAGGCTCGCCACCCACATGCCCTTGACCTTTTTCACCACCACATCGGGCACCACGTAACGTGCATCGACCGGCGCATAGCGCGCGCCGGGCCGTGGATCGAGGGAGGTGATGAGCTGGCGCACGGCGATGAAGTCGCGGTCATTGGGCATGTCCAGGATCTTCTTCAGCTTGCCGTATTCGCGTTCGGCCAGCAGGTCGAGGTGATCGCGCACCACCGACTTTGCCGCCTCCAGGAAAGGGGTGTCGGCCGGCAGGGCGTTGAGCTGCAGCAGCAGGCATTCGCTGAGGTTACGCGCCCCCACCCCGATGGGATCGAAACTCTGCAACAGCTTGAGGGCAACCCCGAGCTCGCGCCGGTCGAAGTCGAGCTCTGCCGGCAGCATGTCCGCCAATTCGTCCAGACTGACCGTCAGGTAGCCTTCCTCATCGAGACTCTCGATGAGCAGGGCCACCAAGCGGCGGTCGCGTTCCGGCATGGCGGTGAGCGAGAGCTGATCGAGCAGGTGCTGGCGCAGGCCCAGGCTGGCCGTGTCCGACTGCTGGAATTCCCGATCCTCGTCGTCCTCGGAGGAGGCGCTGCCGTAACTGCGCTCACCCCAGGCCATCTCGTCGTAGATATCGTCCCCGCTCACGCCCGCCGGCGTCTCCTGGGATGGCTCCGCAGTCTGGCCAGATTCCGCGGCATAGCCCTCATCCAGACGTTCCAGCATGGGATTGTCCTGCAGCATCTGCCCAATCTCCTGGTCCAGCTCCAAGGTGGAGAGCTGGAGCAGGCGGATGGACTGCTGCAGTTGCGGGGTGAGGCTGAGCTGCTGATGCAGCTTGAGCTGTAGGCTTTGCTTCATGGGGAGAAGCGTCGAACGGTACGCTCCATTAACGGACTACCCGGAAATTTCTAGAGGCGGAAGTGTTCCCCCAGATAAACCTTGCGTACGCTCTCATTATAAATGATCTCCTCCGCCCCCCCCGCGGCCAGCACCGAGCCTTCATTGATGATGTAGGCCCGATCGCAGATGCCCAGGGTCTCGCGCACGTTGTGATCGGTGATCAGTACGCCGATGTCGCGTTCCACCAGGAAGCGCACGATCTTCTGGATGTCCATGACCGAGATGGGGTCGATGCCGGCGAAGGGTTCGTCCAGCAGCACGAAGCGGGGTTGCATGGCCAGCGCGCGCGCAATCTCCACGCGACGGCGCTCGCCCCCCGATAGGCTCACGGCCCTGGCTTCGCGCAAATGGCTGATGTGCAGGTCCTCCAGCAGATAATCCAGGTGTTCCGCCAGTTCCGCCCCCTTCAGGCCGCGCAGTTGCAACACGGCGGCGATGTTCTCGGCCACGTTGAGCTTGCGGAAGATGGAGGGTTCCTGGGGCAGGTAGCACAGTCCACTCTTGGCCCGGCGATAGACCGGGGCGTGGGTGATGTCCTGACCATCGAGCAGGATGCGGCCGCCATCGGGACGCACGAGTCCCACCAGCATGTAGAAGCAGGTCGTCTTGCCGGCCCCGTTGGGACCCAGCAGACCCACCACCTCACCGCTGTCCACCCGCAGTGAGACATCGTTCACCACCTGGCGCGAACGGTACCGCTTCCTCAGTTCGGTCGCCTCCAGGGCGCTCATGGTCTGGCGCCCGGCGTTGGGTTCACGCCGGACTTGTCCTCCTTGCCCTCACGCCCCGTGCGCTCCGCAGCCTTGTCCTTGAACGGCATGATCACGGCACGGACGCGGCCAGGCTTCTGTCCAGGCAGACCGCCGCTGGCCTGGTAGAGCTCGTTGCGGGCATCGTAGGTGATGAGGTCGCCGCGCAGCTCCTCCTCCCCCTTCTTGAGCAAGGCATCGCCGATCAGGCGGACCTGTTCCTTGCGGGCGTCGTATTCGACCCGGTTCGCCCAGGCATCGACCCAATCGCCCCTTCCGTCCAGACGCTGACGGAAATGCACCGGCTTGCCCAGCGCGGTCCCGGTGAGAAAGCCCTCCGCATCCTGGCGTACCTCGACCCGATCGGCCTGCACGCGCAGCGTGCCCTGGGTCAGGATCACTCTGCCCTCATAGACCGCGATCTTCTGCAGGTCGTCCATGCGTACCGTGTCAGCCTCGATTTGCACCGGTTTGTCCCGGTCGGCACGTTCGGCCAGTACCGGGGCGCAGAAGGACAGCAGTGCGGCGGTCACGAAGACGACAAACCGTTCAGCGAGGTTCATACAATCCCTTCACATTGCCCTTGAGCTCCAGACTGCGCGCCTTGCCGTCCAGGAGCATGTTGTCGGCGCGCATGGAGGAGGCCCCCTGGTGCAACTCGACCGCTCTGTCGGTGCGCATCACCTCGGCCTCCGGCGTGATCTGCAGATAGTCCGTGGTCAGGACCAGCTCGGGCGTACCCGCGGTGGCGGCCCTGGTCAGCCGGACCCGGTCGAGCAGGTGCACGTGGTCGCCACGCGTGGATATGAAGCCCCGCGCGGCCTCGGCGCTGATCGTGGGAGAGGTGGCGGAACGATGCTGAAAGCGCGGGGCGGTCAGCTCGGTGGTCTCATCGTCGGTGTAATGCAGCATCCGTGCGGCCGAGAGGATGTAGCGCGGATTGCCATCACGGTCGAAGGCGGTGGCGACGAGGTTGTCGACGATCAGTTCCGGATCATGCCGGAAGGCGGCGTCGTTCTCGGGCAAGGGCTGGCTTGCCAGATGGTTGAGCCAATGGGCCGTGGCCGCCATCACGGCGACGATGGCCAAGGGGAGCCAGGATGCGGGGGCGGCGGTCATCGGTTGTACAGGGCCAATTGCGCCTCCCAGGTGCCCTGGGCGCGCATGATCAGCTCGCAGGCCTCGCGTGCCGCCCCGCGCCCGGCCAGGGCGCGTGTCACGTAATGCGCCTGGCTGTGTACCGGTTCGGGGGCGCCCGGTACCGTGAGCGCCAGCCCGCAGCGCCTGAGCACGGGCAGGTCGACGATGTCGTCACCCATGTAGGCGGTCTGTTCGGGTCTGAGCCCGGTCTCCTCCAGCAGGGTCTGGTAGGACAGCAGTTTGTCGTCCGCGCCCTGGAAGATGCGGGAGATGTTCAAATTCCGCGCCCGGTGCAGGACGACATGGGAGGTGCGTCCGGTGATGATGGCCGACTCCACGCCGGTATGGCGCAGCATCTTGATGCCATGCCCATCGCGGGAATTGAACGCCTTGTATTCCTGGCCATCGTCACCGTAGAACAGGCTGCCGTCGGTGAGCACCCCGTCCACATCGAAGATGATGAGCCTGACCGATGCCGCCTTTTCGTAGACCTGCTGGAGTTCCATCGACCTTGGTCCCGATCCCGGTATCCTAGACCACGCCTGCCCTGAGCAGGTCGTGCATGTTCAGCGCCCCGGTGAGCCGCCCCTGGGCATCGACCGTGAGCAGACCGTTGACCTTGGCCTCCTGCATCAGCCGCACCGCCTCCACCGCCAGCACGTCCTCGGCAATGGTGCGCGGCTGGCGCTTCATGACCTCGCGGATCATCAGGGTGCGCACATCGACGTCACGGTCCAGCAACCGACGCAGGTCACCGTCGGTGAAGATGCCGGTCAGACGCCCCTCGGCATCGACGACCGCGGTCATCCCCAGCCCTTTACGGGTCATCTCCAGCAGCGCCTCCTTGAGACTGTCGGTCTCGGTCACCACCGGCAGGGCTTCGCCTGTGTGCATGAGGTCGCGCACGTGCACCAGCAGCCGGCGTCCGAGGCTGCCGCCTGGATGGCTGCGGGCGAAGTCCTCGGCGGTGAAGCCGCGCGCGAAGAGCGTCGCCACGGCCAGGGCGTCGCCCAGGGCCAGGGCCGCCGTCGTGCTGGCGGTGGGCGCCAGATTGTGCGGGCAGGCCTCCTGGGCCACGCCTGCATCGAGGTGGATGTCCGCCTCGCGCGCCAGGGTGGACTGGGGGTTGCCGGTCATGGCGATGAGCCGCGCCCCCTTGCGCTTGATCAGGGGCAGGATGGAGACCAGTTCCGAGCTCTCGCCGGAGTTCGACAGGGCCAGGACCACATCCTGGGCGGTGATCATGCCCAGGTCGCCATGGCTCGCCTCGGCCGGGTGCATGAAGAAGGCCGGCGTGCCCGTGCTGGCCAGGGTGGCGGAGATCTTGCGCCCGATGTGTCCGGACTTGCCCATACCGCTCACCACGACCCGGCCCGTGCAGTTGAGGCAGGCGTCGACGGCGCGCAGAAAAGACGTGTCCAGGCGATCAGTGAGGGCCCGCACGGCATCCGCCTCGATGGTGAGCGTGCGACGGCCCAGATCGAGGATGTCGGCAGCGTTGATCTCGGGGGATGTCATAATGGCGGCAAAGTATAGCGGTTTTCACCGCCCCCGGTCGCCTGCGTGCCGCCCCCAGGGCGGCCGCGAAACCGTCCCGGGGCGGCCCGGCGACTGTAGCTCAAGCCCCCTGGCGCGAACATGCCCACCACCCTGGAACTCGTGCTCCTCCTGCTCGGCGCGACCGTGCTGGCAGTGTCCCTGTTCCGGCGGCTCGGTCTGCCGCCCATCCTGGCCTACATCCTCATCGGCGCCGGGCTCGGCCTGCTGCTGCCCTATCACGAGGAGGATTCCCCCGCCGCACACCTGGCCGAATTCGGCATCGTGTTCCTGATGTTCTCCATCGGCTTGGAGTTTTCGCTTGCCAAGCTGAGGACCATGCGCACCGAGGTGTTCGGTCTGGGTGCACTGCAGGTGGTCCTCACCACCCTGGTCTTCACCGCCCTCGGCCTGGCTTTCGGCCTGTCCCTGGAGTCCGGTCTGGCCGTGGGGGCCATCCTGGCCCTGTCATCCACCGCCATCGTCAGCAAGCTGCTGGCGGAGCGCAACGAACTGGATACGGAGCATGGCCGGCCCGTCATCGGCGTGCTGTTGTTCCAGGACCTGGCCGTGGCCCCACTGGTGATCTTCATCCCGGCCCTGGCTGCCAGCCAGGACCTGACGATGGCACTGCTCTGGGCCAGCGCCAAGGCGGCCATCGCCCTGAGCCTCATCCTCATCATCGGCCAGCGGGTCATGCGCCCCTGGTTTCACCTGATCGCCCAGGCCAAGTCGAGCGAGCTGTTCATGCTCAACGTGCTGCTCATCACCCTGGGACTGGCCTACGTCACCGACCGGGCCGGTCTGTCACTCGCGCTGGGCGCCTTCCTAGCCGGTGTCCTCATCGCCGAGACGGAATACCGTTACCAGGTGGAAAGTGACATCCGCCCCTTCCGGGACGTGCTCATGGGGCTGTTCTTCGTCTCCATCGGCCTCCTGCTGGATCTTGGGGTGTTGATCGAGCACTGGGCCGAGGTAATGGTGGCCGTGATCCTCCTGGTGGGGGTCAAACTGCTGCTGGTAACCGGCCTCGCCCGCCTGTTCAGAATGGGTTGGGCGACAGCGCTGCGCACCGGTCTGGCCCTGGCGCAGGCGGGTGAATTCGGCTTTGTCCTGCTCTCCGTGGCGGGCCGCCATGGCCTGCTGGAGACGGCCACACACCAGTACCTGCTGGCGGCGATGATCCTGTCCATGCTGCTCGCGCCGGTGCTGATCCATTACGCCCCGCGCCTGGCGAAAAGGCTGGACGAGCGCGAATGGAGCCGACGGGCGGTGGGCATCCACGAGATCGCGGCCCGTACCTTCGGTATCCAGGACCACGTCATCCTCTGCGGCTACGGCCGCACGGGCCAGAATCTGGCCCGCCTGCTGGAGGCCGAAGGGGTGCCCTACATCGCCCTGGACCACGACCCCAAGCGGGTGCAGGCCGCCGCCGCCGCCGGCGAGAACGTGGTGTTCGGTGAATCGACGCGCATCGAAGTCCTCCTGGCGGCGGGGCTGAGGCGGTCCAAGGCGGTGGTGATCACCTACGCCCACACCGCCGAGGCCCTGCACACCCTCTCCGCCATCCAGCAGATCAAGCCGGAGCTGCCGGTCATCGTGCGCACCGTCGATGACACCGACCTGGAGCGTCTGCGCGCCGCCGGCGCCACCGAGGTCGTGCCGGAGGTGATGGAAGGCGCGCTGATGCTCGGTTCGCAGACCCTGCTCATGGCCGGCATCCCCCTGTCGCGCGTGCTCAGGCGCATCCGACGGACCAGGGAGGCCCGCTATTCGACCATGCGCGGCTATTTCCGGGGGCTCACCGATGACGCGACGGAGGACGAATCCGCACAGGAACGGCTGGTCAGCCTGAACCTGGCATCCCGCCATCCCGCCGTCGGCCGGACCCTGGCCGATCTCGACCTGGCCGGTACCGGGGTGGCGGTGGTCGCGGTCAGACGGCGCGGCATCCGGGGCACCGAACCCGATCCCGGCACGAGACTGGAGGGCGGTGACGTCCTCGTGCTGCGGGGCACGCCCGAGGCGCTGGCGGCGGCGCAGATGCGGCTGGAGGGGGGCTGAACGGTGAGCAGTGGTCACACACCAACCGCGTCATCCCCCTGCCTGCAGAACGTTCAGAACAGCGAGGCCGCGCCACAGTTGCCCTCGTTCTCTGCTGCCCGCCACAGCCCGGTGCGGCCGTCATAGCAGCGTGCCGCCAGCGGCGCCCCGCCGCCACCGTTGTAGGCGCTGAAGCGGAAATTGCCGCTGTCGGCCCGCCCGTCGTCGATCTTGCGGTCGATCTCGGCCAGGATCCTGGCCGGGATCTGGTTGCCGGTCTTCAGATTCAAACGCGCCATCCCCCCCGAACCGGCGAACTCGGCGTCGTAATGTAGTTGCAGGGTGGCGTTGTAAGGGTTGCGCGGCCATTCGCCGGCCGGATCGGGCAGACTGCCCGTGGCCCGGTAGCTGCCTGCGATCAGGTTGGCATGGGACAGGTGTACCCAGGCCAGCAGACTCTCCCGCGCCTGGGGGGTATCCTGCACCACCCCATCGCCATTGCCACCCACCTGGGCATTGGCGATGCCGGACAGGTTGGCGTGCGCGAGGGGACCCGGATAATCGCCGGGAGCGGCCTGGTATTTGTCCTGGAAGGCGTAGTAGGCAGCCTTGATGCTGTCGAGCTGGGTGATGATGTTGCGCACCCGTGCGCTCTCGATCAGCTCCTGGCCTTTCAGGACGCCGCCCAACAGCAGGCCGATGACCACCAGGACGATGGCCAGCTCGATGAGGGTGAATCCGGTCAGCACGCGGGGCATGGCAACGGCAGCCAAGCAATTTCCGGACCTGCCGCCAGCACGCCTGGCTATGGTGTGGACGGCACAAACGGGCGCAGGGGCCGTCGGCTTGCCGACATCCCTGACCGGAACTCGGACATCGGCATGGTAATCACGCGAGGGCCTGGGCATCATGGGCGGGAGTGTACGCGGGGCCCGGTCTGGGCTCAATTTTCCCGCCCGATGCCCGTTTATGTATGCTGCATGTCCATGAAGCCGTACCAATCCGCGGCCCCCGGCGTCACTTTCGTGCGCGAGCCGGATGGGCTGGTCGCATCCCTGCTCAGCCGCCAGGGCAACCGCACCCTGGCCCTGATGCTGCTGCTCCTGCACGCCGCCTTCGTCTGGGGGGAGGGGCAGGCCTGGGGCCAGGCGGTCATCCTCGCCCATTACGGCGCTTTCCTCCTCTGGCAGCCCTTCCTGAGCGGCGCCCAGCGCCTGCCCTGGCCACGCGCCCTCGCCGTCCTCGCCGTGGGTGCAGTGCTGGCTGCGTGGCCCACGCCCTGGGCGGCCCTGCTGTGGTGCATCATGCTCGCCGCCCTGCTGGGCGGCATTTCCCTGGGCTTGCGCGGCCTGCGCGAACGCCTCGGCCTGTTGCTGGCCGCAGCCTATCTCATCGCCCTGGCGGTGCTCTGGATGATGCCCAGGCTTTACGGCCTGGCGAAGGCCGATGTCGGGGCTTGGGGTCTGTGGCGCGATGCCCTGGTCCTGCTTCCCTTGCTGGTGCTGTTCCTGCCTGCCCCCAGGCTGCGCCAGAGTTCGGTCACGGTGGATCTGCTCTATGCGGTGGTGATCTTCCTCCTGATGGGGGTGCTGGTGCTGGGCAGTTTCACGGCCATGCGCGTGACCGGTGCCGGCTACTTCAGCGGCGTGCTCATCAGCAGCCTGGGTCTGGCGGGGGCCCTGTTGGTCTTTTCCTGGTTGTGGAGTCCGCGCGGTGAATCCTCCGGACTGCGCAACCTGTTTTCCCGCTATGTGCTCTCCCTCGGTCTGCCTTTGGAGGAGTGGCTCAAACAGACTGCCGAAGCGGCGGAGATGGAGTCCGACCCCGAGGCCTTCATCCGCGCCACCATGGAGGGTTTCTCCAACCTGCCGTGGGCGACGGGCGTGGCCTGGCAGACCCCTTATTCCCGCGGTCAGTTGGGCAGGGAGAGTCCGAACAGCAGCCGTTTTCACCATCTGGGCGTGGAGGCCGTGTTCTTTACCGACCGTCCGCTGAACCCCGCTTTCGCCCTGCACCTGCGGCTGCTGACCGACGTGGTCGGCTACTTCTACGCCGCCAAGATCCGGGAACAGGCCCTGCATGCCAATGCTTACACTCAAGCCATCTACGAGACCGGTTCGCGTCTGACCCATGACGTGAAGAACATGCTGCAGTCGCTCAAGACCCTGAGCTCCGCCGCCGAGCACAGCGGGCCCGAACAGGCTGAGGAACTGCAACAACTGATGCAGCGCCAGATGCCGCAGATCGTCAAACGGCTGGAGATCACCCTGGACAAGTTGAAGTCACCCAATCTCCAGGAAGACGAAACAGGCAGGGGACAGATCCTGGCGCGTGAGTGGTGGCGCAACCTCAAGGCCCGCTATGGCCAGGATGGGGTCGAGCTCCAGACCGACGACCCCAACGCCGAGGGCTGGCTGCCGCAGGACCTGTTCGAGAGCGTGGCCGATAACCTGTTGCAGAATGCCCTGCGCAAGCGGCGCCAGGATCCCGAACTGCACATCCGCGTGTGGTTCACCCTGCGTGACGGCCCCCAGCTCAGGGTGACCGACGACGGCGCCGCCGCGCCGCCGGAAGTGGTGCAGAAGCTGTTCCATGCCCCCGTATCGAATTACGACGGCCTCGGTATCGGCCTGTATCAGGCCGCCAAGCAGGCCGCGCAACTCGGTTATCGGCTGGCCCTTGAGGAAAACCGGGAGGGCGAAGTGACCTTCCGACTGTACCCAACGACGAGCCCAGGGAGGTAAACGATGCTGA
>CALHRD010000006.1 GCA_938038385.1 uncultured Burkholderiales bacterium
CATGCCCGTCGTCTCCACCAGCTTGACTGCCTCCGCCCGAAACTCCGGCGTATAAATCCCCTTCGGCGTCCGTTCCATTTCCATCCTCCAAATCGCCAAATTACACGATCCGTCGGACTCCATTTTTTTCAGCCTACCTCAGCGGAGTTTCGGCGTAGGCTGACGTGAGCGAAGCGAACGTCAAGCGAAGCGATACGTGCGGCCGAAGCCAACACCGCGCAACGAAGCCGAGCGCCCGCGCAGACATTTATTCATCGTTTCCCCAGGCTTCATGTCCCGGCGCCCGCGTCTGCCTCCGTTCGACGCCAAGTTGACCGCGGCCTCATGCAGCGTGGGTGGGCAGGCAAACGACTGCACACCGCCGGCTGCGGCGGTGACGAACACAGCTGATATCATGCGGGATGAGGTCAGGAGTATGCGCCAGGTATCCCTGATCGCAGTCGATTCGTTGCGCGCCGGGCTTGGATGGCGGAGAGAGTGGGATTCGAACCCACGGTGAACACGAGGCCCACACCGGATTTCGAGTCCGGCCCGTTCGACCACTCCGGCATCTCTCCGAAAGGGCGGCATTCTACCGGTAATCGGCATGACAAGATACTCGCTCCAGCAGCTCGGGAAGGTGATCCTGCTGCTTGCCGCGGTGATCGCGCATTCGGGGTGCAGCAGGGTACCTGATCCGCCGTGGCAGACCGGGGAACTGGTAGTGCTCACCCGATTGAGCCCGACCACCTATTATTTCGATGCGGACGGCGCGCCGACCGGATTCGAATACGACCTGGTCCGCCGGTTCGCGGATGCCCAGGGCTGGACCGTAAGGTTCGAACTGGCATCCAGCCTGGAGGAGATGTTCTCCCGGCTGGAAAGGGGCGAGGCCCATTTCGCCGCTGCGGGGCTGGCGGCCACCGACAAGCGCTTGGGGCGCATGCGTTTCGGCCCCGCCTATGCGGACACACGAGAGTGGGTGGTATGTGGTTCATCGGCCGGGGCGCCAAAGGAGGTGGCCGACCTGGTGGGTCTCAGGACCGAGGTGGTGGCGGGCAGCAGTCATCTCGACCGGTTGCGCGACCTGCGTCTGGATCATCCCGAGCTCGCCTGGAAGGAGGTCGAACTGCCCGGCGAGGAGGAGTTGCTGGAACGCGTTTCGAACGGCCTGTCCGACTGCACGGTGGCCGACGAGATGGAGTACCAGATCGCGCGTAATTATCTGCCCGGCCTGCAGGCCGTGTTCGATCTGGGGAAGGCGCGCCGCATTGCCTGGGCCTTTCCGAAACGGGGTGAGCCCCGTCTGTTGGAGGCGGTCGGGGGTTTTTTCCAGGAGATGACCCAGAGCGGGGAACTGGAGGTCCTCAGAGAGCGTTACTTCGGCCACATCTTCCGGCTGGCGGAGGCGGATGTGCTGGGCATCCTGGAGAAGCGGACGACCCGTTTGCCCGCGCTACGGCCCTTTTTCCAGGAGGGCCAGACACTGAGCGGACTCGATTGGCGTCTGCTCGCAGCGGTGGCGTATCAGGAATCGCACTGGGACTCGAAAGCGGTCTCACCCACAGGGGTGAGAGGCATCATGATGCTGACGGCCGACACCGCCGACCGTCTTGGCGTGAAGGACCGCCTGGACCCGAGGGAGAGCATCCTCGGCGGCGCGAGGTATCTGCGCATGCTCATCGACATGATCCCGGACAGCGTGCCCGAACCGGACCGGACCTGGATGGCGCTGGCGGCCTACAACATCGGTCCGGGACATTTCGCGGGAGCGCTGCGGCTCACGCGCAGGCTGGAGCGCAACCCGGATGCCTGGATGGACGTCAAGGACGTGCTGCCCAAGCTCGCGCAGGCCCGCTATGCAGGCAGCCTCAGGTATGGCTATGCGCGGGGTGGCGAAGCAAGGGCCTTCGCCGAGAACGTGCGCATCTACTACGACATACTGTCCCGCTACGAGCAGCCCTATCGCGAGGGCTTCGCGCTGCGCGCGCCGGCGCGACCGTAAGACGGACACGGTGGTGACGGACGGCTGTCCGTCGCGCTGCGGCCCGGTCAGTCGCCAGGCCGTCTTCTGCCTGGGCAGGCATCTCGACTAGGGGAGTTCGGGCACAATGCCTCGTAGGCGCGGGCCGTTGGCCGAGTTTCAGTGGATGACGCGCCAACGGAAAGGCGACGCCACCCGGAAGCATGCATGTCGCGATGCCCGTTCCCTCACCTTGAGCCCCTACGGCCCTCTCTCCCGACCTCTCTCCCTGGGGGAGAGAGGAGGGTCGAGCCTCCCTCCCCGGTTGGGGGGCGGGGGCGGGGGTGAGGGATGGGGAGGGGAGCATCGAGGTCGCTTGCGCGACTTTCACGCCAAAGCCCGGCTACACGACAACGCCGCAGTCTTCCGCGACATGCACGCGGTTGCTGGCAACGAGTCATACGGTTTGTGCGTGCTCCTGTTGTTTCAGGATCGCCATGCCGCCCATGTAAGGGCGTAAGACCTCGGGAATGGTCACCGTGCCGTCGGCATTCTGGTAGTTCTCCAGCACGGCCACCAGTGTGCGCCCCACCGCCAGTCCGGAACCGTTGAGGGTGTGCAGCAATTCCGGCTTGCCGCCGTCACGGCGGAAACGGGCCTGCATGCGACGGGCCTGGAAGGCCTCGAAGTTGGAGCAGGAGGAGATCTCCCGATAGGTGTTCTGGCCCGGCAGCCACGCCTCCAGGTCATAGGTCTTGGCCGCCGAGAAGCCCAGGTCGCCGGTGCACAGGGCGACTACGCGGTAGGGCAGCCCGAGCTTGCGCAGGACGGTCTCGGCGTGGCCGGTGAGTTCCTCCAGGGCATCATAGGAGTCCTCGGGCCGCACGAATTGCACCAGTTCCACCTTGTCGAACTGGTGCTGACGGATCATGCCGCGGGTGTCCTTGCCGTAGGAGCCGGCCTCGGAACGGAAGCAGGGGGTGTGGGCCACCAGGCGGATGGGCAGGTTCTCGCCGGGAATGATCTCGTCGCGCACGATGTTGGTGACCGGTACCTCGGCAGTGGGGATGAGGTACATACCGTTGTGCAGTTTGAACAGGTCTGCCTCGAATTTGGGCAGTTGGCCGGTGCCGCGCATGGAATCGGCATTCACCAGGTAGGGGACGTAGACCTCCTCGTAGCCGTGCTCCTGCGTGTGGGTGTCGAGCATGAACTGTGTGAGCGCGCGATGCAGCCGGGCCAGGTCGCCGCGCATCAGGGCGAAGCGGCTGCTTGCAAGTTTGGCCGCGGTGGCGAAGTCGAGCAGATCGAGCCTCTCGCCGATGTCGACGTGATCGCGGACCGGGAAATCGAACCGAGGTGGCACGCCGATCCGCCGCACTTCAACGTTCTCAGCCTCGCCATGACCCTCGGGCACGCTGCTGTGCGGGAGGTTGGGCAGCGTGGCGAGGATCTCGGTGAGCTCATCCTGGATGTCCCCCAGTCGTTCTTCCAGGATCTTGAGCTGTTCGTTGATGCCCACCACCTCGGTCATGGCGGCCGGGACGTCCTCGCCCTTGCCCTTGGCGATGCCGATCTGTTTGGATAAGGTGTTGCGGCGTGCCTGCAGGTCCTGGGTGCGGGTCTGGATGTCCTTGCGCTCCGCCTCCAGCGCCTCGAAGCGGGCGGTGTCGAGAACCACCCCGCGGGTGGCAAGGCGTTGGGCGACGTGGGCGATGTCTTTGCGCAGCAGTTGGATGTCGAGCATGGGTTGGGGCCGGGGCTGTTTGTCGCGCTATTCTAACCGGCCGTCACGGGTTTCAACTGTCGTTCCATCTCTGCGCGCACCTGCTCGAAGGCCGCTTCCAGCTCGGCCAGGCAGGACTGGAGTCGGTCCCACTCCTGCGCCTTGGCCGATCTTTCGGCGCAGCGCGCGGCCTCGGTCATGGCTGCGGCGCCGATGTAGGCGGCAGCGCCTTTGATCTGGTGGGCATGGCGCGCGGCCTGTTCCGCCTGGCGTGCCTCGCTGGCGCGTCTGAGCTGTTCGAGCAGGGGTTGGCTGCTGCTGATGAACAGTGTCAGCATCTCGTCTACCTGCTCGGTCTCGTCGCGACAGATACGGCGGATCTTCTCCAGGTCGAAAGATGCGGAAACGGCTGCCTGTGGCGGCTTGCCGGCTACGTGGGCCTCGGCCTTGATCGTCTTGGCCGGCAGCCAGCGCGCCAGGGTGCGGGCCAGGCCTTCCTCTCGCAGCGGCTTGAGCAGATAGCCATCCATGCCCGCTTGCCGGCAGGCCTCCTCGAAGCCCGGCATGGCGTTGGCCGTCAGGGCAACGATGGGCAGCCTGGCCATGCCCTGGTCATCCTCCCAGGCACGGATGGCGCGCGTGGCCTGCAGGCCGTCCAGCTCGGGCATGTGGCAATCCATCAGGACCAGGTCCAGGGGCTCCTGCCTGACCATCTCCCAGGCGGCACGGCCGTTCTCCGCCTGGATCACCTCCACGCCCAGGTTTTCCAGCATCAGGCGGGTGAGCTTGCGGTTGACCGGGTTGTCCTCCGCCACCAGCACACGCGTGTTGAAGAAGCGCGGCAGATCGGCAGCGGTCTCTTGCTGTTCGGCCGGGGGCTCGGTGGTGGCCAGGGGCAGTTCGAGATGGAAGGCGCTGCCGTCGTCGGGCCGGCTGTCCAGACCGAGCCTACCCTGCATCAACTCGGCCAGTTGCCGGCAGATGGCCAGCCCCAGGCCGGTGCCGCCATAGCGCCGGCTGGTGGAGCCGTCGGCCTGGGCGAAGGCCTCGAAGATGCGCGCCTGGGCCTCGGGCGGGATGCCGATGCCGGTGTCGGCGACGGTGAAGCGGTAGCCCTCGCCGGCGGGTAGTTGCGCCGGCTGCACGGTGATACGCACCTCGCCGCGTTCCGTGAACTTGACGGCGTTGTCCACCAGGTTGAGCAGGATCTGCCGCACCCGCAGGGGATCGCCCAGCAACCATTCCGGGATCTCGGTCCGCTTGTCCAGCACCAGCGACAGCCCCTTGGCCTGCGCGCGCGGCGCCTGCAGGGCGACCACATCCTGCAGCAGCTCGTCGAGATGGAAGGGGATCCGTTCCACCGTCAGTCGGCCGGCCTCTATCTTGGAGAAGTCGAGCAGGTCGTTGATGATGGCCAGGAGCGATTCCGCCGATCGGGACACGGTCTCGGCATAGTCCCGCTGCCGGTCGTCCAGGGCTGTGCCGAGCAGCAGCCGGGTCATGCCGATGATGCCGTTCAACGGCGTGCGTATCTCGTGGCTGACGTTGGCCAGGAACTGCGATTTCAGCCGCGTGGTGGCCACGGCCGCGTCATGGGCCTCCTGCAGGGCCGTCTCCGCCGCCTTCTGCGCGGTGACGTCGCGCATGATGGCCTGGATGTGCGGCTTGCCGTCCAGGGTCATGGCATGCAAGGCGATCTCGGCGGGGAACAGGCTGCCGTCGGCACGCCGGCCCTGCCACTGCAGCAGGGCATGACCCTGTTCAATGGCTTTACGTATGCTCGCTGCAGCCGCTTCCCGTGCGGATCGTCCGTCGGGTTGCTTCGGCGCGCCCAGATCCTCCGGTCGGCACCGGATGAACTCGTCCACCGATTGCATGCGGAACATGTCCAGCGTGGCCGGGTTGCACTCCCGGAAACCATCCTCGTCGAGGATCACGATCCCGTCGGTATTGGTCTCGAACAGGGTGCGGAATTTGGTGCGCTCGCGATCCATATCCGCCGCCAGGCGACGGGTGCGCTGCACCACGACGATGGCCACGACCAATGCCACGCCTGCGGCCGTGAGTCCCAGGACGAACATCAGCGCACGCGTCCTCCCGAACGCGCTACGGGCTTCCTCGCTGGCACGCTGGTTCAAGTCGCGCTGGATCGAGATCAGGCTGTCCAGTTCGGTCACGAGCTTGCGCTGCAGGGGTATGGCCTCCTGTTGCAGGACTTCGAAGGCGAGGAAGGTATAGCCCTGCATGCCCAGATCCACGACCTCCACCATGATCGGCCGGTTTTCCCGCGTGATGGCGTCGATACGCGCCAAGACCGCCTTTTCCGTCTCCAGCGTCAGCATGGGCTGTAGTTTTTGCCGCGTCGCCTGGTAGGCGGAACCGTAGCCATAGAAGCGCATCATCTCCTCATCCTTATCGAAGTCATCGCTCATGACCACGATGGAGAGCATCGAAATGGCGCGGTCGCGCAGGATGTCGCGCATCTCGCCGGCAAGCCGGGTCTTGACGTTGTTGACCTTGACGATGGACTCCAGGCGATCGTTGATCTCCGCCATCTCCCTCAGACCGACGATGGTCAGGGTGGCCATGAGCATCAGGGCCAGGGCGAATCCCGCCGACACGGTGATGGTCAGCCGGCTGGTGGGCAGGGTGGGGCGCAGCTTCATGCAGGCAGTGTAATGCCCGGGGCGGCCGGGGTTAAGCGGCAAGGGAGATCGCTTGCCGGCAATGGTTCAATAACCCAGGGCGCGGGCAACCTGAACGAAGGTGAAACTGACCCCCCAGGCCAGCAGCAACGGCCAGGCCACGGACAGGACCGTCAGACGCCAGTCGCGGCCTTCCTGCCGGATGGTGGCGATGGTGGACAGGCAGGGGGTGTAGATGAGGGTGAAGAGCAGGAAGCTCATCGCCTGCACCGAGTCGAGCCGGCTCGCCAGGATGGCCTGAAGTTGGTCAGGACCGGCGCTGTAGATGACCGCCAGGGCGCCGATGACGATCTCCTTGGCGACGAAGCCGAACAACAGGGCGATGGCCAGCAGGTTGTCGAGCCCGATGGGCGCGAACACCGGCTCGAGCCAATCCGCCAGGCGGCCGGCGAGGGTGGCCGGGCCGGCGGGCTGGGCCTCGAAGGGGTAATGGGTGAGGAACCATACCAGGATCACGCCGAGAACGATGAAACCGCCGGCCCCGCGCAGGAACTGCAGGGTGGCGCGCCAACTCTCGTGCAACAGGAAGCGAGCGGTGGGCAGGCGGTAGGGCGGCAGCTCCAGCAGCAGGGGCTCGTGGCTGACATAACGGCCCCGCCACAGCAGCGCGGTGAGCATCGCCAGCACGATGCTCAGCACATACAGGCCCAACAGCACGAAGGGTGCGACAGTGGGGGTGAAGACCGCGGTGGTGATGAACAGGAAGACCTGCAGACGGGCCGAGCAGAGGGAAAACGGGATGACCAGCATGGTCAGCGCCCGCAGGTTGCGCGAGCGCATGATGCGCGTGCCCATGATGGCCGGCACGTTGCAGCCAAAGCCCATCAGCTGCATGACAAAGGCGCGGCCGTCCAGGCCCAGGCGGCTCATGAGGGCATCCACCAGGAAGGCGACGCGGGCCAGGTAGCCGCTGTCCTCGACGATGGCCATGGCGAGGAAGAACAGCGCGATCACCGGCAGGAAGGTCAGGACCGTGCTCAGGCCGTCATAGAGCCCTTCGGCCAGGAAGCTGCGCAGACCTCGCGGCAGGTCCGCCACCGCCGGTTCGAGCAGTGCCGCGCGCAGGTGGCCGAACAGCCACTCCATGCCGTCCTGCAGCGGGGTGCCCAGGCCGTAGACCGTCTGGAACAGGGCGAAGAGGATGAGCAGCAGGATCGGGATGCCCAACCAGGGATGCAGCATCACCTGATCCAGGCGGTCGGTGACCGTGGGCGGGATCTGCACCGGCGTGTGCACGCTCTCGCTCACCAGCCGATCGAGGGCGCGCTCGATGTGCAGATCTTCACGGAAGGCCTGCGCATCCGCGCGCCTGAGTTCCGGATGTGCGCGCAGGGCGTCCTCCAGGGCCTGGATCGCCTCACGATGGTGGGTGCCGAATTTGGCCGACATCAACCGGACCGGGCTGCCCAGCATGCGCTCGAGGGTGTCCGTGTCGATGGCGATGCCCAGCTTGCGCGCTTCATCCGCCATGTTGAGCAGGATCAGCAGCGGCACGCCAAGTTGCCGGGCCTGCAGCGCCAGGGCGAGCTGTCGGTCGAGCTGGCTGGCGTTGAGGATCAGCACCAGCAGGTTGACGGGTTGGGTCTCGAGGAAACGTCGCACCACCTGCTCGTCCTCGGAGAAGCCATGCAGGTTGTAAATGCCCGGCAGGTCGACCACCTCCACCATCTGGCCCGCCAGCAGGATGCGGGCCGAGAGCAGGTCCACCGTGATGCCGGGCCAGTTGCCGACACGCGCTCCAGCGCCGGTGAGTCGGTTGAAGAAGGTGGACTTGCCCGTGTTGGGCATGCCCAGCAGGGCGACGCGTTTCACGCCTGAACGGGCTGTCGTGTCTCCGGCACGACCTCGATACGTGATGCGTCCGAGCGACGCAGGATGATGTCGGTATGGCCGACCCTGACCTGCAGGGGACCGGAGAAGGGGGAGCGGCGGATCACCCGGACATGCATGCCGGGACGCAGGCCCATGCCGGCCATGCGACGTCCCTGTTCCATGCCGACATGCAGCGCAAGCACGGTGGCCGGCATACCCGTGGGCAGGTCAGACAGGGTGAGGGGCATGGCGTGGCGACCGTTATCGATAATGGTTCTCATCATAACCCGCCAGTTCGAATAACACAATCAAAGGATACGGATGTCCGTATATACGCTGCCGAGGGCGTGTAGGGGCTGGGTCAGGTCGAGAATTCGCGCTGCAGTTCGGTGATCCGCGCCGGCCAGTCACGGTCGTCGCCACCATCGAAAGCGAGGACGTGTGCGGCCTCGAGCTCGTCGAAGGACTCCTGCTCTTCAAGCTGCCGCATGAGCACCTCGACCGTGGCCTCCGAGGCATCGCCCCGCGCTTCCGCCCGTCGCCGGACCCGCTGCGTGAGCACCGCCTGCGTTGCCTGGAGGGAGAGGATGCGCCAGGGCGCCCCGGCCGCCTCGGCCACCCGGATCATGGGTTGGCGATGCGCGCGGCGCAGAAAGGTGGCATCGGCGATGACGACATGGCCCTCCCGCAGCAGCAGGCGGGCGAGCTCGGCCAGACGATCGAAGGTCCGTCGGCTCGCCTCCTCGGTGTAGATGCCGCCGGGAATGCGGCTGCTGTCCTCCAGGGGCCCCAGGCCGAACAGGCGTTTGCGCTCCACATCCGAGCGCAGGCGGATGGCCCCCAGGGCTTCCAAGACCTGCTGCGACAGATGCGTCTTGCCCGATCCGGACACGCCGTGCATGAGCAGCAGGGCAGGGCGGCGGGGTTGCCGCAACCGGTCGGCCAGGCGGAGCTGGTCGAGCGCGGCGCGGCCGGCCCCGGCGTCGCCCTGACCGGCGCGGATATAGTCCACCTTGGCCCGCACCATGGCCCGGTAGACCTGGTAGAAGCGCAGCGCGGCGAGCCCCGCGTAGTCGCCCGTGTGTTCCAGCCAGCGGTTGAGGAAGCGCCAGGCAAGATCGGCACGATCTCGGCTGTAGAGATCCATGGTCAGGAAGGCCACCTCGCTGGTCACGTCGATGAAGCGCAGGCCGGGGTTGAATTCGATGCAGTCGAAGATCAGGGGTTTGTCCGCCACCCAGGCGATGTTGCCCAGATGCAGGTCGCCGTGACACTCGCGCACCCAGCCGCCGGCCTTCCTGGCGGCGAAGTGTGCCTGCAACCGGGTCGCCTCCGCCTCGCTCCAGACCTCGATCCGGTCCAGGAGGTCGATGGCCTCGGGTATGGGATGCAGGGCGCGGATCTGGCGGAAGTTCTCGCGCACCGGATACATCACCGCCTCGGGGCTGCCGTGGGGGCTGTCGGCCAGCGCGGCGTCGATGCCGGCGTGGAAGTGCGCAACGCTGTCGGCGACGGCGTCGATCTGGCCGGCAGTCAGGTAGGTGGCACGGTCCAGGGTGGCGTCCGGATCGAAGGCGCGCATGCGCACGGCCCAATCCAGCAGCGGCCCATCGCCGCCGATGCGGGCATCCGTTACGTCTCCGGTGATCGGCACGACATCGAGGTAGATCTCGGGCGCCAGCCTGCGGTTGAGGCGGACTTCCTCCTCGCAGCACAACCGCCGCCGCGCCTGTGTGCTGAAATCCAGGAATCCCAGGTCGAGCGGCTTCTTGATCTTGTAGGCCCACTCGCCCGCCAGCAGCACCCAGGAGATGTGGGTCTCGATCACCCTCGCCTGCAGCCTGTCGCGCAGGGCGGCGATGTGCGGCGGCCAATCCTTCATGTGCGGAAGGCCACGACGTGGTCCACCGCCAACCTGATGCCGATCTTCTCGCCGATGGCGTGATCGTGGTGGGAAGGTACCAGCGCCAGGATTCGATTGCCGCCGGGCAGTTTGAGGGTATAGAGAAACTCGGCACCGCGGAAGGCCTTGCGCTCGACTTCCGCGACGACCGGGCTGGCGTCGTCATGGATGATGTCGTCGGGCCGGATCAGCACCTCGACATGGCAACCGCGCCCGCATTGGACGCAGCCGCCCTGATTGACGCATTCGGTGGGGATGGCGCCGTTGAGCACGCCCAGTTCGATCTGAACCTGGTGGTCGTTGAGCACCTCGCCGGGCAGCAGCACACCCTGGCCGACGAAATCGGCCACGAAGCGGTTGGCGGGCTGATGGTAGAGCTGATAGGGCGTGTCCCATTGCTGGATCAACCCCTGGTGCATGACGCCCACCACGTCAGCAATGGCGAAGGCCTCGTGCTGGTCATGGGTGACCATGAGGGCGGTAATGCCCTCGCGCTTGAGGATCTCGCGCACCTCCAGGGCCAGCTTTTCGCGCAGGTCCACATCCAGGTTGGAGAAGGGTTCGTCCAGCAGCAGCAGCCGCGGGTGCGGGGCCAAGGCGCGCGCCAGAGCCACACGCTGCTGCTGGCCGCCGGAGAGTTCATGCGGGTAGGCTTGGTCGCGGCCGGTGAGGCCGACCGTCTCCAGCATGTCGCGCACGCGCCGCTGGCAAGCCGCGCGCTCCATACGGCCGAGGCCGAAAGCGATGTTCTGGGCGACGGTGAGATGGGGAAACAGGGCATAGTCCTGGAAGACCATGCCGATGGTCCGCTGCTCCGGCGGCTGGGTTTCGCCCGGCCGGCTCACCCTCCGCCCGGCCAGCCGGATCTCACCCGCGGATGGGGTTTCGAAGCCGGCGATCAGGCGCAGGACGGTGGTCTTGCCGCAACCCGACGGACCGAGCAGACAGCCGATCTGCCCTTCGTCGAGCGTAAAGTCGACACCTTCGAGGACCGGCTTGTCGCCGTAACGGTGGGCCAGTTCGACGACTTCGAGGACGGCAGTCATGACGATGCGGGGAACCAGGGAATTGGGTGCGGATAACTGAATGAGTGTCAATATAATACCCTCCTCGCCCGCCCACTGGTCCGCCTGCCCGCATGAAACAACGATATTCAGCCCTGCTCGTCGTCGCCGTGGTGCTGGCGCTCCTGGTCTCGATGCCGGTGGTCAGCGTCGTGCTGCACGTGTTCATGCCGGACGAGCAGGGGGTGTGGGCCCACCTGGTGGAGACGGTGCTGGCCGATTACGTCGTCAACAGTCTGGCCCTGGCCGTGGGCAGCGGGCTGGGTGCCGCCCTGCTGGGGACCGGTGCGGCGTGGTGGGTGGCGATGTACCGCTTCCCCGGCCGCGGCATCCTGGAGTGGGCCCTGTTGCTGCCCCTGGCCATGCCCACCTATGTCATCGCCTATGTCTACACCGACCTGCTGCAGTATGCCGGCCCGGTGCAGTCCGGCCTGCGCGCTGCCTTCGGCTGGGAACGGGGCGGCTACTGGTTCCCCGATGTGCGCTCGCTGGGTGGCGCCATCGTCGTCTTCAGCCTGGTGTTCTATCCCTATGTCTACGTGCTGGCCCGCGCCGCGTTCATGGACCGCTCCGGCAACCTGATGGAGGCGGCCCGCAGCCTGGGCCTGACGCAGCGCCAGGCCTTCTACCGCGTCGCCCTGCCCCTGGCACGCCCGGCGGTGGCGGGCGGGGTGGCCCTGGTCATCATGGAGACCCTGGCCGAGTTCGGCGCCGTGTCCTACTTCGGCGTGCCCACCTTCACCACCGGTATCTACCGGGCCTGGTACGCCTTCGGCGATCCGGTCGCGGCCTCCCAGCTCTCGGCCAGCCTGCTGGCCGTCGTGATGCTGGCCCTGGTACTGGAAAAGGCGAGCCGGGGCCGGGCCCGCTATCACGACACTGGCGGCCGCCCCCATGTCCGCCCGCAATTGCCGCCGTTGCGCAGCCTGATGGTATGGACCGGCTGCATGATTCCCCTGGCCGGGGGTTTCCTGCTGCCGGCCGGACTGCTGCTGCGCATGGCGGCCTCCGAGGGCGACGTGCAGTTCGGCGAGAAGTATCTGACTCTGGCTGGCAACAGCCTGATGCTGGCGGGACTGGCCAGTGTTCTCGCCGTGCTGGCTGCCCTGCTGCTGGCCTATGCCGGCCGGCTGCATCCGGGCCGTCTGATGGCGGGCGTCAAACGCCTCGCCGGGCTTGGCTATGCGGTGCCCGGCACGGTGATCGCCGTCGGCGCGCTGATCCCGCTCACCGCGCTGGATCATGCGCTGATCCTCTGGTTTCGCGAGCGCTTCGACATCAATCTGGGGCTCATCATCACCGGCAGCGCCACCGCCCTGGTATTTGCCTATCTGGCACGCTTCCTGGCCGTGGCCCTCAATTCCGTCGAGGCCAGTCTCGCCCGCATCCGGCAGAGTCTGGACGAGGCGGCGCGCAGCCTGGGGGCGACGCAGTCCAGGCTGCTCGCCCGGGTCCACGTGCCCCTGCTCTCCGGCGGCATCGTCTCCGGGCTGTTGCTGGTGTTCGTCGATGTCATGAAGGAACTGCCCGCCACCATCGTTCTGCGTCCGTTCAACTTCGAGACCCTGGCCACCCAGGTCTTCATCCTGGCGGCCGACGAACGCCTCGCGGAGGCGGCTACACCGTCACTGGCGATCGTGGTGGTGGGGTTGATCCCGGTGATGCTGCTCTCGCGCAGCATGCGCAGAAAGTGACCAACCCCGACGTATCGGGGGCGGTGAGGCCTATTTCCAGCCCGCCCGGTCGATGAAGCGTTGTGCCTTGACCGTGTTCCTGGCCAGCTCCAGCGCGGACAGACGGTCGACCTTGAAGCTGCCCATCGCCGCCAGTTGCGCGTTGTCGATACGCACGCCCGGCACCACCGGCCATTCGTTGTTGCCGTTGGCGAAGTAGGCCTGGGCCTCGTCGCTGGCCAGATATTCCAGGAAGCGCACGGCGGCATCCTTGTTGGGGGCGTGCCTGAGCATTCCGCCTCCCGAGATGTTCACATGGGTCCCGGGGCCGCGCTGATCGGGAAACACGATACCGACCTTGCGCGCCACTTCCTGGTCTTCCCGTTTATCCGAACCCAGCAAACGGGCGTAGTAATAGTGGTTGGTGATGGCGACATCGCATTCGCCCGCGGCGACGGCCCTGATCTGATCGGTGTCACCGCCTTTCGGATCACGCGCCAGGTTGGCGACGAGGCCGCGCAACCAGGCCGCCGTGCGATCCTCTCCTTCATGATGGAGCATGGCGGCGACAAGGGTGCGGTTGTAGACGTGGCCGCCGCTGCGCACGCAGACCTTGCCCTTGAAACGGGGATTGGCCAGGTCGGCCATGCGCGCCACCTCCTCGGGTTTGACCTTGTCGCGGGCGTAGGCGATGACGCGGGCGCGGTAGGAGTAGCCAAACCATTTACCCTCGGGGTCCCTGAATTGCTCGGGGATGCGGGAGGTCAGCAACCTGGACTGCACCGGGGCGAACAGGCCCGCATCATCCGCCGCCTGCAGCCGGGCCGCATCCACGGTGATGAAGACGTCGGCAGGGCTCGCCGGACCCTCGCGACGGATACGCTCGAACAGCTCGTCTTCCTTGCCCTCGATACGGTTGACACGGATACCGGTCAGACGGGTGAAGTTGGTATAGAGGGCCTCGTCGGTCTGGTAGTGGCGGGCGGTGTACAGGTTGAGCACCTTGTCCGAGGCCAGGGCGATGCCGCCCGTAGCCAGGAGCGCGAACGCGGTTGCAAAGCCGGTGAGGAGTCGTCTCATGGATGAAATTCCTTTCAGATCAACGTAGATGCATGTATGAACGGAGGAGCGTGGATCGATGCGCCGGACGGCATCATGCTGTCGCCGTCAGGACATTGAAACACGAATGATAATAGTTATCAAAACGAATCCGTGTCAATGCTGCCGGTTGCCTTGTAGATCGGGCTTCAGCCCGACACCCAACCCGTCGCACCAGAGTCCGACCTACACCGGGTTGGTCGTGAACGACACGGATTCAGGTAAAAGTTATCGACTTGATCGCTTCCGCTGGCGAAGCGAGCACGAGATATCGATCAAGTGAGTGTGCGCAGGTTCAGGGTTGGACGCGATCGAAACGCAGCACGGTGGTGAGGATGCCCTCGAACACCGTGTCGTATCCGACCTCGTTACCCTGCTGGCGGAGCGTGAAGCCGGGCTGATCCTCGGGGATGGACTCGACGAAGCGCAGTTTGTCGGTGTCCAGTCTGACGGTCATGGAGACCCGCATGGGATAGAAGCCATCCAGGAACCTGCGCATGTACGGACCGTTGCTCAGGCTGTAGCTGGCCTCGCCGTTAGGCGCCAGGGCCAGGGTTTCGGCCTCTACGCACAGTTCCGCACCGCGCCGCACATTGCGCAGTTGCACGCTGTGTTCCTCGGCCCAGGCGCCGTCGATGTGCACGGCGCGGGTGACGCGGAGGTTGCGTATGCGGCCGGGTCGGTAGGTGACTTCGGCGCTGGGGACGGCATCCAGATTCCTGTGACATTGGTCCAGGCGCACCCAGCCGTCCTCCAGGCTGCTGTCCAGGATGGTGATGCGGTTGTGGTGGTGGTGCACGGGCCGCTCGGGCGGGGTGGTGAGGAAGTGCAGCTCGCCCTCGTTGACCTCGGCCGTGCCCTTGAAGAACAGCTCGTCCGGATCCGACGCCCACGTGAGCGTGGTGAGCAGCAACGGGATGAGGGCGCAGGCGATACGCTCAGGGGGAGGAGAGGGTGATTCGTCGTGCGCCATCGAAGCGTGCGGCCCAGTAGCGGTTGCCCATGTCCGAGACGGTGACTTTCTTGTCACGACGGCTGCTGGCGTGCACGAACTTGCCGTCCCCCTTGTAGATGCCGACATGGGAGAACGGACGGCCAAGGGTATTGAAAAAGACCAGATCCCCGGGCCTGAGTTCACTTGGCTCGACCGGCTCGCCCCGTCGGCTGATATCCCGGGCATTGTGCGGAAGATCGATATCGTGCGTCTGCTTGTAGACATAACGCACGAGGCCGCTGCAATCGAGGCCGGTCTCGGGGCGGCGTCCCCCCATCCTGTATGGTGTACCCAGTAGATTGAGCGCACCCAGGAGGGGGGCTCCCAGTTCCTGCAATCCGGACTGCAGCGTGTCCGCGGCACGCGCCGGCATGGCGGCGGTGAGCGTAAGGAAGAGGAGGGCGGTCATGATCGTGTAGCGCATCGATGCTTGGCCGTGTCTGATGGCATGATGGTGCGGCGTGATTAAGCCACCGCATCACGATGTCTGTCTAGTATGGAAGAATGAATCTGATAAACCACTTGAAAGGAGCATGCCATGTCCATGGAAAACAATAGGGATGTACGTGTTGCGCTGGCTGACCTGAGCGCGGACGGGGGAGCGCTCAAAGAGCGGGTGCGCGCCCTGGTCCTGGATGCCGTCCTGCGACGAAATGCCGATCCCGGGGCCTTGCGGGAGGTGCTGCGGGATGCCGTGGCGGGGGTGGGGGATGGGCTGGGCCGGCGCGGCGAGGTGGCGGGCCATGCCTTGCAGGAGGCCATGGAAGGTCTGGACGAGGCCATCGGCAAATCGGTCTATGCCCTGCAGATGGCGCTGGAGGAGGCTTGGGGACAGGGCCGACAGTTCGCGCAACAGGACCTGCAGGAGGCCGCCGATGCAGTGAAGGATTTGGAGGACGATCTCCTGCGCACCCTCAAGGAGACCGCGGATCGAGCCCAGGGCGACGTCCGGGAAGAGTTCGTGCGCATGACGGATCACCTGCGCCGCACGGGCACGGACACCGGTTTGCGTGTGCGCGAAGTCCTCGCCGTGCTGCAGGCACGCCTGGGCGCAGCAGCCAGCGGCGCGACCACCGACGCCAGGGAGGCGGCCAGGACGGCGGCATCGCGGCTCGCCGAGGTCGCCTCCGGCATCCTGCGCGGTCTGGCCGACGCCATCGACGCCCGCAAGGGCTGAGCGGCAGTCCATATCCATGCTCAGACAGACCCTCTCCGTGGTGCGGGACCTGCCCCGCCTGCACGAGATTGCCTCGGTCCTCATCCACTACGGCTGGGGCGACGTGGTGCGTATCCTCGGCGTCTCCCACATCCTGGAGCGCGCCGGCCGGCTGCTGCACTGGCAGACCACCAGCGAGGTCACGGCGCTGGACCTGCCCGTGCGCATACGCATGGCCCTGACGGAGCTCGGGCCGACCTTTGTCAAGCTGGGTCAGGTCCTGGCAACGCGCGTCGACGTCTTTCCGCCGGACTGGATCGCGGAATTCGAGCAGCTGCACAGCCGGGTGCCGCCGGTGCCGTTCGAAGCGGTCCGCCCCCTGTTGGAGAAGGCCCTCGGCCATCCCCTGGACGAGGTCTTCGATCACTTCGAGACCAGCGCCTTTGCCGCCGCGTCCATCGCCCAGGTACACCGGGCGGTGCTCAAGGACGGTAGCCGGGTCGTGGTCAAGGTGCGCCGGCCCGACATCGTGCCCAAGATCGAGGCCGATTTGCGCATCCTCGGCCATCTGGCCCGGCTGGTCGAGTCGGAGATGCCCGAGTCGCGCCGTTACCAGCCGTCGCAGATCGTGCAGCAGCTACAGCGTTCGCTGCGGCGCGAGCTGGACATGGTGAAAGAGGCGCGCAACATCGAGCGTTTCGCGCAGAACTTCGCCAACGAAGCGACGGTACACATCCCCCGCGTGTACTGGGAATATTGTTCCGAGGTGGTCAATGTGCAGGAGGAGCTGCGGGGGGTGCCCGGCACGGATCTGAACGCCGCGCGGGCTGCCGGCCTCGACCTCGGCGTGCTGGCCGCACGCGGTGGCGATGCGGTGCTGAAGATGATCCTGCTGGACGGTTATTTCCACGCCGACCCGCATCCGGGCAACGTTATTTACCTGCCCGGCAACGTCATCGGCATGATCGACTTCGGCATGGTGGGACGGCTCACCGACCGGCGCCGGGAGCAGATCATCGACTTCCTCAACGCCATGGTGCTCAAGGACGAGGAGGGCATGCTGAACGTGCTGCTCACCTGGTCCGGGGAGGCCGAGGTGGACGAGGAGCGGCTCGCCTACGACATCTCGGAGATGGTGTTCAGCTACGACAACCTGCCGCTCAAGGACGTGCAGATCGGACCCTTGCTGGCGGATGTCACCGCGCTCATGCGCGACAACAATCTGACCCTGCCTTCTGACCTGACCCTGCTGTTCAAGGCCCTCATCACCCTGGAGGGGCTCGGGCGCCAGCTGACTCCGGACTTCCACATGGTGGACCACCTGGAACCCTTCATCCGTCAGGTCTACGCCAGCCGTTACACGCCGGCGGCCATGGCCAAACGCGCCCGGCACGGGCTGAAGGAAATGCTGGAGGTCGTGCTCGGCTTGCCGCGCGACCTGGCGCATCTGTTCCGTCTTGCCCGGCGCGGCAGTCTGCGCATCGACCTCGATCTCAAGCGGCTCGATCACTTCGGGCATCAGCTCAACAGGGCATCGAACCGCCTCACCATGGGGGTGCTCACCGCCTCCCTGGTGGTGGGCTCCAGCATCATCATGACCGTGGAGGGAGGACCCACCCTGTTCGGTCTGCCCCTGTTCGGCCTGCTCGGCTTCCTCATCGCCTTCTTCAACAGCCTCTGGATCCTGTTTTCCATCTGGCGTTCGGACAGGGATTGAGCCGCCATCGGGCGGTTGCCCGCCGCAACTGCCGTTCGCGCCGCTTTCTTCGCCGATGCCGCCATGTCCGGCGTCGATTGGTTACAATTGACGTTCCGGCAGGCGCCGCGACATGCAACCGGAACCGACGACGAAGGTAGGTCCAGCGTCGAACAGTCAACGTCCATCGTCAACAACCAAGGAAGACTCGCATCATGGAGCGCATCTACAACTTCAGCGCCGGCCCCGCCGTATTGCCGCGTGAGGTCCTCGAGCAAGCCAGGGAGGAACTGGTCAACTGGCGCGGCTGCGGCATGTCCGTCATGGAGATGAGCCATCGCGGCAAGGAGTACATGGGCATCCAGGCCCAGGCCGAGAGCGACCTGCGCGAACTGATGAACATCCCCGCCCATTACAAGGTGCTGTTCCTGCAGGGCGGGGCCTCCAGTCAGTTCGCCATGGTCCCCATGAACCTGTTGCGCGGCAAGACCGGTGCCGACTACCTCAACACCGGCGAATGGTCCAAAAAGGCGATCAAGGAAGCGAAGAAATTCTGCACGGTCAACGTCGTCGCCAGCAGCGAGGACCGCAACTTCTCCTATGCGCCGGCGCAGGAGACCTGGCGGCTCGACCCGGATGCCGCTTACGTGCACTACACGCCGAATGAAACCATCGGCGGGGTGGAGATCTTCTGGACGCCGGACACGGGCGATGTCCCCCTGGTGGCCGACATGTCCTCCACCATCCTGTCCCGGCCGATGGATGTGTCGAGGTACGGCGTGATCTATGCCGGGGCGCAGAAGAACATCGGACCCGCCGGTGTCACCGTGGTCATCGTGCGCGAGGACCTGCTGGGGCAAACGCTGCCCGGCACCCCGACCATGTTCGATTACAAGACGCACGCCGACAACGATTCCATGTACAACACACCGCCCACCTATGGCATCTACATTGCCGGTCTGGTGTTCAAATGGTTGAAGGAAAAGGGCGGTTTGCAGGCCATGGAGCGTATCAACATCGCCAAGGCAAAGCTGCTGTACGACTACCTGGACAGCACCGGTTTCTACAGCTCCCCCGTGGCACCGGAAAACCGCTCGCGCATGAACGTGCCGTTCACCCTCAAGGATGCCGCCCTGGACGAGGAATTCCTCAAGGGGGCCAGGTCGCGCGGTCTGCTGCAGCTGAAGGGCCACCGTTCGGTGGGCGGCATGCGCGCCTCCATCTACAACGCCATGCCCGTCGAAGGCGTGCAGGCCCTGGTCGATTACATGAAGGAGTTTGAGAAATCCCATGGCTAAGTCCTTCAAGATCCAGACCCTGAACAAGATCTCCGCCAGGGGGCTGGCGCGCCTGCCCGGCCACTACATGGTCGGCGACGCGGTGGACGACCCGGATGCCATCCTCGTGCGCTCGCATAACATGCACGACATGGAAATTCCGGCCAGTGTGCAGGCCATCGGCCGGGCCGGGGCTGGGACCAACAATATCCCGATCAAGAAGATGAGCGAGCGGGGCGTGCCCGTATTCAACGCCCCCGGCGCCAACGCCAATGCGGTCAAGGAACTGGTCATCGCCGGCATGCTCATGGGGGCGCGCAACATCGGCGCCGCCATGGCCTTCGTCGACGGTCTGACAGGCAGCGATGAAGAACTGCACAAGAAGACCGAGGCCGGCAAGAAGCATTTCGTCGGCCGGGAATTGCCCGGACGCACCCTGGGCGTCATCGGTCTGGGCGCCATCGGCTCCCTGGTGGCGGACGCCGCCATCAAGCTCGGCATGCAGGTGATCGGCTTCGATCCGGGCATCACCGTGGAGGCGGCGTGGAAGCTGCCCTCCCAGGTGCGCAAGGCGGAATCGATCGAGGAACTGGTCAAGACGGCCGATTTCATCACCCTGCACGTGCCCCTGATGGAGGCCACGCGCAACCTCATCAACACACAGCGGATGGCCTTGATGAAGGGCGGGGTGGTGTTGCTCAATTTCGCCCGCGAGGGTGTGGTCGACAACGCCGCCGTGCTCGCCGGCCTCAAGGATGGCAAGCTGCATGCCTATGTCTGCGACTTCCCCGCCAACGCCCTGAAAGGGCAGAAGAACGTCGTCTGCCTGCCGCACCTCGGCGCCAGCACCGAGGAGGCCGAGGAGAACTGCGCGATCATGGTCGCCGAGCAGGTGTCCGAGTATCTGGAGCACGGCAACATCCTCAATGCCGTCAACTTCCCCAACGTGGCCATGCCGCGCGAATCGGCCTTCCGTCTGGGCATCGCCAATGCCAACGTGCCGAACATGGTGGGGCAGATCTCCACCGCCCTGGCGGAGGCAGGGCTCAACATCCACAACATGGTCAACAAATCCCGCGGCGACATGGCCTATACACTGGTGGATGTGGACAGCGCCGTACCGGCGGGGCTATTGAAGCGGATCGGCGGCATCGACGGCGTGCTCAGGGTGCGTTACCTGCCGGCGGAGGACTGACCGCCAGATGAACGACGCGCTCGGCCGCTTGCGGGAGCAGATCGATGCCTTGGATGATCGCATCCTGGCGCTGGTCAACGAGCGGGCCAGCCTGGCACAGGCCATCGGTCATCTCAAGAACGGCAATGTCTATCGCCCGGAACGCGAGGCCCAGGTGGTGCGTCGTCTGCTGGCGGAGAATGCGGGCCCGCTGTCGGCAGAGGCGGTGGAGCGGCTGTTCCGCGAGATCATGTCGGCCTGCCGCGCCCTGGAGCAGCCCCTCAGCGTCGCCTACCTGGGCCCCGTGGGCACCTTCTCCGAGGCAGCCGCCATCAAGCATTTCGGCCATGCCGTCCAGGGGCTGCCCAAGGCCTCCATCGACGAGGTCTTCCATGCCGTGGAGCGCGGCGAGGCGCAGTTCGGCGTCGTGCCGGTGGAGAATTCCACCGAAGGCGCAGTCAGTCGCACCCTCGATCTGCTGTTGTCGAGCAGCCTCAAGATCTGCGGCGAGGTCATGCTGCGCGTGCGGCAGCACCTGATGCGGCGCATGGACGCGATAGCCGGGGAGGGGGGGCTCGACGGCATCGAGGTGGTCTACTCGCATGCCCAGTCCCTGGCCCAGTGCCACGAGTGGCTGAACCAGAACCTGCCGCAGGCAAGACGCATCCGCGTGACCAGCAACGGCGAGGCGGCACGCATGGCCGCCGAGGATCGCCATGCCGCCGCGGTCGCCGGCGAGATCGCCGCCGAACGCTACGGGCTCACCATCGTCGCCCGCGACATCGAGGACGAACCCAACAACACCACCCGTTTCCTGGTGCTGGGTATTGAGGATGCCGCAGCCTCGGGCCGGGACAAGACGTCGCTGGTACTCTCGACCAAAAACAAACCCGGCACCCTGCTCGAACTGCTCACGCCCTTCGCCCGCAACGGCATCAGCCTGACCAAGCTGGAGTCGCGGCCGGTACGCAACGGCCTGTGGGAATACGTCTTTTTCATCGACATCGAGGGCCACCGCAGCGATGCCGTGGTCCAGGACACCCTGGCTGCCGTGGAACCCCACACCACCTTGCTCAAGGCCCTGGGTTCGTATCCCATGGCCACCAGCTGAATATGACCTTGATCGATCGGGTTTCAGACCACATCCGCGCCATTGCACCCTATCAGCCCGGCAAGCCCATTTCCGAGCTGGCACGCGAGATGGGGCTCGCCGAGGCTGACATCGTCAAGCTCGCCTCCAACGAGAACCCGCTTGGCATCTGCCCTCTGGCCAGGGCAGCGGTGGAACAGGCAGTGGCCGCGCTCGGCCTCTATCCGGACGGCAATGGCCACGCCCTCAAATCGGCCCTGTCGCGTCGGCTGGGGGTGGGCATGGACCAGATCGTGCTCGGCAACGGCTCCAACGACGTGCTGGAACTCGCCGCCCGCCTGTTCCTGGGCCCGCACGCCTCCGCGGTCTACTCCCGGCACGCTTTCGCCGTCTATCCCCTCGCCACCCAGGCCTGTGGCGCCACCGGCATCGAGGTCCCGGCGCGGGACTATGGCCATGACCTGACGGCCATGGCCGCCGCCATCCGCGACGACACGCGCATCGTCTTCATCGCCAATCCCAACAACCCCACCGGCACCCTGCTCGAAGCCGAGGCACTGCATACCTTTCTGTGCAAGCTGCCGGAAGACGTCGCCGTCGTGCTGGACGAGGCCTACGGCGAGTATCTTGACACCGGGCAGCGCGCCCCCAGCCTGCATTGGCTGACCGAGTTTCCCAACCTCATCCTCACCCGCACCTTCTCCAAGGCCTATGGCCTGGCGGGCTTGCGCGTGGGCTATGCCCTGGCCCGGCCCGAGGTGGCCGATCTCCTCAACCGCCTGCGCCAGCCCTTCAACGTCAACAGCCTCGCCCTGGCCGCCGCCGAGGCCGCCCTCGACGACGTGGACTTCCTGACCGCCAGCAAGCGCCTGAACGATGCCGGACTGGCCCAACTGAGCGCGGGTTTCCGACGCCTGGGGCTGGACTACATTCCATCCTTCGGCAACTTCGTCTGCGTGCGCGTCGGCGATGCCGGCCGGGTGTATCGCGAACTACTGCGGCGGGGAATCATCGTGCGTCCGGTGGCCAACTACGGTCTGCCCGAGCACCTGCGGGTATCCGTCGGCACCGAGGCGCAGAACACGCGTTTTCTCGCCGCCCTGGCCGAGGTCGTGGAGGCGTGATCCGACGTCTGGCCATCCTCGGCGTGGGGCTCATGGGCGGCTCACTGGCCCTGGCGCTCAAGCGCACGGGTCTGGTGGAGACCGTGGTCGGCGCCGGGCGGGGCCGCGACAACCTCGATCTGGCCCTCAAGGCCGGTGTGATCGATGTGATTGCCGACACTGCCGCCCTGGCCGTACAGGGTGCGGACATGATCGTGCTGGCGGTGCCGGTGGGCGGCATGCCGGGGGTCATGGACCAGATCGCCCCCAACCTCGATGATCGGGCCGTGCTGACCGACGTGGGCAGCACCAAGCAGGACGTCGTGGCTGCCGCGCGTACCCTGCTCCCGAACCACCTCGCCCGGTTCGTCCCCGGCCACCCCATCGCCGGTGCCGAGGTGAGCGGGGTAGCCGCAGCGCATGCCGATCTCTACCGCGGGAAGGACGTCATCCTTACACCCTTGCCGGAGAACGATGCCGCCGCCGTCGAGCGTGTCCGGCAGATGTGGCAGGGCTGCGGCGCCCGCGTCGAGGCCATGTCTCCGGAGGATCATGACCGGGTCTTCGCTGCCGTAAGCCATCTTCCCCACCTGGCCGCCTTCGCCCTCATGGATGAGCTGGCCGGCAGGGAGAACAGCGAACAGTTCTTTCGCCACGCCGGTTCCGGTTTCCGTGATTTCACTCGCATCGCCGGCAGCCATCCGGAGATGTGGCGCGATGTCGCCCTGGCCAACCGTGAGGCGGTTGTAGCCGAACTCGATGCCTACATCGACCGGCTCTATCGCATTCGCGACCTGGTGTCGTCTGCCGACGGCGATGCCCTCATGGAGGTCCTGAGCCGGGCCAGCCATGCCCGCCAGCAGTGGGCCCAGATAAAGAAAAGGACGTGCAGGTGAAAACGGATCATCTCGATCTGCCGCCCGCCCATGGCGCGCTGGGCAGCGTGCGACTGCCGGGTTCCAAGAGCATCTCGAACCGGATCCTCCTGTTGTCCGCCCTGGCGCGGGGGGTGACCGAGGTCGAGGCCCTGCTCGAATCGGATGACACCCAGGTCATGCTGGAAGCCCTCCGTCAACTGGGCGTGCAATGGATACGTCATCCGGGAACCGATGACTATCAAGTCGAAGGCGTGGGAGGACCCTTCCCGGTCAAGCGGGCCGAGCTCTTCCTCGGCAATGCCGGTACCGCCTTTCGCAGCCTGACCGCGGCAACGGCCCTCGCAGGCGGTCACTACACCCTGAGCGGGGTGCCGCGCATGCACGAGCGTCCCATCGGCGACCTGGTCGATGCCCTGCGGCAACTGGGTGCGCAGATCCACTATCTGGGCAGGCCGGGTTTCCCTCCCCTCGAGATCGCCCCTCCTGCACCGGCTGGCGGAGGACACAGCGGGGCGGAGGCCCCGACGGTGACCGTCAGGGGCAATGTCTCCAGCCAATATCTCACTGGTCTCCTCCTCTGCGCGCCGCTGCTGGGCAGGCCAGTCACGGTGCGGGTGGACGGCGAGCTCATCTCCAAGCCCTATGTCGAGATCACCCTCAACCTCATGCGCCGCTTTGGTGTGGAGGTCGGGCGTCAGGACTGGACCGCCTTCACCGTCCCCGCGGCCACCTACCGCAGTCCCGGTCGCATCCGCGTCGAGGGTGATGCCTCCTCCGCCTCATACTTTCTGGCTGCCGGCGCTATCGGCGGTGGCCCGGTTCGGGTGGAGGGGGCTGGTCGGGAGAGCATCCAGGGCGACATCCGTTTCGCCGAGGCCCTGGCGGCGATGGGGGCCCGCATTGCCATGGGCGATGACTGGATCGAGGCATCCGCGCCTGAAGCGGGGCGGCTCATGGCCTTGGACCTGGACTGCAACCACATCCCCGACGCGGCCATGACGCTGGCCATAGCCGCCTTGTTCGCGGAAGGCACGACCACGCTGCGCAACATCGCCAGTTGGCGGGTCAAGGAGACCGACCGCATCGGCGCGATGGCCACGGAACTCGGAAAAGTGGGCGCCACGGTCGAGCAGGGGGCTGATTACCTGCGCATCACCCCGCCGCAAGGCTCGCGCCTGACACCGCACGCTGAAATAGACACCTACGACGACCACCGTATGGCGATGTGCTTCTCCCTGATCTGTCTGGGCGGTGTGCCTATCCGCATCAACGATCCCAGATGCGTCAACAAGACCTTCCCGGGCTACTGGGAGACATTTGCGTCCATCGTAAAAGCATGACCGACCCCACAACCCGCATTCCCGTCATCGCCATCGACGGCCCATCGGCCTCCGGCAAGGGTACCGTAGCGGCCCTGGTGGCCAAGGCCCTGGGTTTCCACTACCTGGACAGCGGCGCGATCTACAGGACGCTGGCCTATGCGGCACTACGTCGGGGCGTGCCTCTGGACGACGAGGCGGCGTTGACCCGGCTGGCAAACTCGCTCGATCTGCGCTTCGATGCGAGCGAAGTCTATCTCGACGGCATCGCGGTCGGCGACGCCATACGCAGCGAGGAGGCCGGCCGGGCCGCATCGCGCATCGCGACCCTGCCCGGCCTGCGCACGGCTTTGCTCGCCCTGCAACGTGCGTTCCGCCGGCCGCCTGGTCTGGTCACGGATGGCCGGGACATGGGTTCGGTGGTCTTTCCCGACGCCCAGGTCAAGGTGTTCCTCATCGCCAGTGTCGAGGAGCGGGCGAAAAGACGCCATAAGCAGTTGATCGAAAAAGGTTTGGATGCTAATCTTCCGCGGATTCTGCAGGACTTGCGGGAAAGGGACGCGCGGGATACCGCCCGGACCGCTGCACCCCTGCAGAGGACGGCTGATGCCAAGTTGCTCGATACCACGGGCATGACCATAGACGAGGCGGTGCAAACCGTGTTGCGCTGGTACGGCGACAGTCAGTCCTGACGAGCTCCGAAGGATCGGGCAAACCCAGACCTTCGGTTTTTTTGTTTTGACAACCGAGCCGACCTTACCCGGACTCAATCACCAGGTTCTTTCATGTCAACTGCCATCGCTACCCCCAGTTCAACCAGCCCCGAGAGTTTCGCCGCCCTGTTCGAGGAGAGCATCGCCCGTCAGGAGATGCGCACGGGTGAGATCATCACCGCCGAGGTGGTGGCCATCGACGACAATTTCGTCACCGTCAACGCCGGCCTCAAGTCCGAGAGCCTGATCCCGGTCGAGGAATTCAAGAACGACCGCGGCGAGATCGAGGTCCAGGTGGGGGACTTCGTCTCCGTGGCCATCGAGGCCCTGGAAGACGGCTACGGCACCACCAAGCTCTCCCGCGATCGGGCCCGCCGTCTTGCGGCCTGGCTCGATCTGGAGGCGGCCATGGAAGAGGGCCGTGTGGTCAAGGGGGTGATCCAGGGCAAGGTCAAGGGCGGACTCACCGTCATGTGCAACGGCATCCGCGCCTTCCTGCCCGGTTCCCTGGTGGACGTGCGGCCGGTCAAGGACACCACCCCCTACGAGGGCAAGGAGGCCGAGTTCAAGGTCATCAAACTCGACCGCAAGCGCAATAACGTCGTGGTCTCCCGCAAGGCCGTGCTGGAGGCCAGCATGGGCGCCGAGCGCGAGGCCTTGCTCGCCAACCTGAAGGAAGGCGCCATCGTCAAGGGCATCGTCAAAAACATCACCGACTACGGCGCCTTCGTCGACCTGGGCGGCATCGACGGCCTGCTGCACATCACCGACCTCGCCTGGCGGCGGGTCAAGCATCCCAGCGAAGTCATCAGCGTGGGCGACGAGGTCACCGCCATGGTCCTCAAGTTCGACCAGGAAAAGAACCGCGTCTCACTGGGCCTCAAACAGCTCGGCGAGGACCCCTGGTCCGGCATTGCCCGCCGCTATCCTCCGGGCACCCGCATGTTCGGCAAGGTGGCCAATCTGACCGACTACGGCGCCTTCGTCGAGATCGAGCCGGGTATCGAGGGCCTGGTGCACGTCTCCGAGATGGACTGGACCAACAAGAACGTCAACCCCTCCAAGGTCGTCCAGCTGGGCGACGAGGTCGAGGTGATGGTGCTGGAGATCGACGAGGACCGCCGCCGCATCTCTCTGGGCATGAAACAGTGCAAGGCCAATCCCTGGGAAGACTTCGCCATGAATTTCAAGAAGGGCGACAAGGTCTCCGGCCAGATCAAATCGATCACCGATTTCGGCATCTTCCTCGGCCTGCCCGGTGGGATCGACGGCCTTGTGCACCTCTCGGACCTGTCCTGGAGCAAGCCGGGCGAAGAGGCCCTGCGCGACTTCAAGAAGGGCGATGAGGTGGAGGCCGTGGTGCTGGCCATCGATGTCGAGAAGGAGCGTATCTCCTTGGGCATCAAGCAGTTGGAGGGCGATCCCTTCAACAACTATGTCGCCACGCATGACAAAGGCAGCCTGGTCACCGGCGCGGTCAAATCCCTCGACGCCAAGGGCGCCGTCATCCAGCTCACCGAGGATGTGGACGGCTATCTGCGCGCTTCCGAGGTCTCGCGCGATCGTGTGGAGGACATCCGCACCCACCTCAAGGAGGGTGACACGGTCGAGGCGATGATCATCAACATCGATCGCAAGAACCGCCAGATCAACCTTTCCATCAAGGCCAAGGATGCCGCGGAACAGGCCAGTGCGCTGCAGAAGATGGCGGCCGAGCAGTCGACCGGCACGACCAATCTGGGCGCTCTGCTCAAGGCCAAGCTCGACAACAAGAACGCCGAGTCCTGATCGGGAGGGGCGATGACCAAGTCGGAGTTGATCGCCCGGCTGGCGGCGCGCCATCCCCATCTGGTCGCGGCCGATGCCGAGCTGGCGGTCAAGACCATACTCGACGCCATGACCCAAAGCCTGGTCGAGGGCAAGCGTATCGAGATCCGGGGGTTCGGCAGCTTCAGCCTGAACTTCCGGCCGCCGCGCATGGGACGCAACCCCAAGACCGGCGAGAAGGTCTACGTGGCAGGCAAGTATGTCCCCCACTTCAAGGCCGGCAAGGAGCTGCGTGACCGGGTGGACGGCAAGGCGTCCCAGTGACCGCCCCCACAGTATGTGGATCGGCGCCACGGGATGGCGCCGATCGCGTTTTGTTCGCGACCGCGGTTCGCACGCCCGCAGGCTGTGCCCTGCCGCGACACAGAACGTATTTTCCGACCTCGACCCTTCTCCAGCCGGCCGCTAGATGGAACTCGAAGCCTGGCATCTCCTGGTCCTGCCGCTGTTCTTCGCCTTGGGGTGGATGGCGGCGCGGGTGGACATACGGCATGTCATGCGCGAGTCGCGGGCCGTGCCGGCATCCTACTTCAAAGGGCTCAACTACCTGCTCAACGAGCAGCCGGACAAGGCCATCGAGGCCTTCGTCGAGATCGCCCGCCTGGACCCGGACACGCTGGAGCTGCATTACGCCCTCGGTGCGCTGTTTCGCCGGCGCGGCGAACTCGATCGGGCCATCCGCATCCACCAGAATCTGGTGGATCGCAGCGACCTCAACCAGCAACAGCGCCTGAAGGCGCTTTATGAACTGGGGCAGGACTTCCTCAAGGCAGGACTGCTTGACCGTGCCGAGGAGATCTTCAAGTCGCTCGAAACGGGGGCCCATGCACTGGATGCGCTCAGCCACCTGCTGGACATCTACGTGCTGGAGAAGGACTGGCAGCAGGCGATTGCCACGGCACATCGCCTGGAGAAGATGGGCTGTCCCTCCCGGCATGCCGACATCGCCCACTATCACTGCGAGCTTGCCCTGGACGCCATGTTGCGCAGGGACATGACGACCGCTGCGCATGAGCTGGAGCGTGCCCGCGAGGCCAACCGCAAGTCGGCCCGTGCCATTCAGCTGCAGGGAGATCTGCAGGCGTTGCAGGACCAGCCCGAGGCGGCCATCGCCGCCTGGCGTGAGCTGGAGTCGGTGAATCCCGCCTATCTGCCCATCGTCGGCGAACGGCTCTACCGGACGCATCAACAGCTCGGCCGCCCCCTCGCGTGCATCGAGCTGCTCAAGGCCTACCTCGTCCGTCAGCCCAGCGCCGATCTGTTCCATATCCTGTTCCATGCCGTGCAGGAGACGCAGGGCTGGCAGGCCGCAGCGCGGCTTGCCAGCGAGGAACTCCGGCGCAATCCGGGACTACGCATCCTCGACGACTATCTCCAGGCCCGCAATGCCGAGGCCGGCGACGCCGACATCGAAGCGCGTCTGGCCCAGGACCTGGTGCACAAACAGGCCAGCCGTCTGGCCTTTTATCAATGCCGGGAATGCGGTTTCAAGGCTCGACAGTTCTTCTGGCAGTGCCCGGCCTGCGCCCGTTGGGAAAGCATCCCGCCGGAGCGGATCGAACATGACTGAGTCCCGCATCATCGTCGCCCTGGATTATCCCGAGGCGGCGCCGGCCCTGGCCCTGGCCGAACGCCTCGACCCGACCCTGTGCGGTCTGAAGGTGGGCAAGGAGCTGTTCGTCGCGGCCGGGCCCCAGCTTGTGCAGGGGCTCGTGCACCGGGGATACCGGGTCTTCCTCGATCTCAAGTTCCACGACATTCCCAACACCGTCGCCCAAGCCTGCAAGGCCGCCGCCCGCCTGGGTGTGTGGATGCTGAACGTGCACGCCTCGGGAGGGTTGACCATGATGCGCGCGGCACGCGAGGCACTGGAGGCCTTGAATTCCCGCCCCCGCCTGATCGCCGTCACGGTGCTCACCAGCCTGGGGCGTCAGGACCTCGCGCAGATCGGCTTGGATATCGCTCCCGAGGAACAGGTCCTGCGCCTGGCAAGGCTGACTCGGGCGGCCGGTCTGGACGGCGTGGTGTGTTCGGCCAGGGAGGCCGGGATCCTGCGCCGCGAGCTGGGGCAGGACTTCCTCCTGGTCACCCCGGGAATCCGTCCCGCCGGCATCTCCGCGGACGATCAGCAGCGCGTCCTGACCCCCATTCAAGCCTTGCACGCCGGCGCCGATTATCTCGTGGTGGGTCGTCCCATCACCCGCGCCCCCGATCCCGTCGCAGCGTTGCAAAGTCTGCATGATGAAATAACGACTTTTTCCGGAGAACAAACATGAAAGTGACTGTCATCGGTACCGGCTATGTCGGCCTGGTCACCGGCACCTGTCTGGCCGAAGTGGGCAACGAGGTGATGTGCCTGGACGTCGATGCGCGCAAGATCGACATCCTCCGCTCCGGCGGCATCCCCATCTTCGAGCCGGGCCTGGAGGACATGGTCAAGCGCAACGCCGCGGCCGGCCGTTTGTTTTTTACCACCGATATCGAGGAATCCGTGCATTTCGGCGACATCCAGTTCATCGCCGTCGGCACGCCGCCGGACGAGGATGGTTCCGCCGACCTCCAGTATGTTGTGGCCGCGGCGCGCAACATCGCGCGCCATATGACCGGCTTCAAGCTGGTGGTGGACAAGTCCACCGTGCCGGTGGGAACTGCCGACCGCGTCAAGGCCGCGATCAGGGAGGAACTCGACAGACGCGGCCTGAATATCGATTTCTGTGTCGCCTCCAATCCCGAATTCCTCAAGGAAGGCGCGGCGGTGGACGATTTCATGAAGCCCGACCGCATCGTCATCGGTACCGAGAGTGAGCGTGCCACCCAGATGTTGCGCAGCCTCTACGCTCCATTTCAGCGCAACCACGACCGACTCGTGGTGATGGACGTCCGTTCGGCGGAACTGACCAAGTACGCCGCCAACGCCATGCTGGCCACGCGCATCTCCTTCATGAACGAGCTGGCCATCCTGGCCGAGAAGCTGGGCGCGGACATCGAACAGGTGCGTCACGGCATCGGCTCGGACCCGCGCATCGGCTACCACTTCCTCTATGCCGGCTGCGGCTACGGCGGCTCGTGCTTTCCCAAGGACGTACAGGCCCTGCGCCGCACCGCCCAGGAAAACGGTATCCCCCTGCGGGTACTGGATGCAGTGGAGGCGGCCAACGACAACCAAAAACAGGTCCTGCTCCGGAAACTCACGGCCCGTTTCGGCGACGACCTCAAAGGCAAGCGTTTCGGTCTCTGGGGTCTGGCCTTCAAGCCCAATACCGACGACATGCGCGAGGCCCCCAGTCGCACCCTGCTGCAGGGCCTTTGGGAGCGCGGTGCCACGGTGTCCGCCTACGACCCGGCGGCCATGGAGGAGACTCGGCGCATCTACGGCGAACGCGCCGACCTGCAACTGGTGGACAGCCCGATGGACGCCCTCAAGGGGGCGGATGCCCTGATCATCGCCACCGAATGGAAGGTCTTCCGCAGTCCCAATTTCGACACCATGAAGGCCTTGCTGAAAAATCCCGTCATCTTCGACGGTCGCAATCTCTATGACCCCAAGATGATACGCGAGGCCGGTTACGAATACTTCCCCATCGGCCGGCCGGTGCCGGCATGAGGACACACACGTGACGGGCGCGGGCTACAGGACGATCGAGGACTGCATCGGCAACACCCCCCTGGTGCGGCTCAAGCACATACCGGGGCAGACCTCCAACGTCATCCTCGTCAAGCTGGAAGGCAATAACCCGGCCGGTTCGGTGAAGGACAGACCGGCCCTGTCCATGATCACCCGCGCCGAGGCGCGCGGCGAGATCAGACCCGGCGACACCCTCATCGAAGCCACGTCGGGCAACACCGGCATCGCCCTGGCCATGGCCGCCGCCATCAGGGGCTATCGCATGATCCTCGTCATGCCCGAGCATCTGTCGATCGAACGCCGCCAGACCATGCGTGCCTTCGGCGCCGAGCTGATCCTGGTCAGCCGGGAGGAGGGCATGGAGGGGGCGCGCGACCTGGCCGAGCGCATGCAACGCGAGGGCAGGGGGCGCATCCTCGACCAGTTCTCCAACCCCGACAACCCGCTCGCCCACTACGAGACGACCGGCCCCGAGATCTGGCGCGATACCCATGGGCGCATCACCCACTTCGTCTCCAGCATGGGCACCACCGGCACCATCATGGGCTGCTCGCGCTACCTCAAGGCGCAAAACCCCGCCGTCCAGATCGTCGGCGTGCAGCCCGAGGAGGGGGCGCAGATCCCAGGCATCCGCAAGTGGCCGCCGGAATACGTGCCCAAGATCTGCGACTACTCGCGCATCGACCGCATGATCTACGTCAATCAGGCCGATGCCGAGGAGACGACGCGCAGGCTCGCCCGCGAGGAGGGCATCTTTGCCGGTATCTCCTCCGGTGGCGCCCTGTGGGCGGCGCTGCAGGTCAGCCGTGAGGTGGAGGATGCGGTCATCGTCACCATCGTTTGTGACCGCGGCGACCGGTATCTGTCCACGGGGGTGTTTCCGGCCTGAGGCTCCGGCTACGACGAATGATCCGCGGCCCCCATGACTTTATCGGGGTGTCCCGCGGAGCGTCTTCGATGACCGAGAAATGCCCGAATCCGTGTCGATCTCGACCAACGCCGTCTAGGTCGGACTTCAGTCCGACGGGTTGGGTGTCGGGCTGATACCCCGCCTACAAGGCGACTGGCATTATCGACACGGATTCAGGTGTGACTGTGGCAGATCCTGTGCACGACCCATGTACGAACCGCGGTAGTCGATCATCGGACCGGTTCGTCAGGGAAACACGGAACACGTTCGGACGCGTCATACCGGCGGAAGCCAGGATCCAGTGTAATCGCCAGGCCGGACCCCGGCTTGCACCGGGGTGAGGAATGCATCAGTAGTAACCCGAGCGAGTCAGGCGGAGGCGTTCTCCGCGGCCCTCCACACCCAGACCGTCTCCGCAGCCAGGCGGCGGATGAAGGCTGAATCGCTTTGCAGCAGCGCCTCCCACTCGCTCAGGGTGTAGACCAGCAGGTCGGCAGGGACGGGCAGGCTGCCCAGGTCGAAATCCAGGGATCGCTC
>CALHRD010000007.1 GCA_938038385.1 uncultured Burkholderiales bacterium
GCAGCCGGGCAATTGCTGGCCGAGCTCGACCTCGACCAAAGCCTCTGGCGGCGGCGGGCGAGCCGGCTGTCGGTCGGGCAGCAGCAACGGGTGGCCCTGGCGCGGGCGCTGATCGGTCGTCCCGAGCTGATCCTGGCCGACGAGCCCACCTCCGCCCTGGACGCCGCCCGGCAACGCGCCTTCCTCGACCTGTTGAGCGAGGAGTGCCACCGCGCCGGGGCCGGGCTGCTCTTCGTCAGCCATGATCTGCGCCTGGCCGAACGCTTCGACCGTGTGGAAGACCTGACCCGGCTCAACCGCGTCGGGATGGAGGTGTCGGCATGAGGGGCTGGCTCGCCCTACTTGCCTTGGCGCTCAAGAGCGCCTTGAACCGCCGCCTGACCCTGGGGCTCACCCTGACCGCCATGCTCCTGTCGGTGGCCCTGCTGCTCGCCATCGAGCGGCTGCGGGCGGATACGCGCGCCAGCTTCACCCAGGCGGTCTCCGGCACCGACCTCATCGTCGGTGCCCGCTCGAGCCCCCTCGAGCTCCTGCTCTATGCCGTCTTCCGCGTCGGCGGCGCCACCCAGGAGATCGGCTGGAAGAGCGCCGAGGCCATCGCCGGCCACCCCGCCGTGGCCTGGAGCCTGCCACTCGCCTTGGGCGACAGCCACCGCGGTTTCCCCGTGCTGGGGGTGCCGACTGCCTATTTCGAGGTCTTCCGCCATGGCGACCGACAGCGGCTGGCCTTCGCCGCCGGCCGCCCCTATTCCGGGGTGTTCGAGACGGTGCTGGGGGCGGAGGTGGCGAAGCGGCTCGGCTACCAGGTGGGCGACCGGATCACCCTCACCCACGGCAGCGGCGAGTTCGCCCTGGAGCATGCCGATAAGCCCTTCACCGTCGTGGGGGTGCTGGAACCCACCGGCACGCCGGTGGACCGCACGGTACACGTGAGCCTCGCGGCGATCGAGGCCATCCACCTCGACTGGCAGGGCGGTGCCCCCATCCCGGGGCTCAACATCCCTGCCGAGCTCGTGCAGAAATTCGATCTCACGCCCAAGACCGTCACCGCCGTGTTGGTGGGGCTCAAGAGCCGCGCCCAGGTCTTCGCCATGCAGCGCTGGGTGCAAGGCTATGCGGACGAACCCCTGATGGCGGTGCTGCCCGGGGTGGCGCTCGATGAGTTGTGGTCGCTTTTGGCCGTGGGCGAGCGCTCACTTATCGCCGTCTCCGTTCTGGTGGCGGCGGTGAGCCTTGTAGGCCTCATCGCCGTGATCCTCGCCGGGCTCAACGAGCGGCGGCGCGAGCTGGCCATCCTGCGCGCCCTGGGGGCGGGGCCGCGGCGCATCCTGTTGCTGCTCGTCCTGGAAGGGGCGGGCCTGACGCTCGCCGCCTGCGTGCTGGGCTGGGCCCTCACGCAGGCATTGGTCCTCGCCGCCGGGCCCTGGTTGGCGGCGCATTATGGCATCCACCTGCAGCTCGCCTGGCCCAGTGCGGCGCAGTGGGCTTGGCTTAGCGCCGTGTTTGCCGTCGGCACCCTGGCCAGCCTCGTTCCCGCCTGGCGGGCCTATCGCCTGGCACTCGCCGATGGACTCACCCCACATGTGTAAAATGCCGCTCATGCGTTTGCTCACCTACCTTGCGCTTGGTCTGCTGGTCGCCTGTGGTCAGGCCACCGGGCAGGATTACAAGCTGGGCGAGAAGATCCGCGAAGCCCCGCCCAAGGCCGCGCCTGGGCCGCAGACCGCGCTGCGCACCCTCACCTGGGACGACCTGCTGCCGCCGGACTGGGACCCGCTGGCCGCGCTCAAGGGCCTGGACCTGGCCCGGCTCGACGATGCCGATCCGCGTGCACAAAAGGCGCTGGAGGACCTCAAGCGCGCCTGGGACAGCGCCCCGCCCAACCGGCAACTGGACGGCCAGCGCATCCGCATCCCGGGCTTCGTCGTCTCGCTCGACGGTGGCCCCAAGGAGCTGCGGGAGTTCCTGCTCGTGCCCTATTTCGGCGCCTGCATCCATGTACCACCGCCGCCGCCCAACCAGGTGATCCACGCCGTGGCGCGCACGCCTGTGAAAAACGTGCAGACCATGGACGCGGTGTGGGCAAGCGGGCGCCTGCAGGTGGTGCGCTCCGACACCCCCTTCGGCGCGGCCACCTACGTGCTGCAGGTGGAGAGCGTAACGCCCTATAAAGGCAAATAGCCGATGCCGGCCCTGCGCGTCTATCTCCTCGCCATCGCCCTCTTGTGGGCGCAGCTTGCCGGCGCTTTGCATGCGGTCGGCCATGTGCACGATCACGATGACGACCCAGGGCATCCCGTCTGCGAGTGGTGTGTGGCCTTTGGCAGCCTGCAGCACGGGGCCGCCGCAACCCACCCGCCCCTTGTCTGGGGAACCGCCGCCCCCTCGCCCGAACCGACCCTTGGGCTCACTCCGCCTTTAGCGCCCGCAGCCCACCCCTACGCCATCCGCGCCCCGCCGAGTAAACCCGTCTGAATACGTGCCTTGGCCACCCGTCGCGCACGGGTGACGATCGTTTTCGTTCTGACGAGGTTCTACCATGTATCCGAAACCCGCTTTGCTCGCGGGCGCGCTCGCGCTCGCCGGGCTGACCACCCTGGCGCAGGCCAACCCCGAGATCGATGCGCTGCGCGCCGAGATCGCGCAGATGAAACAGCACTATGAAGCGCGTCTGAAAGAACTGGAGACGCGCCTCAAGGCCGCCGAGGGCCAAACCGCCGCCACCCCGGCTGCCACCGTGACCGACCGCCTGGGTGCGGTCAGCGCCGGTTCCGCCTTCAACCCGCAGATCTCCGTCATCCTCGACGGCGTTTATTACCGCGACAACAAGAAGGGCGAGGGCCCCGAGCTGTATGAGCACCTGGACGGCATCAACCACAGCCATGGCCACGGCCATGGCCACGGCATCGAGCGGGGCTTCAACCTGCGGCCCACGGAACTGGTCTTCTCCACCACCGTGGACCCCTGGTTCGACGCCAACCTCATGCTCACCGTCGATTCGCACGGCGGGGTCGAGCTGGAACAGGCCTATTTCGACACCCGTAGCCTGCCGGCGGGGCTAAAGCTCAGGGGCGGCAAGTTCTTCTCCGGCATCGGCTACCTGAACGAAAAGCACCCCCACCAGTGGGACTTCGTCGATCAGAACCTGCCCTACCGCACCCTGCTGGGCGAACACGGCCTGATGGACAGCGGCCTGCAACTGACCTGGCGGCCTAGGACCGGCAGCCTCTACACCCTGCTCGGGGTGGAGGCGCTGCAGGGCAACGAGCAGGTCTTCGCCACCGCCGGCGTGGCGACGCCAACCGCGCGTGCCGACGGCCTGCCGCTGGCCGGTACAGCAGCGGGCGAACTCGCCGGCAAGAAGGCCGGGCCCAGGCTGTGGACGTCCTTTGCCAAGTTCGCGCCCGACCTGGGTGACAACCACGCCCTGCAGCTCGGCGCCTGGGGCGGCTGGGCGAACCAGCATCAGGAGGTGCACGACCACACTGCCGGAACCGCCTGCGGCCTGCCTGGCGGCTCATGTGTACACGCGCTGCAGGGCAAGAGCCGGCTGTGGGGGCTGGATGCGGTGTACAAGTTCGACGCGCCGGGCGCCTACGGGGCGGGTGATTTCACGCTCAACGCCGAGTATCTGCGCGAGGTCAAGGACCTCAGCCTTGCCTTCCACGAAATCGGTACCCTGGTGGGACAGCCGCGTAAGTTCACCCAGGATGGCTTCTACGTGCAGGGGGTCTATGGCTTCGCGCCACGCTGGCAAGTCGGCCTGCGCTACGACGTCACGGGGCTCACCAACAAGGTGGAGGGGGGAAGCGGCGTGCTCAGGGAGTGGAACGACTCCGACCGCTGGTCGCTGGCGCTCACCCATCACTTCAGCGAGTACGCGCGGCTGCGTCTGCAGGCCTCGCGCGCGAACCTCACCGTGGATGGCGATCGCGAGCGGCTCAACGAGATCTGGCTGCAGTACCAGCACAGCCTGGGCAGCCACGGCGCGCACAAATTCTGAGGCGGTGAGACATGGCGCGCTTGCTGATCTGGCTCACGTTGTCTTTCGTCACGCCGCTGGCCTGGGCCTTGCAGGTGGTCGCCACCACGGCCAGCATGGGCATGCTCGCGCGTGCCGTGGGCGGCCCTGCGGTCAGCGTCATGGTCCTGGCCCCGCCCGACCGCGACCCGCATCAACTTCAGGCCAGGCCCTCCATGATGCGGGCGCTACGCGACGCCGATCTCGTCGTCGCCGTGGGCGCGGAGCTGGAGGTGGGCTGGCTGCCGGCGGCGCTTGCCGGCGCCGGCAATGGCCGAGTATTGCCCGGGCGGCTCGGCTATTTCGAAGCAGCCGCACAGGTGCCCTTGCTCGACCCGGGGGTAGCCGACCGCGCGCGTGGCGACGTGCACCCCATGGGTAACCCGCACGTGCACCTAGACCCCGTGCGCATGGCCGACATCGCGCGCGCGCTGGCCGAGCGCCTGGCCCGCCTGAACCCCACGCATGCCGCCGACTATCGCGCCCGAGCTGAAGCCCTTGCCGCGGCGGTCGCGTCCCGGCTCCCGGGCTGGCAGGCGCTGGCGGCGGGTAGCGCTGGCGCCGTGCTCTACCACAAGGACGGCATCTATCTGCTCGACCGCCTGGGGCGGCCCCTGCTGGGCACCATCGAGCCGGTGCCGGGCGTGCCCCCCACGGCCCAGCATCTGGCTGGCCTGATCGAGCAACTGCGCGGCCGGCGCGGGGTGGTGCTGTATCACCCCTACCAACCGGCGCAGGGACCGCAGCGGGTGGCCGAGGCCCTGGGCTGGAAGGCCATCGCCGTGCCCATGGAGCCGCCCGTAACCGCTTCGGTCGAGGACTATTTCCGTCTCATCGACCAATGGGTGGCGGCCCTGGCACAGGCGAAATGAACCCTTGGCTGCGCCTCGATGCCGTCGTCGCCGGCTATGACCGGCCGGTGGTGGGGCCGGTGAGCCTGGAACTCGGGCCCGGCGAGGTCCTGGGCCTGGCCGGTCCCAACGGCGTAGGCAAGTCCACCCTGCTCGCGGCCATCCTCGGTGATGCGCGTGTCTTCGCCGGTCGCATCGAGCGCCCGGCCGGGGTGCGGCTTGCACATCTGCCGCAGCGGCCCATCCGCCCGAAGGAGTTGCCGCTCACCGGGCGGGAGTGGCTCACGGTGCTGGGGGTGGCTGGCGACGGCTTACCGTCGCATCTGGCGCGCTCCATCGACCAACGTATGGATCGCCTCTCGGGTGGCGAACACCAGCTCCTCGCCCTGTGGGGCGTGCTCGCCGGCGCGGGCGAGCTGGTGCTGCTGGATGAACCCACCAACAACCTCGACCCGCAGCACGTGCATCTGGCGGCCCAGGCCATTGCCGCCCGGCGCGAGCAACGCGCCACCCTGGTGGTCAGCCACGACCACGCCTTTTTGCAGCGGGTCTGTACCCGCCTCCTCGATCTAGCGAACCATGGATGAAGTCTTTCGGCATGCGTTTCTCGCCGGCCTGCCGCTCGCTTTGGTGCTGCCACTGCTGGGCAACCTGCTGCGGCTGCGCGAGGAGTGGCTGGCCACCCTGGGGCTCGCGCATCTGGCGGCGGCGGCCGCCCTGGCCGGCATGGGCCTGGGCCTGCCGGCGGTCCTGGGGGCCCCGGGCGGCGCGGTACTGGGGGCCATCGGCAAATACACGAGCCGGCAGCGCAGCAACAGCGTCTATGCCCTGATGATCCTCGCCGGCTGGGCCATCACCCTGCTCATCGCCGCCAACACCGCATTGGGGCACGCCCTGGCGCAGGCCATGGTCGACGGCCAGCTCTATTTCGCCACTCGGCGCGAGACATGGCTGGCCGGGGCGGTCGCCTTGTTTGCCCTGCTCTTGTTGCCCTGGCTCACGCCGCGGCTCATCCGCGCCAGCCTGTTGCCCACGTATGAGCGCGCCAACCGGCTGCCGGCCTGGCGCTGGCACCTGGGCTTCGATCTCCTGGTGGCCTTGGTCGTGGCCGTGGCCACCGCGACCCTGGGTCTCATGGCCACCTTCGCCCTGGTCTTCGTGCCGGCCTGGATCGCCTATCGGCACGCCGCGAGCTGGCGCCGGGCCTGGTTCCTCGGCGCTGCCGTCGGTCTGTGCGGCTACATCCTGGCCTTTGCCTTGGCGCTGGCCCTGGATCAGCCCTTCGGCCCGACCCTCGTATTCGCCCTGGTCGTTGCCCTTGTGGCTGCCCTGGCCCTGCGAGGCGCCCGCGCGGCTCAAGGCAGGTGAGCCGATCACTTGCTAGGCACGAAGGCTTGGGTCTAGTATCGAAAAATCCTCACCCCGAGGTATCCCGTGTCCCTGTTCGACCTGTTCCGCAAAGACAAAGCCGCAGACCTGATGGCCTTCCTCAAGGAGGGCATGCCCGGCGGCAAGGAGGGCCCCGACGTCCGCAAGGGTCAGGAATCCATGCAGGACATCCAGGCCGGCATCGAGGTCGAGGAGGCCGGCGGCGGTCTGGCGCCCGAATTGGAGGAGGCTGCGGTGCTTTACGCCAACGGCAAGCTCGGCGACGCCGCCGCCCTGCTCAACCGCTATCTACTGGACAACCCTGACAATCGGGACCCGCAACCCTGGTACATGCTGTTCGACCTGTACGAGGTAAGTGGTCAGCTCGAACCCTTCGAGGACGCCGCCGTCGACTTTGCCGTCAAGTTCGAGCGTTCGCCGCCGACCTGGGCGCCACGCGCCCAGACCGACCGCAAGGAAAGCGCCGCCCTGCCCAACATGGGCTTCGGCGCCAGCTTCGGTCTGGCCGACCGGGAACGGCTCAAGCGCTTCCTGCTCGAAGCGGCCGACAAGGAGGCCGTGCGGGTGGAGGTCACGCGCACCCCCGTGCCGGACGCGGAATATACCCGCGCCATCCTGGATTGCCTGGTCAAGCTGCAGGAGAAGGGCAAGGCCATCAGGCTGGTGGGGGGGGCGAACCTCATCGGGCACCTCAATCGGTTGCGCGAGGAGAGTAATCTCAGCGAACCGGGCTGGCTGCTGTTGCTGACCCTTCTGCAGTTGACCGGCGAGGAGTCCCAGTTCGAGGATGCAGCGGTCGACTACGCGGTGCGCTTCGAGGTCTCGCCGCCCTCCTACACTCCACCCAGGATGCCAAGGGAGGGCGACGTGCTTTCGACGCATGGCCTTGCCCCATCCGGCCTGACCTTTCCCATGCAGGGGGTGGTCGGCGCCAGCGGCGATGCGCAGATCGCCCGGCTGCGACAGTTCGCCGAGGACAAGCCCCAGGTCGAGGTCGACCTCTCCCGGGTCAGCCGCATCGAGTTCGCTTCGGTTGGACTGCTGCTCGATACCCTCATCTCGTTGAGCGAGGGCGGCCACAAGCTCCTGTTCAAGGAGGGCAACGAGCTGGTCAACGTGCTGCTCAACCTGATCGGCGCCGGGCAGTACGCCATGATCCTGGGACGCACCCGTGTCTGAACAGTTGCCTGCCTGGCACGGCACCACCATCCTGTGCGTGCGGCGCGGCAGCCAGGTGGCCATGGCCGGGGACGGTCAGGTCACGCTCGGCAACGTGGTGGTCAAGGCCACCGCGCGCAAGGTGCGGCGGTTGTACAAGGAGCAGGTCCTGGCGGGCTTCGCCGGCAGCACGGCCGACGCCTTCACCCTGTTCGAACGTTTCGAGGCCAAGCTGGAGAAACACCAGGGCCACCTCACCCGCAGCGCCGTCGAACTGGCCAAGGACTGGCGCACCGACCGCATGCTGCGCCGGCTGGAGGCCATGCTGACGGTGGCGGACACCCAGGCCACCCTCATCCTCTCCGGCGCCGGCGACGTGCTGGAACCCGAACTGGGCATCGCCGCCATCGGCAGCGGCGGCGCCTACGCCCAGGCCGCGGCGCGGGCGTTGCTGGCGCACACCGACCTCACGGCCGAGCGCATCGTCGGCGAGGCCATGACCATCGCCGCCGACATCTGCATCTACACCAATCGCAACCTGGTCGTCGAGACGCTGGGTTGACGCGGCTTGGGCGTGCTGCCCGAGACGCGCGCCGACCGTACGGCCGAGCCGGGGTACGGCCTGCTGGCGCACCGGCCTTTTCGCCGCCCTGCGCTGCAGGGCGCGAGGGGGCCTCTTCAGGACGCGGGCGGTTGTCGGGACGTTGTCCGCGTATTCGTTGCGTCGACCCCGATGTGCAGATGCACATGGGCCTCTGTGCCCCCGCCAGGTCGCGGTGACAGTTCCAAACCGCCTCCCAGCCTGTCCAGGGCGGCCGCCGCCAGTTGCAGTCCCACCCCCCAGCCCTCCTCCTTGGCCGCCTGCGCCTCCAGGCCGGGACCGCGGTCCAGTACCCTGAAATCGATGCCGCCATCCGACCACGCCAGCTCCAGCGCCACGGCCTCGGGCGAACAGTCGGCGGCGTTGTTGAGCAGGGTGATCAGACAGGACGCCAACAATGGGTCATCGGCAATGGCCGGACCGGGTGGATGCCCCGACACCCTGATCGATACACGGGTTTGGGGGCGCATCAGCTGCCAATGTTCCACCAGCTCGGCGAGCCAGGCATCGACCGGCCGCCGCGGCAGTGGCTCGGTGCGTGCCCTGGCCGCGAAGGCGCGCAGCCGATCCAGCACCGCCCGCATGCGTGCGGACTGACCGGTCATGACCGCCAGGATAGGCGCCAGCTCCTCGTCATTGGCATATTCGCTGCGCAGGGTCTCCAGCTCCAGTCCCAGGGTGGACAGAGGCGTGGCCAGATCGTGCGCCGCCGCCGCCGCCTGCATGCCGAGGGCAAAGAGCTGCTCGTCGCGCAAGGCAGCCTCCCTGGCCTCGGCCAGTGCCCGGTCGCGCGCGCGCAGGTCCGCCCGGAGGCGCACGACGAAGGCCGCCACCAGGGCAGCGGTGAACAGGAAGCTCAACCACATGCCCGTCAGGTGTAGATTGCTGGCCTCGCGGTCGGTCATGTCCAGACGCAACGGGTGGTAATGGGTCATGAGCAGGGTGTAGAGCAGGGCCACCACCGCGGTCATCGCCCAGGCCAGGCCGGCCGGCAGCAGGGCGGCTGTCAGCACCAGGGGCAGCAGCAACAGGGAGATGAACGGATTGGCATAACCGCCGCTGAAGTAAACCAGGGCGGCGATGATGCCGGCATCGCCGAGCAGGTGCACGAAGACTCCCTGTGGGCTCGCGTCGCCGGCAGCGATGGCCCGTGCCTGCAACAGCACCAGCAGGGCATGCAGGCCGAGCAGGGCGAGCATCGCCGTCATTGGCAACTGGATGGGGGCCAGGCCGGCCGTCAGGGCGAGGGCGAGCCCCTCGCCGGTCACCAGCAGGATGCGGGCGGCGAACAAGCGACGCAGGGCAGGCCTCGGCAGATCGCTCGCGCCGGATGGGGCGCCGTTGCCCGGCCTGGCGCCTGTATCGACCGGAAACCGTGCGAACTTGGGCATGCTCGGTATGATCAGGGGCGGGCGTGGGGCGGGCAAGCCCGGTGCGTCAGAATGTCGCGCGCAGACCCAAGTCGGGGCGTGCAGGATAAAATTAGCTTTTCCGACCATCTGGAGATTGCATCATGTTCAGACTCATGGGTGCTGTCGCACTGTCCGCCTTTCTGGTCGCCCCGGCCTGGGCCGCCGACGTCCAGGTCCGGAATGCCTGGGCGCGGGCTACCGCCCCGGGCCAACCCGCGGCCGCGGTATTCATGGATCTCGGTGCGGAGCGCCCAGCGAGCGTGATCGGGGGGGCGAGCCCCGCATCGGAGCGGGTGGAACTGCACACCATGTCGATGCAGGATGGGGTGATGGTCATGCGCCGGGTGCCGGAGATCAAGCTGGGCGCCGGCAAGACCGTGCAGCTCAAGCCTGGCGGGCTGCACGTCATGCTCATCGGCCTGAAGGCCCCGCTGCAGGAAGGTCAGACCGTACCGTTGACTCTACAGGTGCGCGATGCCGCCGGCAAAGTCGAGGAGTTGCAACTCGATGTCCAAGTGCGTCGCCAGGCCGAGCATGCCGGCGGCATGCAGCACCGGCACTGACATCCTGCCTGCCGATCGAGAGCGGCCGCCGCGGCAGCGGCCTGCAGTGCCTGCCCCCACCCGCATTCGGGTGAGGGCGAGGGGGGGTTACTGGATTTCTTTCTCCAGATCCTCGAGCGAGGTGTGGCGCACATCCTTGCCCTTGACCATGAACACCACGTACTCGGAGATGTTCTTGGCATGGTCGCCGATGCGCTCGATGGCCTTGACCACGAACATCAGGTCGATGAAGGTGGAGATGGTGCGCGGGTCCTCCATCATGTAGGTGATGAGGTGGCGCGTGATGAGGTGGAATTCCTCGTCCACCTCCATGTCCTGGCGGGCCACGGCGGCGGCGGCGGAGACGTCCAGACGGGCGAAGGCGTCCAGGGATTCGCGCAGCATCTTCAGCGCCAGTCCCGCCATGTATTTGATCTCGCTGTAACGGGGGGTGACGATGCGGTCGGTTTCGTAGACCCGCAGAGCGTAGCGGGCAATCTTGGAGGCTTCGTCACCGATGCGCTCCAGGTCGGTGATGGTCTTGATGATGGTGAGGATCAGCCGCAGGTCCGAGGCGGTGGGCTGGCGCAGGGCGATGATCTGGGTGCAGGCCTCGTCCGTGCCTACCTCCAGGCTATTGACCATGTGGTCGGTGGCGATGACCTCCTCCGCCACCTTGACGTCGCCGTCGATCAGGGCATCGATGGCACGGTTGACCTGTTCCTCCACCAGCCCCCCCATCTCCAGCACGCGGGCCCGCACCGCCTCCAGGTCCGCGTCGAACTGCTTGTAGGTGTGTTCTGTCATTCATTCGCTCCTTGTCGCCGGGCCGTGGCCCTCGGGCGATTATAGCCAGGGCTGGCACGGGAAGTATTACAGTTCTGTAACGAAGGGCACGGCCAGCAGACGTCCATCGATGTCCAGGGTCATCAGCCAGTCCCGGCGGCCGGAGATGCAAACCGGCAGCGTGACCCGACCGCGGAACACACCGTTCTTATCGGCATGCAGGGTGTACAGGTTGAATCCCATGTCCATGCCCTCCATGGTGAAGGTGGCCTGCACCTTGTGAGCGTCCGCGGCCCGGACCCAGACCTGGAATGGCTGCAGCACCTTCAGCTCGCCTTGCACGCCCACGCTCACCGCCTGGCCATGCATGCGGGTCGAACAGCCGGCGGCCAGGTCGGGGCAGTCCATCACCACGGGAGGGCCGCCCTCCGGTTTCCGCGCCTGGTTCAGGTAGACCACCAGGCCGACCAGCAGCAGGATGCCCAGAGGGGCCAGGCGGAAGAAATGGCTGCGTATCGTGGTCATGTCCAGAGACCTCTCTTCATGGCGATGCCGTGGGCGCCCGCCTGGCGGGCAGTGTCCAGGTCTGCGGCGTCGAGTCCCCCCAGGGCATAGACGGGCATGGGCCGGCTGGCCGCCAGGTCGCGGAAGCGGTCCCAGCCCAGCGGGGTGGCGCCGGGGTGGGAGGCGGTGGGCAGCACCGGACCGAGGACGACGAAATCCACGCCCAGCGCCTGGGCACGTTCCAGCTCCGCCGCATCATGGCAGGAGGCCCCGACCCAGGGCAGATCGGGGCGCTGATCGAGGCGCATGAGCCGGGCGGCAGGCAGGTGTACGCCCGCGTCCAGCCGCCCGGCCAGGGCGAGGTCATCGTTGATCAGGAGCCGGGCGCCACAGGCACGGCAGCGCGCCGCGACCGCCTGCGCGAGGGTGGCGAGCGCCTCGGCCGGCATGCCCTTCTCACGCAATTGCAACAGCTTGAGCCCTCTCTCCAGAGCCGCTTCCAGCCGGCGCAGGAAGCTATCCACGCCCAGCTCGGTGGCGGCCGAGATGCCGTAGGTCAGGGGCAGCGCAAGCCCGCGCAGGATGGGGCCGTTGGCGGGCAGGATGGGTTCGACCGCGGGCTGCTCGGCGTGCACCCAGGCGATTGCCTGCCCCTCGTGCGGATGCGGCTCGCCGGCCCAGTCCGTGACGCGGAAGAAATGCAGCCGCACCCGGGCATGCGCGTAGTCGTAGTCGCGGGTGAGCCACGGATGGGCCCGGCGCACGGCGATGCCCAGTTCCTCCCTGAGCTCCCGGTCCAGGGCGTGGCGGGGCGTCTCTCCCGGCTCCACCTTGCCGCCGGGAAACTCCCACCAGCCGGCATAGACCTTGCCGACCGGACGGCTGGCCATGAGGAAGGCCCCGTCGGGACGTTCGATGACGGCGGCGGCGACCTCGACGCGGTCGATCATCGTTTGCCCTCGAGACCCTGTCGACCGACCCAGTCCATGGCGAACTGGCGGGCGGTGCGCCCCGAACGGCCGCCGCGCTGGATGGACCACTGCAGGGCTTCTTCGCGCAGAGCTGGTGTCTTTCGGCCGCCCAGGGCCTCGACCCAGCCGGCGACGATGTCCAGATAGGCATCCTGGTCGAAGGGGTAGAAGGTGAGCAAGAGGCCGAAGCGGTCGGACAGGCTGACCTTTTCCTCGGTGCTGTCGCCCGGACGAACCTCGCCGCCCAGGTGCAGCGCGGCGGCGTTCTCGGCGAAGTATTCCGGCATGAGATGGCGGCGGTTGGAGGTAGCGTAGATCAGCACGTTGTCGGGTAGCCCCGCCACCGAGCCGTCCAGCGCCGCCTTGAGCGGTTTGTAGGCGGGTTCATCGGCCTCGAAGGACAGGTCGTCGGTGAACAGGAGGTAGCGCCAGCGCTCCTGGATCAGGCGCTCGACGATGTGCGGCAGATCGACGAGGTCGGCCTTGTCCACCTCGATCAGGCGCAGGCCCCGTTTGGCATAACGGGGCAGGAGGGCCTTGACCAGGGAGGACTTGCCGCAGCCGCGGCTGCCGGTGAGCAGCGCGTTGTTGGCCGGCAGACCCCGCACGAACTGGCGCGTGTTGCGGTCGAGCGCCGCCTTCTGCGCGTCGAGGTGGCGCAGTCGCTCCCACGGCGGGCAGTTGAGCACGCGCACGGGTTCCAGCCAGCCCTGCAACGCCGTGCGGCGCCAGCGGCAGGCCAGGGTGGTTGCCCAGTCGACGGCGGCCGGAACGGGCGGCAGCAGCGGCTCCAGGCGCGCGAGCAAGGCCTCCGCCCGGGTCAGGAAGGCGTCCAGACGCTCGCTCACGTGCGGTACTCGGCGTTGATCTTGACGTAATCGTAGGAGAAGTCGCAGGTCCAGACCGTGGCTGCGGCCTGCCCCCGGTCGAGTTCGATGCGCACGAGGATGTCGGACCCGGCCATCACCCGGCGACCGTCCTCCTCGCGGTAGCCGGCGGCCCGACCGCCTTTTTCCGCCACCAGGACGTCACCCAGGTGCAGGCGCAGCCGGTTGACGTCGAGGTCGTCGATGCCGGCATAGCCGACGGCGGCCAGGATACGGCCCAGGTTCGGGTCGGAGGCGAAGAAGGCGGTTTTCACCAGGGGTGAGCGGGCCACGGCGTAGGCCACCCGCTTGCACTCCGCCTCGTCGCGGCCGCCCTCGACGCGGACGGTGATGAACTTGGTGGCGCCCTCGCCGTCGCGCACGATGGCCTGCGCCAGTGTGGTCATCACCCCGGTGACCGCCTCGCGCAACGCGGCGAAGCGTGGATCGGCGTCGTCCATGATCACCGGTGCCGCGGTCACGCCGGTGGCGATCAGGATGCAGGCGTCGTTGGTGGAGGTGTCGCCATCGACCGTGATGCAGTTGAAGGAGCGGTTCACGCCGTGTCTGAGCATGGCCTCCAAGGCCTCGCAGGACACCGGCGCGTCGGTGGCGACGAAGGCGAGCATGGTGGCCATGTTCGGGTGGATCATGCCGGAGCCCTTGGCGATGCCGGTGACCACGAACTCGACGCCGTCCAGGTTTACCCGGCGGGAGACCGCCTTGGGCACGATGTCGGTGGTCATGATCGCCTCGGCGGCGGCGGCCCAGTTGTCCGGTCTCAGATCGGCGAGCGCGGCGGGCAGGGCGGCGATGATCTTCTCGTGCGGCAGGGGCTCCAGGATGACGCCGGTGGAAAAGGGCAGGACCTGCAGGGCACTGACCTCGAGCAGTTCGGCGAGCGCCGTGCAGGCCGCGCGGGCACGGGCGACACCCTCGTCCCCGGTGCCGGCGTTGGCGTTGCCGGTGTTCACCAGCAGGGCGCGCACGCCGCTCTCGGCATGCAGGTGTTCGCGCGCCACGGTCACCGGGGCGGCGCAGAAGCGGTTCTGGGTGAACACGCCGACCACCTCCGAGTCGCGGGCGATCCTGATCACCAGCACGTCCTTGCGGCCCGGTTTCCTGATGCCGGCGGCGGCAGTACCCAGTTCGACGCCGGGCACGGGCAGGAGACGGGCAGGGTCGGGGGGGCTGAGCTTGACGGGCATGGGCGGGCTCCGGGGTGGCACAAGCCCGCATTTTACTGGTGAGTGGCCGGGAAAGCGCTATGCTTGCCGCATGAAAGCCCGCCCGCCCAAGCCGGCCGCCACGCCTGCCACCGGCCAGTCAGCCGCTGCCCGGCAAGCCGCAGGCGTGCGTCTGTCCAAGGTCATGGCCGAGCGCGGGCTGTGTTCCCGGCGGGAGGCGGACGCTTACATCGAGCGGGGCTGGGTGCGGGTGGACGGCAGGCCGGTCACCGAGCTGGGCACCCGCATCGACCCGAACGCGCGCATCACGCTGGCGCCTGAGGCGCGCGCCAGCCAGCAGAAGCGGGTGACGATCCTGCTCAACAAGCCGGTCGGCTATGTCTCCGGCCAGCCGGAGCCGGGCTACCAGCCGGCGGCCGCACTGATCGGGCCGCACAACCAGGTCAGGGCACCGGGTGATCCGCCCTTTCATCCCTCCATCCTCAAGGGTCTGGCGCCGGCCGGGCGGCTGGACATCGACTCCACGGGGCTGCTGGTGCTGACCCAGGACGGCCGCATCGCCCGTGAGCTGATCGGTGAGGACTCGCAGATCGAGAAGGAATACCTGGTGCGGGTGCAGGGCCGCATCGTCCCGGACGGCCTCGCCCTGCTCAACCATGGTCTCAGCCTGGACGGCCGCAGCCTCAAGCCGGCCAGGGTGGAGTGGCTCAACGCGGATCAGCTGCGTTTCGTCCTGCGCGAGGGCATGAAGCGCCAGATCCGGCGCATGTGCGAACTGGTCGGGCTCAGGGTGGTGGGGCTCAAGCGGGTCCGTATCGGTGGGGTGCGTCTGAGCGACCTGCCCCTGGGGCATTGGCGTTATCTGCGCGCGGGGGAACGCTTCGCCGAGCCGGTCAGGCCGCCAGGGCGAGGCTGAAGCGCTCCGGCGGTTCCGGCCTGCCATAGTACCAGCCCTGGGCCTGGTCGCAGCGCAGCCTGAGCAGGAAGTCCCGCTGCGCGGCTGTCTCCACACCCTCGGCGATGACCGTGAGGCCCAGGCTGCGGCCCAGGGCGATGACCGCGGCGGCGATGGCGGCGGCCTCCTCGTCGGCAGGCAGGTCGCGCACGAAGGAGCGGTCGACCTTGAGCTTGTCGATGGGCAACCGCTTGAGATAGGCGAGCGACGAATAGCCGGTGCCGAAGTCGTCGATCGACAGCCTCACCCCCAGCCGGCTGAGTGCCTCCAGCACGCCGATGGAGGCCTCTGCCTGCCCCATGATGAAGCCCTCGGTCACCTCCAGCTCCAGATGTTCGGGGGCGAGTCCGGTCTCGGCCAGGGCCTGCTTGACCGTGGCGACGAAATCGCTGCGCTGGATCTGCGGGCCGGCGACGTTGACCGCCACCGTCCCGATGGGCAGGCCGGCGGCCAGCCAGGCGCATGCCTGCCGGCAGGCATGCTGCAAAACCCAGGCGCCGATCTCGATGATCAGGCCGGTCTCCTCGGCGATGGGGATGAAGCGCTCGGGCGACACCTGACCCAGCTCGGGGTGCCGCCAGCGCAGCAGGGCCTCCGCCCCGATCAGACGGCCGCTGGCCAGGTCCACCTGCGGCTGGTAGTGCACGGCGAGTTCACCCCGCTGCAAAGCCTGGCGCAGCTCGGTCTCGATGCGGATGCGTTCCATGGCGCTGTGAGTCAGGGCTTCGGTATAGAAGTCATAGGCGTTGCGCCCGTCGGCCTTGGCCCGGTACATGGCGGCATCGGCATTGCGCACCATGGTCTGGGCATCGGCGCCGTCGCGCGGATAGAGGCTGATGCCGATGCTGCCGGTGATGAACAACTCACGCTGGTCGAGATGAAAAGGGGTGTCCAGTGTCTTCAACAGCTTCTGCGCCAGGTGGGCGGCGTCCTCCTCGTGGCGCAGCCCCTCCATGAGGATGATGAACTCGTCGCCGCCCATGCGCGCCACCGTGTCCTCGGCGCGGACCGCGCCGCGCAGACGTCGGGCCACCTCCACCAGCAGGCGGTCGCCGGTGACGTGCCCCAGGCTGTCGTTGATGTGCTTGAAGCGATCCAGATCGAGGAACAGCACGGCGAGCAGTCTCTGCTCGCGGCGGGCGCGCTCCAGGGCATGCTCCAGTCGGTCCTGCAGCAGTAACCGGTTGGGCAGGTCGGTGAGCGGGTCGTGCTGCGCCAGATGCGCCAGTTGCGTGCGCGACTGGACGATGTCGCTGATGTCGGAGAACACCGAGACGTAATGTGTGATTTCGCCCGTGTCGTTGCGGACCGCGCTGATGGTCTGCCAACAGGGGTAGAGCTCGCCGTCGCGGCGTAGATTCCAGATCTCGCCCTGCCAGTAGCCTTGCGTTCTCACCGACTGCCACAGGGCTTGATAGAAGTCGGGGGCATGCAGGCCGGAGCGCCATAGCTTCGGGGTATGGCCGATGACCTCGTCGGCGCTGTAGCCGGTAATGCGGCTGAGGGCCGGGTTCACCTCCAGGATGCGGGCGTCGCGGTCGGTGATCAGCACGGCCTCATGGGTGGACTCGATCACCCGGGCGGCCAGGCGCAATCGTTCCGATTGACGCACGCTGTCGGTGATGTCGAGCTGCGTACCCAGCAGGCGCACGGCCCTGCCGCTGTCGTCGCGGATGACCTCGGCACGCTGATGCAAAAGGCGCTCGTTGCCGTCGGCTGTCGTCACCCGGTGTATCAGGTCGAGGGGCTGAGCATTCTCGATCGCGGCCTGCAAGGCCGCCCTGAAGCGTTGCCGGTCGTCTGGATGAACCGCGGCCATGAAACTGTCGATACTGACCTCGGCGTCGCCGGGAGCCTGAGCCAGGCAGCGGTAGACCTGATCGGACCAGACGACCCGATGCGTGGCCAGGTCCAACTCCCAACTGCCCAGGTTGGCGAGGCGCTGGGCCTGATTCAGGTGCTGACTCTGACGGGCCAGATCCTCGTTCATACGGCTTAATTCGTCGTTGAGGGCGGTCTGGGCCTCGGTGCTCTGAAGCCGCCGCCAGAGGTGGGCGGTGAGCACGCCGGTGAGCAGGAGCCCCAGGGCAAGGATCCAGGCCCAGCGATGGTGGCGGAATTCAGCGTGGAAGGCGGGTGAGGGCCGGAACAGCATCTGCCAGTCCCGACCGGGTACCTGCAGCCTGACGACGTGATGTGGCCCAGCCAGCATTTCTGCCAGGGTCGGCCGCGGCGCATCGGGGCTTCGCATACGCGAGGCATGCACGTGCAACACCTGCGGGTGACCTTCGGTGTAGTCGACGACGAGGGCGTCCAGGCCGGTCGGACGGTAGCCCATGACGGCGGCATCCAGCGTATCCCCTACCTTGAGTATGCCGACGGCAAAGCCGAGATGTGCCGCGCGGCGCTGCTCGATGGTGGCGGTCGGGGCGCCGCGGCGATAGACCGGCCGGTAGAGGACGACCGCCTGCACCCGTCCGCCGGACTGCACCAGGCTGATCTGTTCCGAGACCACCATCTCGCCCTGGTCGCGCGACCATTCCATGCTGGGGCGGATGGATGCCCGCGACAGGGCATCGAAGCCGAGGGCCGCCTGGTTGACATTGAAAGGCTCGACGTAGTGAATGGGGAAATACTCAGGACGCTCGCCGGCGGCGATCAGCGTCCCCTCCACGCCGCGTTCGGTGATCGTCGCGCCCGGCCGCTGGTGGCCGAGCACCGCCTCGAACGCCGGCCGCTCGGCCTGCGTCACACGGGGGAGCCATTGCAGGGCGTAGAATTCCGGGTGGGCTTGCAACGGGTTCTGGACGAAGCGCCGGAACTCGTCCCGCTCGACTTCGTGCGAGGCCGTCATGAAGCTCGCCAGGGCATCCACCACCTCCAGGCCGCGGTCGAGGCTGCGCTGGAAGCGGCCCGCCTCGTTGTCCGCGCGCCAGGCCAGTTGCCTGTCCACCTCCCGCCGTGTCTGCATGAGGTCGTAGCCCACCGCCAGGGCGGTGAGGAGGCTGCCGGCCACGAGCGCCAGCAGCACGCTCAAGTGGCGTCGGAGGCCGAATCGGTTAGGGTCTGACACAGGGGCTGGGACATTGCGCAGGGGCGACAGGGTGTCATGGATTATCGGCAAAGGGCCCTCGCGCCTTTACCCCGAATCACCCGCCGCGATGCGGGCGCTATGGCGGTTTCAGTCCGGTCGTCCCGTCACCAGGCGATATTCGTACAACCGGCATTCCAACGGCCCGTTGTAGAGCGGAATTCGCCGCGTCGCCTTGAGGCCGATGCGGCGTGGCAGTTCCGGATCGGCCGACAGCAGCCAGGCGCTCCAGCCGGCAAAACGCTGCTTCAGCGCATCGCCCAGGGCGCGGTAGAAGGCGGCCGGGTTGGCCTGTTGCAGGCGCACCCCGTAGGGCGGGTTGCTCACCAGGATGCCGGCTGCCGCCGGGGCCCCCACCGTCAGGGCATCTGCCTGTTTCAGGCGCACGCAGTCGAGTACGCCGGCGGCGCGCAGGTTGGTCTCGGCAGCCCGCACCATGGCCGGATCGATGTCGCAGCCGTAGATCGGCAGTGCGCGCGGTGCCAGGGCCGCGGCCTGGGCATCCTTGCGCAGCCGGGCCCATTCCACCCGGTCGAAGCTGGTGAGGTGCTCGAAGGCGAAGTGGCGTTTGAGCCCCGGCGCGATGTTGAGCGCCTGCATGGCCGCCTCCAGCAAGAGGGTGCCGCCGCCCATCATCGGGTCGAGCAGGGGGATCCCGGCGTGCCAGCCGGCAAGCCGCAGGATGCCCGCGGCCAGGTTCTCGTTCAGGGGGGCCGCCGCAGCCTGGAGACGGAAGCCTCTGCGGTTGAGCGGCGCGCCGGTGAGGTCCAGATAGAGGGTGTAGGCGTCGCGCTCCAGATAGAGCAGCAGGGGGACGTCGGGCGCGCGGGGGTCGACGCTCGGTCGTTCGCCGCCGTCGGCGCGGAAGCGGTCGCACACGGCATCCTTGATCCTGAGCGAGGCGAAGTTGAGGCTCTTGAGCGGGCTTGCGTGTGCCACGGTGTGAACCGCCAGCGTGCGCTCCGGTCCGAACCAGGCGGACCAGGGCAGGTCGAGCGCGGCTTCGTAGAGGTCGTCCTCGCCGCGATAGCGCCCGTGGCCCACCTGTTGCAGCACGCGCACCGCCAGGCGCGACCAGAGGTTCACGCGCCAGGCGAGCCGCAGCTCGCCCGCGAAGGCGACGCCGCCCGAGGAGGGCACCGCGTCTGCGGCACCCAGTTCGGTGAGTTCCTTCGCCAGCTCGGTCTCCAGACCGCGCGGGCAGGGGGCGAAAAAGCGCTGCGACTGTCGGGCGACGCCGGCCGCCTTTCGGGTCGGCCGGGGTATCCTGCCGCCGCCAGGTTCACCCGGTACTCCGCGCCTGAGCTCACGCCCCGCCGGTTTTTCGGCAGGACGCGGGCGGCGACGCGGTTCGGGTGCCGGTGGGGTCGGCGGTTGCGGGCCGGGTTCGGTATCGGCCTTGCGCAGGGCCTTTTGTGCGCGCAGGCTCAGGTGGCGGCCACGCACCGGCTGGCGTCGCCGTCCGGTCGCTTCGGGGGCTTGCGTTTCGGTCCCGACATCGCGTCTGATGCGAAGAATGGCGCGTTTCGGCTTGGCGGAAGATGAAGACAAGGGAAATCCTAAAGAAACTGCGACCCAGCCCGGTCACCCTGATCCTGCTGGGGCTGATCGTCTATCTGTGGTTCCGGCCGCCGGCCTGGGTCGACGACCTGAGTCGTGCGGCGCCGGATGTGCCGGTCATGGACGGACAGCGCCTCGCCGACCTGCGCGGGCAGGTGGTGCTGGTCAACTTCTGGGCCACCTGGTGTCCCTATTGCCGCCATGAGATGCCCGCCATGCAGTCCTTCTATGACGACTACCGGCATTGCGGCTTCGAGATCGTCGCGTTCAGCGTGGACGAGGCGGCGGAGACGGTGACGCGCTTCATGCGTGACAAGGGCTACGGCTTCCCGGCGCCGCTGGCGGCACCGGGTGTGACGGCTGCCTTCGGCGGGGTCGATCGCCTGCCCACCTCCTACGTCATCGACCGGGAGGGCAGGATACGCCACAAGGTCAGCGGCCAGGTGCATTACGCCCGGCTGGAGAAACTGGTCACCCCGCTGCTGGGGGCCTGTTCCCCCCGTTCCTGACCTCGTCGAGCAGTCTCTCCATCTCGCGCCGGTAGTAGACGAAGTCCATCTCCGGACAAGGGGCGCCCAGACGGGTGGCGACCGCCGAGATCTGGCCGCGGTGGTGGACGTAGTGCGTGTACAGATGCGTCAGCGCGTCGCGCACCCACATACTGCGGGCACGGCCATCGCTGCCGGCGAATTCGATCGCGCGGTCATAGAAGGCATCCGGTTGGGCCTCCAGCCAGGCCTGCAGCTTGCGCGTCTCGCGGCGCAGGGCGTTTTGCAGCCCGCGCCAGTCCGGGTGGTGGATCTCGCGGTAATTGACGCTCAGCGTCTCGCCCTGCAGCCGCGCCAGCCAGACCCGGCTGACCATCAGCATGTGGTCCACGGTGTGATGGATGCTGCGGAAGAACAGGCCCTGGTCGCTGGCCAGACTGTCCGCGGTGAGATGGTCCAGGGCGGTGAACATGACCTCGTTGGCCCAGTGCTGGTAATCCGCCTGGATGACGAAATGGCTTTTCCAGGTATACATCCGGCTGCCTCCGCAAGACGCGATAGATCGCTAGTTTGACGCAATCGCGCTCGCGGGTCACCCTTTGGGAGAGGATACCCCGGGTGGCGGCTCGCCTTCCCAGGTAAGCCGCGTCGCCATGGCCTCGGTGAGTGACACCCGGCCCTCGGCGTCGATCAGCAGCGCTTCGACGATGCCCAGCCGCCCGGCCATCGCCCGCCAGCCGTCCGGGCCGGCGATGAACAGGGGCTTGCTGGCCGCGTCGGAGGCCACACCGGCATGCGGCCCGCGGGCGATCACCGTCACCGCCTGCACGCCCTGTACCGGGCGTCCGTTGCGGGGGTCGATGAGATGGCAATAACGCCGGCCTTCCAGCTCGAAGAAGCGCTGATAGTCGCCCGAAGTGCCGATCGCTTCGCCGTCGTGCAGGTCCAGGGTGGCGAGCGCGCCGCCGCGGCGCGGGTGCTGGATGCCCACGCGCCAGGGCCGGTCGCCCTTGCGGCCGAGGGCGATGATGTTGCCACCGATGTTGACCAGGGCGTTGCGCACGCCCGCCTGCCGCAGGATGGTCGCCGCCCGGTCCAGGGCATAACCCTTGGCATAGCCGCCCAGGTCCAGGCGTACGGCCGGGTTGCGGCTGGCCACCCTGCCTGGTGTCAGGATGAGATCGTCCATGCGGGGGGCGGCCTGCACCAGGCGGTGCACCTCGGCCTCGTCGGGCAGGCGGGGCACGTACGCATCGGCATGGAAGCCCCACAGGCGCACCAGGTTGCCGATGGCCGGGTTGAACAGGCCGTCGGAACGACGCCACCACGCGCTGGCATCGCGCAGCATGGCGGCGAGGTCGTCTGCCACCGGCACCGCCTCCGGGCCGCGCGCAAAGGCGGCATTGAGCGTCTCCAGCTCACCCGGCTGCCAGGCGTGCAAGCGCCGGTGCAGGCGGTCGAATTCACTGAGCACCTGCGCGGCCGCCTGCCGGGCCTTGGCCTCCGGCTCGCCCTGGATGGCGATCTCCACCAGGGTGCCGAACACGTAGGCCTGCTCACGGTAGAGCGGGGCAGGGCCGCAGGCGGAGAGAAAAGGGACGAGGTAAAGGAGAAAAACGAGATGCGCGGCCAGTCGATAGGGGTGGTATCCGGGCTTTGCTCTCATTCCTCGCGCACTTTTCTCTCCAGCGCATCCATGAACGTCGCCGCCACGTCGAAGCCGGTCTGGTCCATGATCTCGCGGAAGCAGGTCGGGCTGGTGACATTGACCTCGGTGAGCCAGTCGCCGATCACGTCCAGTCCAGCCAGCAGGATGCCCGCGGCCTTGAGCGCAGGGCCCAGGGTGCGGGCGATCTCGCGGTCGCGCGCGGTCAGCGGCCGGGCCTCGCCGCGGCCGCCGGCGGCCAGGTTGCCGCGCGTCTCGCCCGGGGCTGGGATGCGCGCCAGGGCGTAAGGGACAGGCTCGCCGTCGATGACCAGGATGCGCTTGTCGCCGTCGCGGATCTCCGGGATGTAGCGCTGCGCCATCACGGTGGTGGCCCCATGCCGGGTCAGGACCTCGAGGGTGACGCCGAGGTTGGCATCATTCGGCCGCAGGCGAAACACCGAGGCGCCGCCCATGGCGTTGAGCGGCTTGACCACGATGTCGCCTTGCGCGGCGAGGAAGGCGCGGATGTCGGCCTCCCGGCTGGTGACCAGGGTGGGGACGGTGAACTGCGGGAAGCGGGCGATGGCCAGTTTTTCGTTGAAGTCGCGCAGCGCCCGCGGCCGGTTGAAGACGCGGGCGCCCTCGGCTTCGGCCAGTTCGAGCAGATAGGTGGCGTAGAGGTATTCCTGGTCGAAGGGCGGGTCCTTGCGCATGAGCACGGCCCCGAATTCGACCAGGGGACGCACGGCCTCTTCCGCCAGACGGAACCAGTCGGCACCCGAGCGGTGCTCGGCCTCGGGGTCCAGGAACAGCAGCGTCACGGGGCGGGTGTTGGCCCAGACCCGCCCGCCCGCCCACGTGAGGTCCGCCGGCGTGCAGGCCCAGAGTCGATGCCCGCGCCGGTCGGCCTCCCGCATCATGGCGTAGGTCGAGTCCTTGTGGAGCTTGAAGCTCGCCAGGGGGTCGGCGACGAAGAGCAGGTTCATGCGGTGGCCTCATGGAACTCGGGGTCGGTGTCCTCCAGCTCGATGGCCGCCGCCAGTGCTGCCAGCCGGGCCAGCACGCCGTAGGTGTAGAAGCGGTTCACCGGCGCGTCGGGCCGGGCTCTGGCGTCGGCGTAGCTGCCCACCTCCTCGAAGGCCAGGGGCACGAAGTGCATGCCCGGGGCGTTCAGGTTCTCGTCAGCGCCGCGGCCGGTGTGCACCCGGTAGAAGCCGCCGATGACATGGTGATCGATCATGTACACCACCGGTTCGGCCACCGCCTCGTTGATCGACTCGAAGGTATACACCCCCTCCTGGATCAGCACCTGGGTGACCGCCAGGCCCTCCTTCACCACCGCCATCTTGTTGCGTGCCTTGCGATTGAGGTCGCGCACGTCCTCGGCGCTTTTCACGGTCATGATGCCCATGCCGTAGGTGCCGGCATCGGCCTTGACGATGACGAAGGGCTCCCGGTCGATGCCGTAATCGGCGTACTTCGCGCGGATCCGTCGCAGAAGTTCGTCGACATGCACGGCCAGACAGTCCTCGCCCTGGCGGGTCATGAAGTCGACCCCGCTGCAGTGGCTGAAATAGGGGTTGATCAGCCAGGGGTCGATGCCGATCAGCCGGCCGAAGGCCTGGGCGAGCTCCTCGTAGGCGCGGAAGTGGTTGGATTTGCGCCGGGTGGCCCAGCCGGCGTGCAGGGGCGGCATCAGGGTCTGGGTCGGATCGAGGCCCCGGAGCAGATCGGGCACGCCGGCGGAGAGGTCATTGTTGAGCAGCACGGCGCAGGGGTCGAAGCGGCCGGCCCCCGCCCCGGGCTCGCGCAGCTTCAGGCGATCCCCCTCGCGCAGGATCGGCTCCAGCTTGAGCACCTGACCGTCGGGCAGATCCAGCAGCAGGGGCTCGACCAGGTCCGGGATCAGGCTGCCGATGCGCACCTGCAGCCCGGTCTTGCGCAGGATTTCGGCCAGGGCGGCCACGTTCTGCAGATAGTAGAGGTTGCGCGTGTGGCTTTCCGGGATGAGCAGCAGGCGCTGCGCCGTGGTGCACATCTTCTCCACCGCCACCTGGGCCGCCTGCACCGCCAGGGGGAGGAAGGCGGGATTGAGGTTGTTGAAACCGCCGGGAAACAGGTTGGTGTCCACCGGCGCCAGCTTGTAGCCGGCATTGCGCAGGTCCACCGACGAGTAGAATGGCGCGGCATGCTCGTGCCACTGCACCCGGAACCAGTGTTCGATGGTGGCCTGGGCGGCGATGACGTGTTTCTCCAGGTCCAGCAGGGGACCGGTGAGGGCGGTGGTGAGGTGGGGGACCATGCGGCAGGGTAAGTGGTCAGTGGCGGCTGGGAAGTGTAGCAGGGTGTCGGCCTGGCCATGGCAGGCCCTCATCGTCAGCCCTGCTTGCGCCATGGGTATTTTCCCCTTGGCATTTCGACCTCTGCCGCTAGACTCAAAAGGCGGCTGCATCCTCATGGCCTTCACAAAAGAGGTGTAGTCTGCAAGGCATGATGCGCCATCAAGACCTACACCCCAGCGTCGATGAAGTGGTGGCCCTGCACGGGGGGGACGCGACCCGTCTGGTGCAGATCCTGCGTGATCTCCAGGAAGGCCAAGGCTGGCTCGCACCGCCCGTGGTGACGGAGCTGGCGCGCAAATTGGGGTTGTCCCGCGCCCGTGTGGAAGGGGTGGCGGCCTTTTACAGCTTCCTGCACCTGGAACCGGTGGGACAGTACCGGGTGCTGTTCTCCGACAACATCACCGACCGCATGCAGGGCAGCGAGGCCCTGCTCGCCTACCTGAGCGAGAAGCTCTGGGTGGAGAAGGGCAAGGTGTCGGAGGACGGCCTGCTGTCCATAGACACCACCTCCTGTACCGGCCTGTGCGACCAGGGTCCCGGACTGCTCGTCAACGGCTGGGCCATCCCGCGCATCGACCAGGAACGCCTGGACCAGATCGCCCAGCTGATCCTGGCGCGGCAACCCATCGCCCAGTGGCCCGACGAACTCTTCCGCATCGAGGACAACATCCGCCGCCAGGACACCCTCCTGGGCCACGGCCTGCAACCCGGCGAGGCGATCCGCGCGGCCATCGCCCGAGCCGAGTCGAACCAGGGGGATCGACCGGTGAGCGAGCGCTCCTGGCGCGAGGGCATTCCGGCGGCTACTCCCGGACCGGCGGCGACCCTGGAAGAGATCAAGCGCTCCAACCTGCGCGGACGCGGCGGCGCGGGCTTCGGCACCGGCCTGAAGTGGGAGGCCTGTCGCAATGCCCCGGGCGAGACCCATTACGTCGTCTGCAACGCCGACGAGGGTGAGCCCGGCACCTTCAAGGACCGCGTCCTGCTCACCCGCCATGCCGATCTGGTGTTCGAGGGCATGACGGTCTGCGCCTACATCCTCGGCGGCGGCAGGACGACGACGCACGGCTTTCTCTACCTGCGCGGCGAATACCGCTATCTGCTCGAACCGCTCAACGAGTGCCTGGCCCGCCGCCGGCGGGACGGTCTGTTGGGGGCCGACATCTGCGGCCGGACCGGCTTCGACTTCGACATCGAGATCCACGTCGGTGCCGGGGCCTATGTCTGCGGCGAGGAATCCGCCCTGATCGAGTCGCTGGAGGGCAAGCGCGGCATCCCGCGCAACCGGCCGCCTTATCCGGTCACGCATGGCTATCTGGGCCAGCCCACGGTGGTGAACAACGTCGAGACCTTTTGCGCCGCCGCCCTGGTGGCCAAGGAGGGCGGCGACTGGTACCGGGCACAGGGTACGGCCAAGTCGGCCGGCACCAAGCTGCTGTCGGTGTCGGGTGACTGCGAGCGGCCGGGCATCTATGAATACCCGTTCGGCGTGACGGTGCGCCAGGTACTGGAGGATTGCGGCGCCCGGCATACCCAGGCGGTGCAGGTGAGCGGGCCCTCCGGCACCCTCATCGACGCCTCCGAGTTCGATCGTCGCATCGCCTTCGAGGACCTGCCCACGGCCGGGGCTTTCATGGTCTTCGACGAGACGCGCGACATGTTCGACGTGGTGCGCAACTTCGTGCACTTCTTTGCCCACGAGAGCTGCGGTTTTTGCACCCCCTGCCGGGTCGGCACGGCCATGATGCGCAACGTGGTGGACAAGATCCACGCCGGTCGCGGTGCCCAGCACGACGTCGAAGAGATCTGCCGGCTGCAGAAGGTCATGCACCTGGCCGCCCACTGCGGACTGGGACATACCGCCTGCAACCCCATGCGCGACGTCATGCAGCGCTTCCGCCCCGCCATCCAGCGGCGGCTGAAATCCCTCGACTTCGAACCGGCCTTCGACCTCGACGGGGCGCTCGCCGTGGCCCGGCAGATGACCGGCCGCGACGACGCGAAGGCGCATCTCTAGGCGGTGTCGGGACATGAACATGGACGTGCGACCCAGCTTCCTCCTCGACGGCGAGGAGATCCCCTTCGAACCCGGCCAGACCGTGATCCAGGCCGCGCTCACGGCGGGGCATTACATCCCCCACCTCTGCTACCACCCCGAGTTCGTACCGCACGGCAGTTGCAAGCTCTGCACGGTGAAGGCCAACGGCCGCCCCGCCGCCGCCTGCACCCTGCCGGCCCAGGCTGGCCTGGAGGTGGAGAGCGAGACCGAGGAGCTCAACGACCTGCGCCGCACCCTGGTGCAGATGCTGTTCGCCGAGGGCAACCACTTCTGCCCCGCCTGCGAGAAGAGCGGCAACTGCGTGCTGCAGGCCCTGGGCTACGACCTGGGCGTGATGACCGCCGGCTTCCGCCATTTCTTCCTCGACCGGCCGGTGGACGCCTCGCATCCCGACATCCTGCTCGACTTCAACCGCTGCGTGCTGTGCAAGCTGTGTGTGCGTGCCTCCGAGGAGGTGGACGGCAAGGGGGTGTTCTCGCTCGCCGGTCGCGGCATCAGCCGCCGCCTCATCGTCAGCGCCGAGTCCGGCCGGCTCGCCGACACCGATATCGCCGTCACCGACAAGGCCGTGGAGGTCTGCCCCGTGGGGGTGATCATCAGGAAGCACATCGGCTTCCAGACCCCCATCGGGCGGCGCCGCTACGATGTCCGCCCGATCAGCGCCCAGGCCCTGGAGGATGCGCCGCGCAAGCCGGAGGCCAGACATGGCTGAGGCTGGAAAACTCCGCGTGGCCACCACCTCGCTGGCCGGCTGTTTTGGCTGCCACATGTCGCTGCTGGACATCGACGAGCGCCTGTTCGCCCTGCTGGAAAAGGTCGAGTTCGACCGCACGCCGCTGACCGACATCAAGCACTGCGGCCCCTGCGACATCGGCATCATCGAAGGCGGCGTGTGCAACGCGGAGAACGTCGAGGTGCTGCGGGAGTTTCGCAAGAACTGCAAGATCCTCATCGCCATGGGTGCCTGCGCCGTCACCGGCGGCCTGCCCGCCCAGCGCAACCACCTCGACCTCGGGGCCTGTCTGCAGGAGGTCTATCTGACCGAGCCCGGCCTGGTCAACGGCCAGATCCCCAACGACCCGGAATTGCCCCTGCCGCTCGACCAGGTGCATCCCCTGCACGAGGTGGTGAAGGTGGACTACTTCATCCCCGGCTGCCCCCCCTCGGCCGACGCCATCTGGAAGTTCCTCACCGATCTCATCGCCGGCCGCACCCCCAGGCTGGGCCACGGCCTCATCGAGTACGATTGACGCAGATGTCCACCTTCGCCCCGTATCCACCGCCCTCCCTGGAAACCGCCGAACACCCCGAGCAGTTGCGCCGGGTGGCCATCGAGCCCCTGTCCCGTGTCGAGGGCCATGGCAAGGTCACCCTGCTGCTCGACGAGAACGACCGCGTGCACCAGGTGCGTCTGCACATCGTCGAATTCCGCGGCTTCGAGAAGTTCATCCAGGGCCGACCCTACTGGGAGGTGCCGGTGATGGTGCAGCGCCTGTGCGGCATCTGCCCGGTCTCCCACCATCTGGCCGCGGCCAAGGCCATGGATCAGATCGTCGGCGCGCACCCCCTCACCCCGACGGCGGAGAAGGTGCGGCGGCTGATGCATTACGGACAAATACTCCAGTCGCACGCCCTGCACTTCTTCCATCTGGCCTCGCCCGACCTGCTGTTCGGCTTCGATTCCGACCCGGCCCGCCGCAACATCGTCGGCGTCGCCCAGGCCCACCCGGAGGTGGCGAAAAAAGGGGTGCTGCTGCGCAAGTTCGGGCAGGAGGTGATCCGCGTCACTGCCGGCAAACGCGTGCACGGCACCGGCGCCATCCCTGGCGGGGTGAACAAGAGCCTCAGCCTGGCAGAACGCGACGCACTGCTCAAAGACATCTATCAGACCATCGCATGGTGCCGCGAGGCGGTGCATCTCGCGCGCCGGCTCTACGAGCAGAATCCGCAGCTCTACAACGAATTCGGCCGCATCGACGCCCACCAGCTCGCGCTGATCCGCGCCGACGGGGCGATGGACCTCTATCACGGAGGTCTGCGGGCCCGCTCCAGGGACGGGCAGACCCTGTTCGACCACCTCGACTACAACCACTACTGGGAACACATCTTCGAGGAAGTGAAGCCCTGGTCGTACATGAAATTCCCCTTCCTGCGGGCCCTGGGCCCCGAGGCGGGCTGGTATCGCGTCGGCCCCCTGGCGCGGGTCGCCCTGTGCGACTTCATCCCCACCCCCTTCGCCGATCAGGAACGCCGGGAATTCCTGGCCTGGGCGGAGGGCGCCGCGGCCGGCTCGACGCTGGGCACCCACTGGGCGCGCATGATCGAGATGCTGCATGCCGCCGAGGTGATCAAGGACCTGCTGCACGACCCCGACATCCTGGGTGAAGAACTCGTCACCCGCGGCGAGCGCCAGGAGCGTGGCATCGGCATCATCGAGGCGCCGCGCGGCACCCTGATCCACCACTACCGCGTCAATGAGGAGGACGTGGTCACGCGCTGCAACCTGATCGTCTCCACCACCCACAACAACCAGGCCATGAACGAGTCCATCCGTCAGGTGGCGCGCCGATACCTGGACGGTCGCAGGCTCACCGAAGGCCTGCTCAACCACATCGAGGTGGCGATCCGCGCCTTCGACCCCTGCCTGTCCTGTGCCACGCATGCCCTCGGACGCATGCCTCTGATGGTCGAACTGATCGATGCGCAGGGGCGGTCGGTCGACCGGCTGACACGGGATGCATCTGCCGCCTGCTGAGCGGCGCGCGCCCCGCCTGATCATCGGCATCGGCAACCCCAGCCGGGGCGACGATGCCCTGGGGCCGCTGCTCGTCGAGCGGCTGGCCGGCCGGCTCGGTCCCGAGGTGGAACTGCTCACCGATTTCCAGTTGCAGGTGGAATACGTGCTCGACCTGGCGGGGCGGCAGGAGGTGGTGATCGTGGATGCCGCTGCCTCGGGGACGGCGCCCTTTCGTTTCGAGCCCGTCGCGGCGGCCGAGGACGTCACCTTCACCACCCACAGCCTGTCACCCTCCGCTCTGCTGACGGCCTACCGCCGGCACTACGACGCCCCGCCGCCGCCCTGCCATGTCCTCGCCATCCGGGGTTACGACTTCGCGCTGGGACAGCCGCTGAGCGTCCAGGCCCTGGCCAATCTGGAGACCGCCGTGCGTTTCATGCTCGGTCATGCCGGGCGCTAGCCCGGCATGACCGTTTCGATCTCCGCTGTCTTCGGCTCCCGCGCAGCCGCCACGCATGCGATGAGGTTCAAGGAGGGTAGATTGGAGGCGCGAACCGGAATCGAACCGATGTACACGGCTTTGCAGGCCGCTGCATAACCACTCTGCCATCGCGCCGTCGGGACCCGTGCGGTCCCGAAAAACTAAGGGGGAAAGCGTGGCGGCTTTCCCCCGATGGATCTGGAGCGGGAAACGAGGCTCGAACTCGCGACCTCAACCTTGGCAAGGTTGCGCTCTACCAACTGAGCTATTCCCGCATCGGAGCTTGCGAATTCTATCCGCCGTCACCGATTTGTCAACTGGCGATCCGCACCCGTCGTGGCCTGCCCGCGCAGCGCGCGCCAGGCCATGAACAGGTAGTGGAACATGGACCACAGGGTGAGAAAGGCGGCGATGTCCAGCAGCCAGCGCCCCAGCCACTGGGCACTGATGCGGCCGATGGGCTCATGGTAGAGCAGCAGCAGGATGGCCGCCATCTGAGCGGTGGTCTTGAGCTTGCCGATGAAGGACACCGCCACGCTCCTGGAACGCCCCTCCTTGGCCATCCACTCGCGCAGCGCGGAGATGGCGATCTCGCGGCCGATGATGATCAGCGATGCGGCCACGCCGGCACGGTCCAGGTCCACCAGCACGATCAGCGCCGCCGCCACCATCAACTTGTCCGCCACCGGGTCGAGAAAGGCGCCGAAGGCCGAGGTCTGGTTCAGGCGCCGGGCCAGCCAGCCATCCAGCCAGTCGGTGACGGAGGCCAGGGCGAACAGGGCGGTGGCGATGACGTTGAGGGAATGCCTGGGTAACCAGCCGTCGGGCAGGTAGAACACCATGACGAATAGCGGGATCAGCCCGATGCGCAGCCAGGTGAGGGTATTGGGCAGGTTGAACGGCATGCCCGCAGTGTATGGGCTCAGTGCAATTCGCGGTAGATGCGCTCCGCCAGCTCCCGGCTGATGCCCTCGACCTGCGCCAGTTCCTCCACGCCGGCCGCCCTGAGGCCACGCAGGCCGCCGAAGGCCTGCAGCAGGCGCTGCCGGCGCACCGGTCCAACGCCCGCGATGTCCTCCAGGCTGGAGCGGTTGCGCCGCTTTGCCCGGCGCGCGCGGTGGCCGGTGATGGCGAAGCGGTGCGCCTCGTCGCGCACCTGCTGGATGAGATGCAGGGCCGGGTGATCGGCCGGCAGACGCAGGGGCTCCACCTCGTCCGGGCGAAAGAGCTGCTCCAGGCCGGGCTTGCGCGCCTCCCCCTTGGCCACACCGAGCATGGGCAGATCGCCCAGGCCCAGTTCCGTGAGCACCGCCACCGCCACATTGAGCTGACCGCGCCCGCCGTCGATGAGCAGCAGGTCCGGCAGCACCCCTTCACCGGCCGCGAGCTTGCCGTAGCGGCGGGTCAGCGCCTCGCGCAGGGCGTAGTAGTCGTCGCCCGGCGTCGGATTGGCGATGTTGTAGCGCCGGTATTCCGAATTCTGCATGGCGCCCCGGTCGTAGACGACGCAGGAGACCACCGTGGCCTCGCCCAGGGTGTGACTCACGTCGAAGCATTCGATGCGCTCGATGCCGCGCTCTTGCAGGGTCTCGTTCAGCGCCGCCAGGCGTGCCTCCTGGCCGGCGCGCTGGCCCTCGCGCGCGGCCAGGGCCTGGCGCGCGTTTTCCTCGGTGAGCCGCAGCCACACCCGCCGCTCGCCGATGGGACGGGTCACCGCCTGCACCCGGCGTCCGGCCCGTTCCGTGAGCCAGTCCTGGGCACCCTCGACCTGCGCCGAGAGCACCACCACGGCCGGGACCTCGTGCGCGGCATAGTGCTGTGATAGAAAGGCCTCCAGCACCTGGGCGACGTCGGCCTGCTCGGCGTCGTTGGGGAAGAAGGCCTTGCCGCCGAGATTGCGCCCGGCACGGATCATGGTCAGATAGACGCAGGCCACGCCACCCTGCACGACCGCGGCGATGACGTCCGCGTCGCGCGTGCCGCGGCTCTCTACGAACTGCTTCTCGCGCACGCGCGCCAGGGCCTGGATCTGGTCCCGGAAAGCCGCCGCCGCCTCGTAGCGCAGCGCCGCCGCCGCCCGTTGCATCTCGGCGGTGAGGCGGTCCAGCACCTCGGCATCCTTGCCGCTCAGGAACAGGGCGGCGTCCTCGACGTCGCGGGCATAGTCCTCCGGCGCGATCAGACCGACACAGGGGCCGCTGCAGCGCCGGATCTGGTGCAGCAGGCAGGGGCGCGAGCGGTGGGCGAAAACCGTGTCCTCGCAGGTGCGCAGACGGAACACCTTCTGCAGGATCTGGATGCTCTCGCGAACTGCGTGGGCGCTGGGATAGGGGCCGAAATAGCGATGCCGGCGGTCGGTGGCGCCGCGGTAGAAGGCGAGCCGCGGGAAGGCGTGTCCGGTGAGGATCAGGTAGGGGTAGGACTTGTCGTCGCGGAAGACGATGTTGTAGCGCGGCGCCTGGGCCTTGATCAGGTTGTTCTCCAGCAACAGGGCCTCGGACTCGGAGCGCGTGACCGTGACCTGGATGTCGCGGATGCGCGAGATCATGTGCTGGATGCGCGGCGAGTGATCCGTCTTCTGGAAATAGCTCGACACCCGCTTTTTAAGGTCGCGCGCCTTGCCCACATAAAGTAGCTCGCCGCCCTCGCCCAGCATGCGATAGACGCCGGGCAGGCTGGGCAGCCGCGCCAACAGGGTGGCGGGATCGAAGGGGGGGCGGTCTTGTTCGCTCATGTTGCCTGCGGCAGGGTCACCAACCTCCGGCAAGCTGGATCGCTCTGGCTGGGACGCGCCGGGTCCGTGGATGGGGTATTTCGCGCGCTCCAAGGTTGCCTGCTCGGTATGGCTGCACGGGTCTCGGGACGGATCCCCGGCATCGGAGACCATGCCATCGAAGCGCCCGGTGCAGAGCCGGTATGCCATCAGCCTTTCACAGAGCGGTGGCGCGGCGGCATTCGCAGCGGTAGTCGAAACTCACCCCCGCCCGGGCGTTGCAGGTGAAGGCCTGCACACCGGCGCTGCCGCAGAGCTCGCGGCAGATCTGCTCTCGACCCAGACAGGCGTTGGCGGAGACGTCCGACGTGGGCGTTTCGCTGGTGCTGATGGACAGGCAACCGCCCAGGAGCAGGGCGGGTAAGACGATGAGTAATGCGGTGCGATTCATGCGGGGCTCCAATAGGCTGGACGGGGAAATCATGGCCTGGCCCCAGGTGGCTGGCAAGGGTGGGCAAGATGGGGAGCGCCGGCGAAACATAGCCGGCATGAATCGAGGGCCACCACGGAATCACTCGCGGCAGGCCTGCAGGCGATATACCCTACGCACGGGCCTCACCGCCGTTTGCGGCGGCATGGTGGCCAGGGTTGTTGCTCCTGCGGGGCGGACCGTGATCGCTGTGCAAGCCCTGCCCCTGCAGTCTTGTCGTCGTAAATAATCTAACTAACGGACATGGCGACGCCACCCCGAAGCATGAATGTCGCCATGTCCGTTCCCTCACCTCAAGCCCCTCCGGCCCTCTCTCCCGGCCTCTCTCCCTGAGGGAGAGAGGAGGGTCGAGCCTCCCCTCCCCCTCGGGGGGAGGGGTCGGGGGTGGGGGGGAGGGGTCGGGGGGTGAGGGATGGGGAGGGGAGCTTCGTGAGCCGGCTGCGCCGACTTTCACGCTAACGAGAGGAGAAATCGCATGAAAGTCGCTTATGTCTTCGCCACTGACATGGCGGCCGCCTTCAAGCTCAACACCATGATCCTGCCCCAGCTGGAGGCTGGTAATCACGGTGTGGAGGTGGTCGGCATGATGTTCTTCGATGACAATATCTACCCCGGATTTTCCATTAGACCGGCCCGTGCCTGTGATCGGGTCACCGCAAGTGCCAGCGATGTGGGCCCCCTATGCGGCTGCATGGCCTACGCGGGCCGCGCTCGCCCCTGATCGGCCATCTTGCGCGCAACTTCCCGGCGGGTGTCCGACCTCGCCTGCGACCGTCGCGCGCAACCTGCCTCGATCATGCGCTTCGCGCCTTCCAGCGTCCTAATGGACAATCTGGGTTTAATCTTGAGCTTCAAATTTACCGAGGTGCCGCCGATGGATGCAGTCGGTTATGTCGGCCTGGGGGTCATGGGCGCGCCCATGGCGCTGAACCTGCTGCGGGCGGGTCATCCCCTCACCGTGTACAACCGCACCGCCGATCGGGCTGCGCCGCTGGCCGAGGCGGGGGCCTCGGTGGCGGTGTCGCCGCAGGCGGTGGCGGTGGCCAGTCGCATCGTCTTCGTCAACGTCTCCGACGATGCGGCGGTGGAGGAGGTCCTGTTCGGGCCTTCGGGCCTCGTGCATGGCCTGGCCGCAGGCAGCATGGTGGTGGACATGGGCACCACCTCGCCCGCTGCGACGCGCCGGTTCGCCGAACGGCTCGCCGTGCAGGGGGCGACCCTGCTCGACGCGCCGGTTTCGGGCGGCGAGGCGGGGGCGCGGGCAGGCACGCTGTCCATCATGGTCGGCGGGCCGGCCGATGCCTATCGACACCTTCTGCCCCTGCTGCGGGTCCTGGGCAGCAACATCGTGCATGTCGGCGACAGCGGTGCCGGGCAGGTGGCCAAGGCCTGCAACCAGATCGTGGTTTCCGCCACCCTCATGGGCGTGGCCGAGGCGCTCACCTTCGCCCGGCGCCAGGGCGTGCCGCCGCAGCATGTACGCGCGGCCCTGCTGGGCGGGTTTGCCTACAGCCGCATCCTGGAGGTGCACGGCGAGCGCATGCTCAAGGGGGATTTCGACCCTGGCTTTCGCGCCCGCCTGCACCAGAAGGACCTCGGCATCGTCGGCCGCGAGGCTCAGGCGCTCGACTTGGCCCTGCCGGCGAGCGCCCTGGCCGCCCAGCTCATGAACGCCCTGGTCGCCGCGGGCCACGCCGAAGCGGATTCCTCCGCCCTGGTGAAGGTGATCGAGGCCTTGTGCGGCATGCCGGCCGCAACAGACACTCCCCCGCCCTGACCATCTCCTGGCTGGCTTGGGCATAGCCCCCGGCCAGTTCCCCCTCACACCTCATCCCACACACCCCTCATGAAGGAATACATCGTCTTCCTCGACCGCGCGACCCTCATCGCCGAGCTGCCCATTCCCGCCATCGAGCACACCTGGGTCGAGCACCCCGATACCCGGCCGGAGGAGGTGGGCGACGCCCTCTGGCGCGCCAGCATCGCCATCACCAACAAGGCGCCGATCACCGCCGCCGTGCTCGACGCCGCGCCCAAGCTGCGGCTGGTGGCGGTGGCCGCCACCGGGGTCAACAACGTCGACCTCGATGCCTGCCGGGAACGTGGGGTGGCGGTGACCAACATCCGCGGCTATGCCGAGCATACGGTGCCCGAGCACGTATTTATGCTGCTCCTGGCCATGCGCCGCAACCTCATCGCCTGGCGTAAGACGCTGAACGCCGGGGCCTGGCAGAGGGCGCGCGAGTTCTGCCTGTTCGACCACGAGATGCACGATCTCCACGGCTCCACACTGGGGCTGATCGGCCACGGCAGCATCGGCCGGGGGGTGGAGCGCCTCGCCCAGGCCTTCGGCATGGAGGTGCTGCTGGCCGAGCACAGGGACGCGGCCGCCTGCCGTCCCGGTTATATCCCCTTCGACGAGGTGCTCGCCCGCGCCGACCACCTCAGCCTGCACTGCCCCCTCACCGAAGCGACGCGCGGGCTGATCGGCGCGCGCGAATTCGGCCTGATGAAACGCAACGCCGTGCTCATCAACTGCGCGCGCGGCGGTCTCGTCGACGAGGCGGCCCTGGTCACGGCGCTCACCACCCGGCGCATCGCCGGCGCGGCCTTGGACGTGCTGGCGGTGGAACCTCCCGGCACAGGCAACCCCCTGCTCGACCTGGATCTGCCCAACCTGCTCATCACGCCGCATGTGGCCTGGTCGAGCCGCGAGGCCATGCAGGCTCTGGGCGAGCAATTGATCCGCGTCATCGAGGCCTTCGTCGCCGGCCGGCCGATCAATCTCGTCGTGCCGCCGCCGTCGCCCTGAAGCGCGGTTGCGCCCGTCCGCGGCCGGCGGCTAGACTGCCCGCGCCCATCCCTCCTCTCCCGCCATGTCACGCATCGCTGCCCTGCTGTTCGTATGTGCCCTGCTGCCGAGCTTGCCGGCCCCGGCCGGGACGACCTGGGAGTCCCGGCCCCTGCGCGAGGTGGCGATCGCACCGGAGCGCACGGCCCAGGCCCAGGTGGTCTCGCTCAACACGACGCGCATGACCGCGGAGATCGCCGCCCCCATCCTGGCCCTGCCGGTGGAGCCGGGCCAGGTGGTCAGACGCGGCGAGGTGCTGGCCCGTCTGGATTGCCGCGACCACGAGCTCGCGGCCCGTCAGGCGGAGGCCCGGCTGGCGGCCGCTGAGGCGCGTTCACGCCTGGCCGCCCTGCAGCATGAACGGGCGCAGCGTCTCGTCAGTGAGAATTTCATCAGCCGCGACCTGCTCGACACCCGGCAGGCCGAGTACGATGCCGCGCGCGCGGCGCTGGCGGTGGAGCGCGCCGCCCTGGAGACCGCCCGGCGCCAGGTGGAAAAGTGTGTCGTGCGCGCCCCCTTTCCCGCCATCGTCAGCGAGCGTCTGGGCCAGGTCGGGGAGATGACGGCAGCGGGCAGCCCGCTGGTGGCGCTCATCGACACCTCCCGTATCGAGGTGCGGGCGGAGGTGCAGGCGTCGGACGCCGGCTCGCTCGTGACGGCGCGTGATGCCCGCTTCACTCTCGACGGTGACACTTACTCCCTGCGCCTGCTGCGGCTGTCGCCGGCCATCGATCCGGTCAGCCGACTGCGGCAGGCCCGCCTGCGCTTCAGCGGCCGGGCCGCCCCCGTCGGCGCGAGCGGGCGCCTGGTCTGGAGCGATGCCGCCCCGCACCTGCCAGCCGAGCTGCTGGTGCGTCGCGGCGGACGGCTGGGGGTATACGTCGAGAGCGGCGCCGGGCCGCGCTTCCACCCCCTGCCCATGGCTCAGGAGGGACGCCCGGCCCGCGCCGAGGGGCTGACGCCCGAGCGCCGCATCGTCGTGCGCGGCCAGGGCGCGCTCCAGGCCCCGTAGCGGGACGCGCGCATGCCGCTCTACCAGGCCCTGCTGCGCAACCACCCGCTGGCCAACATCACCTTCCTGGTGGTGCTGGTGATGGGGCTGACCGCCTATCTCGGCATGCCGCGCGAGCAGGATCCGGAGGTCAACCTCAACTGGCTGGCCCTGGTCGCGGTGCTGCCCGGGGCCGGGGCCGAGGACGTGGAGCGCAAGGTGACCGGCCCGCTCGAGGATGCCATCGCCCGCATCCCGGATATCCGCTTCATCTCCAGCACCAGCCGCGAGGGGGTGGTGAACATGCTGGTGCGTTTCCGCGACATCCCGCCGCAGCAGTTCGACAAGCGGGTCACCGATCTCAGGCGCGAGGTACAGGCGGCGGCCGACCGCGATCTGCCGGCGGAGGTCAAGTCGCCGGAGGTCTACGAGATCACCACCTCCAGCGGTTTTCCCACCGCCATGGTGCTGATCCGCGGCCGTGCCTTCGACGAGACCCTGCGCCGCGAGTCCCGGCGCATCAAAGAGGAGATCGAGCGCATGGCGGGGGTGGACCGGGTGTTCGCCACGGGGCTCTCCGACCCCGAGCTGCGCGTGAGTTTCCGGCCCGAGGCCCTGGCGGCGCGCGGGCTCACTGCGGCCGACCTGGCCGACTCGGTGGCGCGATGGTTCCAGGACACCTCTGCCGGCCGTGCCCGGGTTGAGAACAGCGAATGGTTGCTGCGCGTGCTGGGACAGCAGGTCGATGCCGATTACCTGGCCGGCCTCACCGTGTTCTCGCCGCGCGCGCCGGCGCGCGCCGTCCCGCTGGAGGCGGTGGCCGCGGTCGAGCGTGCGCGCGAGAAACCCGCGAGCCTGGTCTCGCAGTTGGGGGAGCCGGCGGTGCTGCTGGCGCTGAACAAGAAGTCCTACACCAACACCCTGGAGTTGGTGACCCGCATCCAGGCCTATCTCGACGCCCAGAACGCGGCGCTCGCCGGGCAGGGCATCGAGCTCGGCCTGCTCGACGACCAGACCATCCCCACGCGTCAGGCCATCGCCGTGATGCAGAACAATGCCGCCCAGGGCTGGGTGATGGTGATGCTGGTCGCCTGGCTGTTTCTCGGCAGCCGCATGGCCTTGCTGGTCGGGCTGGGCATCCCGTTCGCCCTGGCCGGAACGTTCTGGATCCTGCATGCGGGCGGATGGACGCTGAACATGAGCGTATTGCTGGGTGCCATCATCGCCCTCGGCATGCTGGTGGACGATGCGGTGGTGATCCTGGAGGACATCTACTACCGCATGGCACGCGGGGCGCGGGCCGTGGATGCGGCGCTGCAGGCGGTGGCCAGTGTGGGCCTGCCGGTGCTGGCGGCGGTGCTCACCACCATGGCCGCCTTCCTGCCGCTGATGCTCATGACCGGCATCGTCGGCGATTTCATGCGCGTGGTGCCCCTGGTGGTGACCCTGGCCCTTGCCCTGAGCCTGGTGGAGGCATTCTGGATGCTGCCCACCCACGTCGCCCTGCTCAGTCCGGACTTCGCCCGGCCCAGCCGCCTGCACGCCCCGCGCACGCGCCTCCTGCACGCCCTGCGGGTGACTTATGCCCGCTGGCTGTTGCGCGCCCTGCGTCACCCCATCGTCGCCATGCTCCTGATCCTGGCCTTGTTCACCGGCGCCATCGGCGCCCTGGCCGGCGGGCTGGTACGGCTGCAGTTCTTCGCCTTCGATCCCCTGCGCATCTTCTATGTCAGCCTGGACATGCCGGCCGGTACGGCCATCGACGTCACCCTCGAGGAGGTCGAGCGGCTGGAGCGGGCGATCCGCCCCCAGCTGCGCGCGGGTGAACTGCGCGGCATGGCCAGCTATGCCGGGGTGAAGTACACCGAGACCGAGCCCCTCTACGGCGACGCCCACGGCCAGGTGGTGGTGTCGCTCAACGCGCGCGAGGGCGACATGCGCGGCACCGATGAGATCGTCGAGACCGTGCGCCGCGACCTCGGCGCGCGCACCTGGGCCGGAGAGGTCACCTACACCGTGATCTCCGGCGGCCCCCCGCCGCAGCCGGCGATCAAGGTCCGGCTCAAGGGCGACGACTACGACCGGCTGCGCGCCGCCGCCGACGCGCTCAAGGCGCGCATGCGCGCACTGCCCGCGGTGCGCGATGTGACCGACGACGACCTGCCGGGGCGGCGGGAGCTGATTCTTACCGTCGATGCCGAGGCCATCCGTGCCGCCGGCATGGACCCCGGGCTGGTGGCCCGTCTGGTGCGTCTGCACGCGGATGGCGAGATCGTCGCCGAGGCGCGCCATCAGGGCGACAAGGTCGAGGTGAGGGTGCGCGGTGTCGAGCGCACCCTGGCGGACGTACGCCAGGCCCTGGACGACCCTGTGGCCCTTCCCGGCGGCGGTACCACCACGCTGGGTGCCCTGGTCGACGTCAGCGTGCGCGAGGCGCGCGCGGCGGTGAAGCACTACGACCTGCGTCGCGCCATCACCCTCGAGGGCGACCTCGACAAGGCGGTCATGGACACGCTGACCGCCAACCGGCGCATCCAGGCCCTTTGGGCGGAGATGGCCGCCCGGCATCCGGGTGTTGTCATCGACTTCTCCGGCGAGCTCGACGACATCCAGGAGAGCCTGAACGCGATGGGCCCGCTCTTCCTGCTCGGCCTGGGGCTCATCTATCTCATCCTCGCCGCCCAGTTCCGCAGCTATTTCCAGCCCCTGCTGATCCTGGCCACCGTGCCCATGGCCTTCACCGGCGTGATTTTTGGCCTCGTGGTGAGCGGCAACCCCCTGAGCCTGTACACCCTCTACGGCGTCATCGCGCTCACCGGCATCGCGGTGAACGCCGCCATCGTGCTGATCGACGCCGCCAACCGCCGGCGCGCCGCCGGCATGAGCGTGCTGCACGCCATCGTCTATGCCGCCCGCCGCCGGGTGGTGCCCATCCTCATCACCACCCTCACCACCATCGGCGGCCTGCTCGCCCTGGCTTTGGGCTTGGGCGGCGAGTCGCTGCTCTGGGGACCGGTGGCCGTGGCCATCGTCTGGGGCCTGGCGGTGTCGACGCTCCTGACCCTGTTCGTGATCCCGCTGCTCTACCGTTTGTTCATGGGCCTGGGCGCGGCACGCCGTCGTGCATTGGCGGAGCCCTGAGATGTCCGACGCCCGCGAGCTGCTGCGTCAAGCCTTCCTCGCCGGGGTGGCGGCCGTGCAGGCCCCGGCGCTGCTGGCTGCCCACCTCCCGCCGCCGCCGGCGGGACGCACCCTGGTGGCGGGGGCCGGCAAGGCGGCCGCAGCCATGGCGGCGGCGGTGGAGGCGGCCTACGGCAGCGAGGTCCGGCTCGAGGGGCTGGCGGTCACCCGTCACGGCCACGGCCTGCCGACGCGGCGGATACTGGTGGCAGAGGCGGGCCATCCCCTGCCGGACACGCATGCCCTGCGGGCGGCGGCGGCGATCCTGCGCCTGGTCGAATCGGCAGGGCCGGACGATCGTGTCCTCGGCCTGATCTCCGGCGGCGGCTCCAGTCTGCTGACCCTGCCCGCCGAGGGGCTCGCGCTGGAGGACGTCAAGGCCGTCACGCGAGCGCTGCTCGCCTGTGGCGCGCCCATCGCCGGGATCAACTGCGTGCGCAAACACCTCACGAGGACCCTGGGCGGCCGGCTGGCGGCGGCGAGTCGTGCCCCGGTGCTGGCGTTGCTGATCTCCGACGTGGTGGGCGACGACCCGGCGGTGATCGCCTCCGGACCCTTCGCCCCCGACCCGACCACCCATGCCGATGCCTTGGATGTGCTCGCGCGTTGGGGTGTGACGCCGCCGGCTGCGGTCAGGGAACACCTGCAGCGGGGTGCACGGGGCGAGCTGCCCGAGACGCCCAAGCCGGGGGCGGCCTGTTTCGCCCGTGTGGAGAACCGCGTCATCGCCAGCGGCCGCACTGCGCTCGAGGCGGCGGCCGCGTTCCTGCGCGCGCGGGGCGTCACACCGGTGATCCTGGGCGACACGGTGGAAGGGGAGGCGCGCGAGGTGGCCGCGGTGTTTGCGGCCCTCGCACGCGAGGTCCGTCTGCACGCATCGCCCTGGACGCCACCGGTCGTCCTGCTCTCGGGCGGCGAGACCACCGTGACGGTGCGCGGCAGGGGACGCGGCGGGCGCAATGCCGAATTCGCCCTGGCACTGGCGGTGAGGCTGGGGGGGCTCGATGGGGTGTATGCGCTCGCCGCCGACACCGACGGCATCGACGGCAGCGAGGACAATGCCGGGGCGTGGGTCACGCCGGATACGCTCGCACGCGCTGCGGCGCGGGGTTTGGATGCTCGTGCGCACCTGCAGGACAACGACGCCTACGGCTTTTTCGCGGCCCTGGGCGACCTGCTGGTCACCGGGCCGACGCGGACTAATGTAAACGACTTTCGGGCGATCCTGATAACCTGACCGGCTCGCCCACCTGGAGCGCCAGCAGCGCCGCCGCGCTGGCACGGTTGGCGGCGATCTCCACCAGGCCGGCGCTGTTGACGTACCAGAACGGCGTGCCCTTGGGCGCCTCGGCGAACACGCGGTGATGGGGCAGGGTGCGGCCCTTGACCTCCAGATCGGCCCCCGGCATGAGGCCGCCGCGAATGCCGGTCCAGGCATTGCCGTAACGGTCGATGTGGATGACGCGCGGCAGGTCGGCGGGGTCGAACTGCACCGTGGGCGCATCGACCGGGGTGAGCCAGTCGGCGGGAAAGGGGCCGCTGGCCAGCGCCGCCGCCACCGGAGCGAACAGGTCGCGGCCGTGGAAGGTGTCGGAAAGCCGCTGCGGCCGCCAGACTATGCGCCAGTGGCGCGCCGCCGCGGCGCGCGCCGCGACGATGCTCAAAAGCCCGTTGTCCGGGCCGATGTACCAGCGTCCGTCGGCCTGCACCACCAGGGTCTCGCGCGGCGTGCCCACGCCGGGATCGACCACGGCCAGGAAGACGCTGCCGGCTGGGAAGGGGTCCACCAGGGCGGCGAGCAGTTGCGCACCGGCGTGGGCGTTGAAGGCGGGCACGTCGTGCATCAGATCGATGACCGGTACGCCCGGCGCCTGCTGGGCCAGCACGGCCTTGACCTGGCCGACGTAGGGATCGGCCCAGCCGTAGTCGGTGAACAGCACCAGCATGCTTCAGGCGCGCTGCGGCGCGAGCTGGCCGATGTCGGCCACGCAGTTCATGATCTGGGCGAGCCGACCGAGCAGGGCCAGCCGGTTGGCCCGCAGCAGGGGCTCGTCCACCATCACCATGACCTGGTCGAAGAAGCGGTCCACGGCCGGGCGGGTGGTGGCCAGTTCGCACAGGGCGCCGGTGTAGTCCAGCCCCACCAGGCGGGCCTCCACTTTGGGCTGGACCGCCAGCAGGGTCTCATAGAGCCGTTGCTCGGCGTCTTCCTGAAGGAGGGCCGAGTCGATGTCGGCGCCCGCCTCGCCGGCCTTCTTCAGCAGATTCTGGATGCGCTTGTTGGCGGCGGCGAGGGAGTCCGCCTCCGGCAGCCGGCGGAATTCCGCCACTGCGGCGAGCCGGGCCGGCACCCGGTCGATGCGCGTGGGCTGCTGCACCACCACCGCCTCGACCTCATCCGGGGCATGGCCGCGCTCGCGCAGATAGACCCGCAACCGCTCGAGCATGAACTGGAACACGTCCACCGGGGTGCTGTCGGCGACCTGCTCGCGGTCGTATTGGGCGTGGGCCAGGCGCAGCAGCTGCATCAGGTCGAGCGGCAGCCCCGCCTCCAGCAGCATGCGCAGCACGCCCAGGGCGGCCCGGCGCAGGGCGAAGGGGTCCTTGTCGCCGGTGGGCGGCAGGCCGATGCCGAAGATGCCGGTGAGCTGATCCAGCCGGTCGGCCAGGGCCACCGCCAGGGCCAGGTTGCCCTCGGGCAGCCGGTCGCCGGCGAAACGCGGGCGGTAATGGCTCTCGATGGCCTCGGCCACGCGCGCGTCCTCGCCGTCGTGCAGGGCATAGTAGCGGCCCATGACCCCCTGCAGCTCGGGGAACTCGCCCACCATGTCGGTCACGAGGTCGGCCTTGGCGAGCTGCGCGGCGCGGGCGGCGAGGCCCTCGTCGGCCTGCAGCTCGCGGGCGATGGTGGAGGCCAGACGCACCAGGCGTCTGACACGATCGCCCTGGCTGCCGAGGCGGTTGTGATAGACGACCTCGTCCAGCCGCGGCAGGCGTGCCTCCAGGCGGGTTTTGCGGTCCTGGTCGTAGAAGAACCGGGCGTCCGCCAGCCGGGCGCGCAACACGCGCTCGTTGCCATGCACGATGAGCTCGGGCGCGGGGGCCTCCAGGTTGGCCACCAGCAGGAAGCGCGGCAGTAGCTTGCCGTTGGCGTCCAGCAGCGGGAAGTAGCGCTGATGGCTCTGCATGGACAGGATCAGGCACTCCTGCGGGACGGCCAGGAAGGCGGCGTCGAACGCACCCTTCAGCACCACCGGCCACTCGGTCAGGGCCGTGACCTCATCCAGCAGGGCCTCGGGCATGAGGACCTGCTCCGCTCCAGCAGTGGCTTCGAGCGCGGCGCGGATGCGTGCGCGGCGCACGGCGAAGTCCGGCTCCACCCGGCCCCGACTGCGCAGGGTGTCGGCATAGGCCTCGGCCGTGGCGATTTCGATCCTGCCCTCGCCCATGAAGCGATGACCGCGGGTCAGGCGACCGGCCTCGAGCCCGAACAATGCACAGGGCAGGACCCCGGCGCCATGCAGGGCGACGATGCCGTGCACGGGACGCACGAATTCGGCCTCGCCCGCTCCCCAGCGCATCAGCTTGGGGATGGGCAGTTTGCGCACCGCCTCTTCGACGAGACCGCGCAGGCATTCGGCGAGCTGCCGTCCCTGGGCGGTGTGGCGGTGGAAGAGGGTCTCGCTCTTGCCGTCCAGACGCCGCTCGAAGGCGGCGACCGCCTCGACCGTCAGACCCTTGGCGGCCAGTTTTTTGAGCAGGGCCGGTGTGGGCCGCCCGTCCGCGTCCAGGGCCACGGCCACCGGCATGATCTTCTCGGTGACCGTTTCGTCCGGGGCCTGCGCTCGCACGCCGCGCACGCTCACGGCGAGCCGCCGCGGCGTGGCGTACCAGCTCCAGGCCGCGTCCGGTTCGAGCAGATGATCGCGCGCCAGGCCGGCGTGGATCTGGCCGGCGAAGGTCTCGCCCAGGCGTGGCAGGGCCTTGGGCGGCAGCTCCTCGGTCAGGAGCTCGATGAGCAGGGTGTCTGGCTTCATGGTTTCAGGGGCGGCATGGCCTGGTCGGTAGGCGACAGGGCACGTTCCTGCCGGAGACGTTCGATGTTCGCGCGCGTCTCGAGGTCGATCCACGGCTCGCTGCCGTCCAGCCGCAGCATGGGGAAGCCCAGGGCCGCGCGCGCCGCGTGGTAGGCATGCGCCACCCGTCGCGCCAGGGCGCGCACGCGACCGATGTAGGCCGCCCGCTCGGTGACCGAGATGGCGCCGCGCGCATCGAGCAGGTTGAAGGTGTGCGAGCACTTCATCACCATCTCGTAGGCGGGCAGCGGCAGTCCTGTGTCCATCAGCCGGTTGGCCTCCGCCTCGTAGTCGTTGAACTGCTGGAACAGCCACCGGGTGTTGCTGTGTTCGAAGTTGTAGCGCGACTGCTCGACCTCGTTTTGGTGGAAGACGTCGCCATAAAGCACGCGCGGCGTGCCGTGGTCACCGATCGTTACGCCGGGGGCGTATTCCAGGGCAAAGACGTTTTCCACCCCCTGCAGGTACATGGCCAGGCGCTCCAGACCGTAGGTGATCTCGCCCAGCACCGGCCGGCACCTGAGCCCGCCGACCTCCTGGAAGTAGGTGAACTGGGTCACCTCCATGCCATTGAGCCACACCTCCCAGCCCAGTCCCCAGGCGCCGAGTGTGGGCGATTCCCAGTCGTCCTCGACGAAGCGGATGTCGTGACGGGCGGGATCGATACCCAGGGCGCGCAGCGAATCGAGATAGAGGTCCTGGATGTCGTCCGGCGAGGGTTTGAGCACCACCTGGAACTGGTAATAGTGCTGCAGGCGGTTGGGGTTCTCGCCATAGCGGCCGTCCTTCGGCCGGCGCGAGGGCTGCACGTAGGCGGCGCGCCAGGGTTCCGGCCCCAGGGCGCGCAGGAAGGTGGCGGTATGGAAGGTGCCGGCCCCCACCTCGATGTCGTAGGGCTGCAGGATGACGCAGCCCCTATCCCCCCAGTAGTGCTGGAGGCTGAGGATGATGTCCTGGAAGGCGGGCATGTTCGGGTGATGGAGACGAAGATATGGGATTGTAACCGGTCGCGGGGGTTCGTTCCGAGCGCGGGCGGCTGGCGAGGTGTCGAAAGCTCGACGGATTGACGCCCATTCCGACGCCGCTGACATGGTAGTGCCGTCCAGACAAAACCCGAGGCGCGCAGTCAGCCCCGGCTCGTCCCGGCGGCTGCCATGCTTCGCACACAGTATGCACCACGGCCAGATGCAATGGGTGTTGGCACAGGGTTTGCATCCGATCGGACAAAGACACCGGGAGCCCGCCATGACCCTGAGCCTGACCCCCAACTACACCATCCGCATCCGGCGTGCCGCCGATCATGTCTGGCGTCGCCTGGAGACCCACGGCCGGCACTTCTCCATCCGTTGCTGGACCCTGTACTGGCTGGAGGTGTTGGTGTTCAGGTACCAGTCGCGCTAACCGCTCCTCCGGCGCGCGGCAGGATCAGTTCCGCCACCAGGCCGCCGCCGGGACGGTCGTCGAGGCGGATGCGCCAACCGTGCGCGTCGGCGAGCTGGCGGGCGATGGCGAGCCCCAGGCCGCTGCCGCCGCTGTCCCGGCTGCGGGAGGCCTCGAGACGGTAGAACGGACGGAAAACGGCCTCCCGCTCCGCCGGCGGGATGCCGGGGCCACGGTCGAGCACACGCACCCTCGCCGCCTCCGCGTCACATTCGAGTTTCAGCGTCACCGGCAGGCCATCGCCGTAACGCAAGGCATTCTCCAGCAGGTTGCCGACCACGCGCCGCAGCGCCGCCTCCGCCACCCGCCAGGGGCAGGGGCCTGGCCGCTGCCAGTGCACCTCGCCGAGCTGCCGGGCCTTGTCGGCAAGGTCGTGCAGCATGCTCGCCAGATCGATCTCCCGCGTCTCCTCGGCCTTGAGCGCGCGGGCGAAGGCCAGCATGTCGGCGATGAGGCGCGCCATCTCCTCCAGGTCCGCTTCCAGACGCGCCACACGGGCCGGATCGACCCCCTCCAGCATGGCCAGGTTCAGGCGCATGCGGGTGAGCGGCGTCTTCAGGTCATGCGAGATGCCGGCGAGCAGGGTGGTGCGGTTCTCCAGCAGCGACTGGACCTCGTCGGCCATATGGTTGAAGGCGTGGGTGAGCGCGCGGATCTCCTCGGCGCCGGTCTCCGGCAGACGTTCGGGCAGCCTGCCCTGACCCACGGTTTGCGCATGCTTCGCCAGATCGCGTAGGCGCAGACTCATGTGCCGGACCATGAGCAGGGCCAGGAGCATGAGGCCCAGCGCTCCGGCCAGCAGCACGGCCACCGCCTCCCAGGGGGCGGCGAGTGCGTAGCGTTCGCGCAGGAAGCCGACCCGCAGGAGCTGGTCGCCCACGGTCAGTTCGGCCCAGGCCCAGTCCGGCGCCGGGCCCAGTTTGAGCTCGACCGTCTCCCGCACCCGCTGACTCAGGGACTCGGCCACCAGGCGGTCGAAATAGCCGCCTTCCAGACGGTTGGGCAGGCGGTCGGCCACGGCACCCAGTTCCAGCCCGTGGTGCAGGGACAGCTCCAGCTCGAAGTCCGGCCGGGTGGCGGGGGGCAGTTCCACCCAGGTCTGCGCCGCCAGTACCATGCGTCCGGCCAGGTTGTCGGCCGTGCGCCTGGCCAGGGGGTCGATGACCTTGAACCAGACCACGGCCAGGGCGATGCCCTGCAGCAGGGCGAAGGCGATCAGCAGCAGGGCGGCGGTGCGGCCGAAGAGGGTGGTGGGCATGAGGGAGGCGGGATGGGTGAGGGGGGATGGGGGATGGGTGGGGGCCATCCCCGTTCACGCCCCACTGACATCACTTGCCCTTGGGGTTGAACAGGTAACCCTGGCCCCAGACCGTGCGGATGAAGACCGGATTGGCTGGGTCGGCCTCGATCTTGCGCCGCAGGCGGGTGACCCGCACGTCGATGGAGCGGTCGAAGGGGTCGCGCTCGTAACCCTTGAGCCAGTCCATGATCTGATCGCGCGACAGGGCCCGGTTGGGGTGTTCCACGAACACCTGCAGCAGGGCGAACTCGGCGTGCGTGAGCGGTATCTCCTCGTCCCCACGGGTGAGCCGCTGGGCAGCGAGGTCGAGCTCGAACTCCCCGAAACGGCTCGTCCTGGGCGTGTCGCCTCCTCCGTGGGCGTTCGGCTCGCTGCCGCGGCGCAGCACGGCGCGGATGCGCGCCAGCAGCTCGCGGGGATTGAAGGGCTTGGGCAGATAATCGTCGGCGCCCACCTCCAGACCGACGATGCGGTCGATGTCCTCTCCGCGGGCGGAGAGCATGATCACCGGACAGCCCAGGGTGGACTTGATGCGACGGGTGAGCGCCAGGCCGTCGTCGCCGGGCAGCATCAGGTCCATGACCACCAGGGCCGGTCTGACGCGGGCCAGCCGTTCATCCATTTCCTTGCCGTCCCCTGCGGTATCCACCCGATAGCCCTGCTGGCCGAGATACTCGCTGAGCAGGTCGCGGATGCCGGTGTCGTCGTCCACCACCAGGATGTGGGGGGCTTGTTCCATGATCGTCCTCTCGAGAACACGAAGGGCCGTTCCGTATTGGCCACGCCAAGGGGTGGCTTGCAGCCCGGGGCGCCCGGAAACAGTCTGTTACAAATTTAACCCAGCGGGAAACGTCGGGGAAACCGGCGCCGCCTAATCTGCACATCGTCTACTGGAGAAACGGACATGAAAGCGAAATCCCTGTTGTTGCTGTCGCTGACCCTGGTATCGGTCGACGTCATGGCGAATACGGGCTACGGCGTCACCCCCTGGGGCGATCCCCTGCCGCGCATGGCCCAGATGAGCGCGGAGGAACGCCGCCTGCTGCAACTGAGATGGGAGCGCATGCCGCCGGAGGAACAGGCCCTGCTGCGTCAGCAATTCCGCGAGCAGCTGCTGGATCTGCCGCCCGAGCAACGCGAGTTTCGCCGCCGCGAGATCATCGAGGGCTGGCGTGAACAGCCCGGCCGCGAGCGCGAGTATCGCACGCGCGATACACAGGAGCGACGCGGTTTCCAGACGGACGAGCGCCATTACCAGGATGACGATGCCGGGCGTGGTTTCGGCCGCGGCTTCGAGCGCCGCAACGAGACCAGGGAAAGACCCGGCAGGCGTTGACCCGCCGGACGACCATCGACGCACCATTTGACGCAAGGAGATCGATATGACGACCAAATACGACACGACGCGCAAACTCGCCCTGGCCACTCTGGTGGCCACTCTGGCCGTCAGCGGCGGCACGTGGGCCAAACCGCCGCACAAGCGCGATTTCCAGGATGTCTACCAGGACACCGCCTGGGTGGTGGCCCGCACCCCGGTCTACGAGGAGGTCAACACCCCGCGTCGGGAATGCTGGACCGAACGGGTGGGCTATGAGTATTCCGCGCCGTCGCGCTCCTATGGCGGCGCCGTGGTTGGGGCCGTGGTGGGCGGCATCCTGGGCAACCAGGTCGGCAGGGGCACCGGCAGGACCGTGGCCACGGCCGTTGGTGCGGCGACCGGCGCCATCGTCGGCGACAATATCGACAACGACGGTCACCGCGGGCCGCGGGTCTCCAGCCGGCCGGTATGGGAGGAACGTTGCCGTACGGTGGACCAGTGGGAGCGGCGCCTGACCGGCTACGACGTCATCTACCGCTACCAGGGCCGCGAATACACCACCTTCCTGCCCTATGATCCGGGCAACAGTGTGCGCGTACGGGTGCAGGTGAGCCTGGCCGAATAGGTGACGAACTTGGACGCAGGGGCGGCCATGCGATAGAGTGCGGCTTTCCGCTGTGCCGCCCCCACACTGGTGTACCGGTTCCGCCCCCGCCCGTTCCTTCCCTGCCTGCTCGCCATCCTCATCAGCCTCCCGGCCCTGGCGGCCTGGGAAAAGGACTTCCTGGCCGCCCGCGAGGCCCATCAGAAGGGACGCTACGACCGCTTCGAACAGCATGCCCGCAGGCTGCCTGCCGACCACCTGCTGCAGCCCTACCTGGCGTTCTGGCGGCTGAAGGCCAACAACAACCACGAGGCGCGGATCCGCTTCATCGGTCAGTATCCTGACAGCGTGCTGGCCGAGACCCTGCGCGCGGACCTGGCACGGGAGGCCGCCAGACGCGGCGATTGGCCGGCCTATGCGAGCTGGTCTGCCCAGTTGGCGCGCAAGGACCTGGAGCTGCAGTGCCACGATCTGCAAGCAGCCCTGGCACGGGGCGAAAGCCTCTCGCGCCAGCAGGTCCTGCCCCTGTACCGCAGCGGCAGCGACCGCCCATCCGGCTGCGAGCGACTGTTTTCACGTGCGTTCGAGCTGGGCCTGCTGAGCGTCGAGGATCGCTACGACCGCCTGCGCCTGGCCCTGGATGCCAACAACCTGCGTCTGGTGCGCGAGCTCGATGCTGCCCTGCCGGAGGGCGAGCGCCTGGCCGCCGACGGCCTGAGCCGCGCCCAGAAGACACCCGACCGGCTGCTGGCCGAAGCGCCGGCCAACCGCGCGATGGCCGAGTTGGGCCTGTATGCCCTGACCCAGGTGGCAAAAACGGACCTGGACGCGGCCGTTCGCCTGTGGGAGGCGCACCAGGACAAGTACGGCATCGTGGAACAGCGCTACGGCTGGGGACAGCTCGCCCTGCATGCCGCACGCCGCCATGACGATCGCGCCCTGGACTGGTTTGGCCGCGCGGGTACCCAGCCGAGTGAGACGCAACTGGCCTGGCGCGCCCGTGCCAGCCTGCGGGCCGGCCGCTGGGCCGACCTGCTCGCCAGCATCCTGATGATGCCGCCGGAGATGCAGGAGGAGGCGGTCTGGCGCTACTGGCGGGGGCGGGCGCACAAGGCGCTGGGGTCTGGCTTCCAGGCCAACCAGATCTTCGCCCGCCTGTCGCGGGATCATCACTACTATGGTTTGCTGGCCGACGAGGAACTGCCGGTGCGTCTGGAAACGCGGCCCGCCGACCATCGCGTGAGCGAGGACGAGGTCAGCCGGGTGGAGGCCCTGCCCGGCATCCGGCGCGCCCTGATGCTGCGCGAGATCGGCCTCTCGGCCAACGCCGTGGCCGAATGGGACTGGGCCTTGCGCGGTGCCGAGGACGTCACCCTGCTGGCGGCGGCCGAGATCGCGCGCCGTCGCCAGTGGTACGACCGGGCGATCGTCACCGCCGAGCGCACCCGCGAACTGCACGATTTCGACCTGCGCTACCTGACGCCCTACCGCGACCTGGCCCAGGCGCGTGCGCGCGAGTTCGGTCTGGACGAGGCCTGGATCTACGGCCTCATGCGCCAGGAATCGCGCTTTGTGGCGCATGCCCGCTCCAGCGCCGGTGCCCAGGGCCTGATGCAGATCATGCCGGCCACCGCCACCTGGATCGCGCGCCAGTTGGGCGACAAACGCCGGGACGGGGCGGAGATCTTCAAGCCGGAGAACAATGTGCGTTACGGCAGCTTCTATCTCAAAAGGGTGCTGGACGATCTGCAGGGCTCGCCCGTGCTCGCCACCGCCGCCTACAACGCCGGTCCCGGCCGGGCCCGCCGCTGGCAGGCGGCCACCCCCCTGGAGGGCGCGGTCTACATCGAGACCATCCCATTCCTGGAGACGCGGGAGTACGTGAAAAAGGTCATGGCCAACGCCATGCACTACAGTCAGCGCCTCGGCATGGAGCGCACCGCCCTGAAGGACAGACTGGGCGTCGTCCCCGCCCGCCCCGCGGGTCGTTCCGATCAGCCGGAGGGCGGGGACGGCGAGGTCTAGACCCTCCGCGCCCGTTCAGGCCGAGGTTAGAATCGGCCCCCATCCACAATTGAGCTTGCCCAACATGAAACACGAGAAGATCTGCGTCATCGGCGGCGGCGGTTTCGTCGGCCATCATCTGGTCAGCCTCCTGGCGGCGCGCGGCTGCAGGGTCTGGGTGCCCACCCGCCGGCGCCAACGCATCATCGATCTCGCCGTTCTGCCCACCGTCGAGGTGGTGGAGGCCGACGTGCATGACCCCGCCGCCCTACGTCAGCTGTTTCGGGACATGGATGCCGTGATCAACCTGGTGGGCATCCTGCACGGCACGCCGGCCGAGTTCGAGCGGGCGCATGTCGAGCTGCCGCGCCGGATCGCCCTGGCGTGTAATGAGCTTGGCGTCGGCCGCCTGCTGCACATGAGCGCCCTGGGGGCGGACGGCGCCTCGCGCAGCGTCTACCAGCAGACCAAGGCCAGGGGCGAGGCCGAGGTGATGGCGCTCGGGCAGGCCAAGGGTCTCGCCGTCACCGCCTTTCGTCCCTCCGTCATCTTCGGCCCGGGGGACAGCTTCCTTTCGCTCTTCGCCGATCTGCTCAAGCTCGCGCCCGTGGTCCCTCTGGCCGGCGCCGGCGCACGCTTCCAGCCGGTCTACGTCGGTGACGTGGCGCGCGCTTTCGCCCTCGCCCTGGACGAGCCGGCGACCTACGGCCAGGTCTACAGCCTGTGCGGCCCCGGCGTCTACACCCTGGCCGACCTGCTGCGGCTCACCGCCCGCACCCTGGGCCTGAAGCGCTGGATCATCCCGCTCGGTCGGACCCAGTCCTATCTGTTCGCCCGGCTGATGGAGCTCAAGCCCGGCAGGAAACTCATGACCCGTGACAATTACCATGCCATGCAAACCGACAACGTCTGCCCGGAGGGCTTCCCGACCCTGTTCGGCCAGCCCACGGCCCTGGAGGCGGTGATCGACTACCTGCGCGGCACCGGACCGCATCGCGGCTACGATCGCTATCGCGGGATGGCGCGAAGATGAACGGCCCGGCCTCGGGTTTCAGGCGTTGATGGCCGGGAAGTCGCCGTGTCCAACCCTTCTCCTTTTCCCCCGCCCCCTTCCCCTCTTTGCTTCCCTCCGCACATCCGCGTCTACGCCGTCGGCGGCGCGGTGCGCGACCGTCTGCTGGGGCTGCCGGTCAAGGACCGTGACTACGTCGTCGTCGGGGCCGCCCCGGAGGAGATGACCGCCCTGGGCTTTCGCCCGGTAGGCAGGGACTTCCCCGTCTTCCTGCACCCCCTGACCCAGGAGGAATACGCCCTGGCGCGCACCGAGCGCAAGATTGCGCGCGGCTACAAGGGCTTCAAGGTCCACGCTGCGCCGGAGGTGACCCTGGAGGACGACCTGCGCCGGCGCGACCTCACCATCAACGCCATGGCCGAGGACGCCGCGGGCCGGGTCATCGACCCCTATGGCGGCCAGGCCGACCTGCATGACCGCATACTGCGCCACGTCTCGCCGGCCTTTGCCGAGGACCCGGTGCGCATCCTGCGCGTGGCCCGTTTCGCTGCCCGCCTGCCCGATTTCCGCGTCGCCGACGAGACCCTGGCGCTCATGCGCCAGATGGTCGGGGCGGGCGAGGTCGATGCCCTGGTGCCGGAGCGGGTCTGGCAGGAACTCGCACGTGGTCTGATGGAAGCGCGACCGTCGCGCATGCTCCAGGTGCTCAGGGACTGCGGTGCGCTCGCCCGCCTGTTGCCGGAGGTGGACCGCCTGTTCGGCGTGCCACAGGACCCCGCCAGTCACCCCGAGATCGACACCGGCGACCACCTGCTGCGCGTTCTGGATTGGGCCGCCGGGCAAGGCTACACCCTGGCTGTGCGCTATGCCGTCCTGGTGCACGACCTGGGCAAGGGTCTGACACCGCGCGAGCGCTGGCCCGACCACAGTGGTCACGAGCAGGCCGGGGTGGATGCGGTCAAGGCGGTCAGCAACCGACTGCGGGTGCCCGTCGAATGCCGTGAACTGGCCATGACAGTGACGCGCTGGCACGGTCTCGCCCATCAGGCAGAGCGATTGGATGCGTCCGGGCTGCTCGATCTGCTGGAGCGCTGCGATGCCTTTCGCCGCCCGGAACGCCTGCACGCGTTTCTGCAGGCCTGTGAGGCGGATTTCCACGGGCGACCGGGCTGGGAGGCGAGACCATTTCCTCAGGCCGTGCGGCTGCGTCGGGCGCTCGCGGCCGCACGGCGTGTCGATGCCGGGGCGCTGGCGCGTCGACTGCCTGCGCCGGCCATTCCCGCCGCCTTACGGGCTGCACGCATCGAGGCCATCGAGGCCGCCCTGCGGCAGTCGGATTGAGCCTGCCGGCTGCCGGCTACCCCGCGCCTTTGTAACCCAGGTCACGGAACGGGTGAACCATCCGGTCTAGAATGCGGTCATCCCCGCTGTGGGGTTCGATCAAGGAAAGGAGATCACAATGACCACCAACGTAGGCGGTATCGACCGCATCCTGCGCATCGTCGTCGGGCTGGCCCTCGTCATCTGGGCCGTGATGGGGGGGCCGGTCTGGGCCTGGATCGGCGTCGTGCCATTGGCGACAGGCGCAATCGGCTGGTGTCCGGTCTATCTGCCCTTCGGCATCAAGACCTGCAAGACCAAGTAAGGCCTGGACAACAGACGAAAACGGAGGGCATGCCCTCCGTTTTTTTCGACCGCCCGCGCGGGCAGCGGGGTGATAGGTCGTTACTTGTTGCTGTGGCAGCGGGCGCAGTTGTCCTGGCTCTTGAAGGAAACCGTGCCGTTGTGGCAGGCGAAGCAGAAGTCCTTGCCTTCCATGTGGTTCGACATACTGATCTGGGCCGTGCCCTTCTTCATCTGGAACACGGCGGTGTGGCACTTGTCGCAGGTCTGGCCCTTGTCGGCGTGCAGCTTGCCGTCGAACACCACCTTGCCCATCGGGCTCTTGGTGAATTCCACCGTCATGCCCGGCGGCACCGCCCAGGCACCGCCGGCGAACACCAGGGCCAATAGCATCAGCAGGGTTACACGAATCGTATGCATGGGGTCTCTCCTTCCTGTTGGTGAATGGTTGACCGCCCGATGTCCCAGTTCCAGCGGTCATGGCGATTATTGCAGAACCGGCGCTCGCTGGTGCAGGCTTACATGGGCAATGGCCGGCAAACCGCATGTCCATCTTTTGCCAGCCGGCTGCCGGCTGGGTGTGCCAGTGTCTGAACGGCGAGTCGCCGGGACTGTTCAGCCAAGGAACAGCTTGTAGGCCGGATTGCGCGCCTCGTTCCAGTAGCGGTAACCCAGGCCGTCGAGGAACTGCTGGAAATCGGCCTTCTCCTCGGGTGGCACCTGGATGCCCACCAGCACACGGCCATAGTCGGCACCGTGGTTGCGGTAGTGGAACAAGCTGATGTTCCAGTCATGGCTCATGCTGTTGAGGAAACGCATCAGCGCGCCGGGGCGTTCCGGGAATTCGAAGCGATAGACCACCTCGTGCCGTGCCTGCGGCGCGTGGCCGCCGACCAGGTGGCGGATGTGCAGCTTGGCCATCTCGTTGTCGGTCAGATCCAGCACCGGCAGCTCGTGCTGCTCCAGGGTTTGCACCAGACGCTCCACCTCGGCCCGGTCGTGCACCTGGATGCCGACGAAGACATGCGCCACCCTGGGGTCGGCATAGCGGTAGTTGAATTCGGTGATCACGCGTCCGCCAATGAGGGAACAGAAGGTTTTGAAGCTGCCCGGTCGCTCGGGAATGCTCACCGCCAGGATGGCCTCGCGCTTCTCGCCCACCTCGGCCCGCTCGGCGACGAAGCGCAGCCGGTCGAAGTTCATGTTGGCGCCGCTGGCGATGGCCACCAGGTGCCTCTCGCGCACCCCCTCGCGCGCCACCCAAGCCTTCAGCCCCGCCACCCCCAGGGCGCCGGCCGGCTCCAGGATGGAGCGGGTGTCCTCGAACACGTCCTTGATGGCGGCGCAGATGGCGTCGTTGTCCACACGGATGACTTCGTCGACGTACTGCTGGGCGAGCCGGAAGGTCTCCTCGCCGACCTGCTTTACCGCCACACCGTCGGCGAAGATGCCGACCTGGGGCAGGACGATGCGTTCCTTCTTGCACAGCGAGCGGGCCATGGCGTCGGCGTCCTCGGGCTCGACGCCGATGACCTTGATCCCGGGCCGCAGGCGCTTGAGGTACACGGCGATGCCGGCGATGAGCCCCCCGCCGCCCACGGGGACGAACACGGCATGCACGGGATGGCGGGCCTGGCGCAGCAGTTCCATGCCTATGGTGCCCTGCCCGGCGATGACGTCGGGGTCGTCGTAGGGATGGACGAAGGTCTTGCCCTCGGCGTCGGCGATGCTGCGGGCCTGGGCATAGGCCTCGTCGTAGGCGTCGCCGTGCAGCACGACGCGCGCGCCGCGCTTGGCCACGGCATCCACCTTGATCTGCGGTGTGGTGGCGGGCATGACGATGGTCGCTTCGCAACCCAGCACCTGCGCGGCCAGGGCCACCCCCTGGGCGTGGTTGCCAGCGGAGGCCGCGACGACCCCGCGCTGGAGCTGCTCCGGTGCGAGACCTGCCATCTTGTTGTAGGCGCCCCTGAGCTTGAAGGAGAACACCGGCTGCAGGTCCTCGCGCTTGAGCCAGATGCGGTTGCCGAGGCGGCGCGACAGGTTGTCCGCCTCCTCCAGCGGCGACTCGATGGCCACGTCGTAGACGCGGGCGAGCAGGATCCTTTCCAGATAGTCGGTCATGCGGCAGGTTTGAAACGTCCCGGATTGGCGCTATTCTCGGACTTTTGGCGACAAGTTGATAGAGAACAGACCATGAATCAGGACGAAATGAAACGGGCCGTCGCCCGCGCCGCCATCGAACACGTCCCCGCCGGCATCATCGGTGTGGGCACCGGCTCCACCGCCAACTACTTCATCGACGAGCTGGCGCACATCAAAGGTCGCATCGACGGCGCTGTGGCCTCCTCGGTGGCCACCGCCGAGCGTCTGAAGAAGCATGGCATCCGCGTGGTCGATCTCAACGAGGCGGGGGAGCTCGAGGTCTATGTCGACGGCGCCGACGAGATCACCCGCCATCTGGCCATGATCAAGGGCGGCGGCGGGGCGCTCACGCGCGAGAAGATCGTCGCCGCCTGCGCCAAGAAGTTCGTCTGCATCGTCGATCAGACCAAGCTGGTGGACGTGCTCGGCCGCTTTCCGCTGCCGGTGGAGGTGATCCCCATGGCCCGCTCTCATGTGGCGCGTCAGCTCGTGAAGATGGGCGGCAGTCCGGTGCTGCGCGCCGGTTTCACCACCGACAACGGCAACGTCATCCTCGACGTGCACAACCTGAACATCCTCGACCCGGTGGCGATGGAGACCGAGATCAACCAGATCGTCGGCGTGGTCACCAACGGGCTGTTCGCCCGGCGCGGTGCGGACGTCTGCCTGATGGGTACCCCGGATGGGGTGCAGACGCTCACCGCCTGAGTCAGCCACGCGGGAGGGGGTCGACGCATGGACAACCGCCGCTATCACCGTGTCGTGCACGACGCCCGCGCGACGGTGTTCGACGCCGACCAGGACTGGCCCTGTCAGGTGCACGACCTTTCCCTCAAGGGCTGCCTGCTGGAGGCGCGCACCGACTGGCAACTGGATGCCCAGCAGACCTACCGGGTATCGATCTGGCTGGCGCGCGACATCGAGATCGGCATGGACGCGCGGCCGGTCTACCAGAACGGCCGCTATGCCGGCTTCCAGTGCGTCAGCATCGATCTGGAGAGCGCCACCGAGCTGCGCCGGCTGCTCGAGCTGAACCTGGGCGACCCGGCGCTGCTGGAGCGCGACATCCAGGCGCTGCTGCGCGGGGTGTGA
>CALHRD010000008.1 GCA_938038385.1 uncultured Burkholderiales bacterium
CATCTCGTCCACGCCGATGGCGAACATGGACTCGAACTCGGGGTTGAGGCGGAAGTCGATCAGGCCGGCGGCGTTGAGCTTGTTGATGTAGAAGGTGGCGGTGTGGCCGTAGTAGAAGATGTGCGGGTGGCGCAAAGGCTCGGGCTGGATAAGGAAGGCCGCGTCGTCGGCCAGGCAGTCGAACAGGCGCTCGAACAGGGCTGTGGTCTTGTCGAAATAGGCGAGCAGCCGGGCGCGGAATTGCTCCGGTGTGCCCTCGTCCAGCAGCAGGTTGCGGGTGTGGAAGTCGCGCAGGGTGTCCATGTCGGGGGAAGGGTTTGGATCGCGATCGACAACAATAACCTAACCCGATGACCGGCGCTGTGGTTGGCCTCAGCCCACCGTCTTGTCGAGCCCGGTGAGCTTGCCGGCCTTGGCGATCAGAACCGGCCACTTGCCCTCGCCGATCAGGCTGTCGGTGATGCCGCGCGGCAGGAGGCGGTTGAGGCCGGCATGGTAGGTGCCCACCACCACCAGATCGGCCTGCAGGGCCTGCGCCTGCTGTATGAGGACATCGACCGGGTTGCCCGCTACGAAGCGGGCCTCGGACTCGACCCCTTCGATGCGCAGGGACTGCAGGGTGGACTCCACCTGTTCGGCCAGGGCGGGCGATGGCTCATCTCCAGTTTTCAGGGCGGTCACCAGAGTGATAGGGACGCGGCAGGCCTTGGCCAGGATCAGGGCGATATCCACCGCCGCCTGGGCCGCCGGCGTGCCGTCATAGCCAACCAGGATGCGTTTGCCCCACATGCGCGCGTCCTTGGGCACCACCAGCACATGTGCCGGCGCATCGGCGATGATGGCGGCGGCGTTGGCGCCGAGCATGCGGTCGGCCAGGCCCCTGGGCGGCCGGCGGCCGATGATGAGCAGTCGGGTGTCGGCCTCCAGCGCGGCGGCGGGGACCTCTTTCTTCGGATCGCTGCCGTGACGGATCACCGTCTCGCAGCGCACGCCTTCCCGCTGGGCGGCCTGGACCACTGCGTCGATCCGGGCCAGGGCCGATTCGTCCGTCTCGGGCGTGGCCATGGTCATCACGTCCAGGGTCACCCCCAGCCGCTTGGCGAGCGCCAGCGCAACGGCGCGCGGGGCGAGGCTGTAGTCGCTGCCATCGGTGGCAAACATCAGGCGCAGGCGGCGCAGGCCGTCGGGGAGGACCTCGCCCTTGCACTCCCTGAAGATGCGCGTCCTGCAGGTGCGGCAGATGTCCGGATCCAGGGTCCAGTAGATGGCGCCGGTGAGGTTGGAGCGCACCGGGAAGAAGGCCCCCTCGCCGATGTCCTTGACATAGGCGCCCTGGCGCAGGAAGCGGTGTACCGTGTCGCGCAGCCGCCAGAAGTACAGGCCGCCGCCCAGCCGCCGGCGCCGCCGGGCTTCCTGGGCGAGCATCTCGGCGCCGGCGACGTCGACGAAGTTGATCGCCGGCGCGACGATGACCACCGTCTTGTGCTGCGGGTTCTCCTCGTCGATCTGCGCCAGCGCCCGCTGCACATGATCGACGGCGCCGAAATAGAGCGAGCCGTGGATGCGCACGAAGCGCACCTGCGGGCATTGCGGTTTGCCGCGGGCCTCGGTGAAATAGATGTCGGGCCCCTCGCCCACCGGCACCACAGTCTCGATCTCCGGCCGTGAGGTGCGGTAGAGGTACATGATGAGCGACAGGGTCACGCCGGCGAAGATGCCTTCCTCCAGGTTGATCAGGGTGCCGATCAGGGTGACCCACAACACCGCCGACTCAGGCTTGCTCGTCTGCCAAATCGCCCGGATGTGGTGGAAGTCGATGAGTCCCCAGGCGACCAGAAAGAGGATGCCGGCCATGGAGGCGGTGGGCAGGTAGGCCGCCAGGGGGGCCACCAGCAGCAGGACGATGACCAGGAACACGGCCGCGAACACCGCGGCCAGCGGCGTGCGCGCCCCGGCCTCGTAATTGACGCCGCTGCGGTTGAACGAGCCCGAGGTGGCATAGGCGGAGAAGAAGGCGCCGACCATGTTGGACAGGCCCTGGCCGACGAACTCCTGGTTGCCATCGATGCGCTGCTCGGAGCGGGTGGCGATGGAGCGGGAGATGGACACCGCCTCGGTCAGTGCAAGGAGGGTGATGATCAGCGCGGGAAAAGCGAGGTCACGCAGGGCCTGGGGCGAAAAATCCGGCAGCGACAGCGGTGGCAGACCGGCGGGCAGGGCCCCGACCGTCCTGATCCCGGTGGCCTGTTCACCTCCGAGAAGGGTGTTGAGCGCGAAGGCCGCCAGGCTGCCGACGATCATGGCCGCGATCATGTAGGGGAGGCGGGGCAGGTAACGCCGGGCCAGGATGCCGGCGGCCAGGGTGACGAGGGCCACCGCCGTGACGTAGGGATTGATCTCGGCTATGCGCAGGGCGAACTCGCGCAGGATCTCGTGGAAGGGCATCCCCCTTGGCATGGGAAGGCCGAAGAAGTTCTTGATCTGGCTGGCGGCGATGAGGATGGCCGCGCCGGCTGTAAATCCGATCACCACGGTGTGCGAGATGAAGTTGACCAGCGTGCCCAGACGGGCGAGCCCGAGCACCAGCTCGTAGAGGCCGACCAGGAAGGTCAGGGTCAGGGCGAGACGGATGAACTCGTCGCTGCCCGGTTCGGCCAGCTTGCTCAGGGCGGCGTAGAGGGCGATGGAGATGGCCGTGGTGGGGCCGGATACCAGGTGCCAGCTGGAACCGAACAGGGCGGCGACGATGGCCGGCACCATGGCCGCATAGAGCCCATATTGGGGCGGCAGACCGGCGATGGTGGCGAAGGCCACACCCTGTGGCAGCACGATCAGCGCCCCGGTAAGCCCGGCCATGGCATCGTCGCGCAGGGTGTTGCGATTGACCGCCGGCCACCAATACCGGAAGGGGACGAACGGCCGGAGCCAGCCAGGCAGAACGGAGAGGGAATTCATGGCGGTCTGTGTCGGTGGGCACATTCTACCCGTGGCCGCCGCCGCCAGAGACGGCCTGACGCCCGGCGCCGCGACCGCATACCGTCGGCTGCCACCTATGGACATCATGACCGATTGACAACACGTGCGGGCTTGTTAAAATACCCGACAAACTATGTCAGGTATTGGAAACGATCATGAGCATACAGGACACCATCCGCGAGCAGGTCACCTCCCATCCCATCGTTCTCTACATGAAGGGCACGCCCCAGTTCCCGCAGTGCGGTTTCTCGGCCAATGCCGTAGCCATCCTGCGCGCCTGTGGCGTGGAGCAGTTCTTCAGCGTCAACGTGCTGGAGAACCAGGACATCCGCGAAGGCGTCAAGCAATACGCCAACTGGCCCACCATCCCGCAGCTCTACATCAACGGCCAGTTCGTCGGCGGCGCCGACATCCTGCGCGAGATGTACCAGAGCGGCGAGTTGCAGAAGCTGTTGCACGACATCCCCGCCCACTGAGCCATTCAATGGGCCGTCACGGGCCCCGCGGTTCGTGATCGTCCGCCCCTTGGTCAGGGCGGGCGGCCTTCGGGCCGATTCCTGCAGCTGCCGGCTGCGGTCCCTGCTCTCCCCCCTCAAGATTCACCCCGACCTGCCGATAAGCAGGCTGATGCTCTATCAGCCTCGGGGGAAGCTTGAAGGACAAAAACGCGCTCGTCTCGGTCGTCCTGTTGCTGTTGCTCGCGGCGTTGACATGGTTTGCCGAACCGGTCTGGCGCCTGCTGGCCGTTTTCGCCTTCGGGCTCTATCTGCTGTGGGCGTTGCGGCGCCGGGCGGTCGTTGCTGAAGACGCGCACAGCAGGGTGTTGCCGGAGCCGGTCTCGGCCGGGTTGTCCCTGGTGCGGTCAGACCTTCGCGACGCCGCAGCACAGGGCGCGGCGCTCTGCCAGAGCGGTGCCGCCGATATCGAACGGGTCAAGGGCCTGCTCGCCGAGGCCATCGACAAGCTGATCGCCAGCTTCGGGGCGGTCAACGAGCACATACGCGCCCAGCACGATCTCGCCCTCTACATCGTCGAAGGTATGCACGGCGGTGACGAGGGCGCCGGCCAGGTGCGTTTCGCCGATTTCGTCCTGGACACCTCCCGCACGCTTGAGGTCTTCGTCAACAACACGGTGGAAACGAGCAAGATCGCGATGGGGTTGGTGGAGACCATGGAGGCCATCAACCAGGAGTCCGACGCGATGCTGAGGATCCTGGGCGAGATCGAGGGCATCGCCAAGCAGACCAATCTCCTGGCCCTCAATGCCGCCATCGAGGCGGCCCGCGCCGGCGAGGCGGGCCGCGGCTTTGCCGTGGTCGCCGACGAGGTGCGGGCACTGTCCCAACGCACCGACCAGTTCAGCCAGCAGATCCGCAGCCGCATGGATGCCGTGCATGCCTCCCTGACCAAGGCCAACGAATCCATATATGCCGTGGCCACCATGGACATGAGCTACGCCCTGCAATCCAAGCACCGGCTGCAGGAGACCATGCAACGCATCGAGCAGCTCAACGAGACCATGGCCGATGCGGCGCAGAAGATCAATCGGCATGCCGACGAAGTCGGCAGCCAGGTCAATCGGGCGGTCACCGCCTTGCAGTTCCAGGACATGACCGGTCAGCTGCTGGAGCAGGGGCGCATGCGCATCACGGCGGTGCAGGAGATGATGCTGGCATTGGCAGCGGAACCCGGCCGCGGCGGTGATGTGCTCGAAGAACTGATCAAGACCACCGAACAGGCCAAGTCATGTCTGGCCGCCGTGGACTTCAACAAGAACGCCGTGGCCCAGACCGATATGGGCTCGGGCGAGATCGAACTGTTTTAGAACCAAACGAGGTTATCGCTATGGGCAAAGTCGTGTTGACCGTGGACGATTCCGCCTCCATCCGCCAGATGGTGGCCTTCACCCTGAAAAGCGCGGGTTACGAGGTCATGGAGGCGGTGGACGGCGAGGATGGTCTTGGCAAGGCCAAGGGGCGCAACGCCGACCTCATCCTCACCGACCAGAACATGCCCAGGATGGACGGGCTCACCCTCATCAAGAGCCTGCGCGGACTGCCGCAATACCGGGCCACGCCCATCCTGATGCTCACGACCGAATCGTCAGACGCCATGAAATCCGCCGGTCGTGCCGCCGGCGCCACCGGCTGGCTGGTGAAGCCGTTCGACCCGCAGAAGCTGCTGGAGGTGGTGAGGAAGGTCATCGGTTAACAGATTTTGTGGCAGGCGTCCGATGACCGAGAGCAACTTCCTCCGCCCCTTACTACACATGCAGAGCGTGCCATGAACATCGACATGAGTCAGTTCTACCAGGTCTTCTTCGAGGAGGCGGCGGAGCACCTGGCTAACATGGAGGGGCTCCTGCTGGCGCTGGACGTCGAGGCCCCCTCGCTGGAAGACCTCAACGCCATCTTCCGAGCGGCCCACTCCATCAAGGGTGGGAGTGGCACCTTCGGCTTCGCCGACATGACCGAGGTGACCCACATCCTGGAGACCCTGCTGGACCGCGTGCGTAAGGAGGAGCTCGCCCTCCTGCCGGAGATGGTGGACGCCTTCCTGGCCGCCGGCGATGTCCTCAAGGCGCAGCTCGCCCACCACCAGGGCGGTGAGGCGGTCGACGAGGCCGAGGTGCGTGCCGTCTGCGAGCGGCTGAGCCGGCTGTCCAACACCAGTGCAGAGGCAGGGGAGCAAGCGGTGTGCTACTGGATCGAGTGCAGCGTCTCGCCGGAGATCGCCGCGGACGCCGCCAGCGTCGGCCACCTGATCGACGCACTGAGGGAACTCGCTGCCTGCGAGATCCAGCAGTGGCCGACCGCCGATCAACCCCGCCTGGCCCTGTGGGCCACCACCGCCCACGGCGAGGCGGCATTGCGCGAGGCCCTCGGCTTCTATGCCCTGCCCGAGGACATCCTGGTGCGGGCGGGTGGTCCCGAGACGGCCTATGGCCTGTTCGACGAGCAGGAGCCGGCAGCCGTGCAGACTGAGGATCCCGGTTACGGCCTGTTCGAGGCGGCGCCCGGTGGGCCGTCCGCAGAGACTCAAACCGAGGCGGCGGGGTATGGTTTCTTCGACGACCACGACTCTCGCGCCAGCGAGACAGAGCGTAGCCCAGGGGCCGCAGGCCCCGCTCAAAACCGTGGCGAGGAAGCTCCGCCCTGGGAGGGCGGAGTGACTCACATGCCGGGCGTGCCGGCCACGGGGAAATCCGACACGGCCACCGTGACCACGGAGGGCGAGGGGTTCGGTTTCTTCAGTGACGCACCCGGCGTACCCCCGGCCGTGCCGAAGGAGACCGTGGCGGCAACACCGCAGCTTGCCCCTCCGCCGCCAGCGCCCTCCCATGGCCGTCGCGCCAGTGACAACCCATCGGTGGAGACCGTGCGCACCGGGCGGCGCGAAACGGACAAGGTGGCCGCCAGCGCCACGGCCGAGGCCTCGAGCATCCGTGTCTCCGTGGAAAAGGTGGACCAGCTCATCAACCTGGTGGGCGAACTGGTCATCACCCAGGCCATGCTGGCGCAGTCCGCCAGCCATCTGGACCCCGTCCAGGCCGAGCGGCTCTTGGCCGGCATCGATTTGCTGGCGCGCAACACACGCGACCTGCAGGAATCGGTGATGGGCATACGCATGCTGCCCATGAGCATGGTCTTCTCCCGCTTTCCGCGCGTCGTGCGGGACGTCGCCGGCAAGCTCGGCAAACAGGTGGAACTCAGGACCATCGGCGAGGCGACCGAGCTGGACAAGGGCCTGATCGAGAAGATCACCGATCCGCTCACCCATCTGGTCAGGAACAGCCTGGACCACGGCATCGAGACGCCCGAGCGGCGCATCGCCGCCGGCAAGTCGCCCAAGGGCACCCTGACGCTGAAGGCCGCGCACCAGGGCGGCAACATCGTCATCGAGGTCATGGACGACGGGGCTGGCCTCAATCGCGACAAGATCCTGGCCAAGGCGCGCGAGCGGGGCCTGCCGGTGAGCGATGCCATGAGCGATCAGGAGGTCTGGCAGCTCATCTATGCGCCGGGTTTTTCCACCGCCGATCAGGTCACCGATGTTTCGGGCCGCGGCGTGGGCATGGACGTGGTGAAGAAGAACATCGAGGGGCTGGGTGGCCGGGTGGAGATCGAATCCTCACCCGGTTACGGCACCCGCACCATCATCAGCCTGCCGCTCACGCTGGCCATCCTGGACGGGATGTCGGTGGGGGTGGGGGGCGAGACCTATATCGTGCCGCTCACCCTGGTGGTCGAATCGCTGCAGCCGCGTCCTAAGGACATCCGCACCGTGTCCGGCGAGGGTCGCGTGGTCCACATCCGAGGCGAATACCTGCCGTTGATCCCGCTTGCCGAGGTTTTCAATCTGCCCGGTGCGGTGCGCGACCCGGCCAGGGGCATCCTCATGGTCATCGAGGCCGAGGGTGGGCGCGCGGCCCTGTTCGTCGACGAACTGCTGGGCCAGCACCAGGTCGTGATCAAGAGCCTGGAGAGCAACTACCGCAAGGTGGAAGGAGTCTCCGGCGCCACCATCATGGGCGACGGCCGGGTGGCGCTGATCCTGGACATCGCCGCAGTCACCCGCATGGGGCTCAACATCAACCGCAACACTTACGGCCGCCAGGCCGCGTGAGGAGCTGAACAACGTGGAACAGACCTTGGAAGTGCAGGCCCCCGTCGGTTCGGGGGAATACCTCACCTACACCCTGGGGCAGGAAGAATACGGCATCGACATCCTCAAGGTGCAGGAGATCCGTGGCTACGAGCCGCCCACCACGATCGCCAATGCGCCCCCCTTCCTCAAGGGGGTGATCAACCTGCGCGGGGTGATCGTGCCCATCGTCGACATGCGCATCAAGTTCAACCTGGGCGAGCCGAGCTACGACCAGTTCACCGTGGTGATCATCCTCAACATCGGTCGCCGCGTGGTGGGTATGGTGGTCGACGGGGTGTCCGACGTGATCCAGCTCAATTCGGACAACCTGCGCCCGGCACCGGAGTTTTCCGCCACGCTGGACACGCGTCACATCCTGGGACTCGGCACCGTGGACGAACGCATGATCATCGTGGTGGACATCGAGCGGCTGATGAGCAGCCGGGAAATGGCCTTGATCGAAACGGCAACCGAATGAGGAGCAAACCATGCGCATGAACATGCCGGTCACCAACGTCGAGCGCGTCATGCGGGACGGGGAGTACATCGTCTCCCGCACCGACACGCGCGGCATCATCACCTATGTCAACCCCTATTTCGTCGAAATCAGCGGCTTCACCGAGGCCGAGCTCATTGGCGCGCCGCACAACATCATCCGCCACCCGGACATGCCGGCCGAGGCCTTCAAGGACCTCTGGGAGACCCTGCAGGCGGGCAAGCCCTGGACCGGTTATGTCAAGAACCGCTGCAAGAACGGCGACCACTACTGGGTGCTGGCCAATGCCACGCCGATCTGGGAGAACGGCCAGATCACGGGCTACCTGTCGGTGCGCAGCAAACCTGGGCGCGCGGAAGTCGAGGCAGTTAGCCAGGCCTATGCCAAATTCAAGAGCGGCCAAGCAAAGGGCCTGACCATACGCGAAGGCAAGATCGTCAGAACTGGTCCTGTCGCCAATCTTACGCATCGCATCAGGAACCTGAGCATCCGCGCCCGCATCTGGACTCTGGTGGCGATGTTCGCCGTCCTCCTTTTGGCCGTCGGTCTGTTGAGTCTGGATGGCTTGTCGAACAGTCGGGATAGTCTCAGGACCGTCTATACCGAGAGGGTCACGCCGATCAAACAGCTCAAGAGCCTATCCGATGGTTACGCGGTGTCCATCATCGACGCGGTGAACAAGGCCAATGCCGGACTGATGAATGCAGAGGATGCCCTCAATGGGGTCCGGCAGGCGCGTGAGCAGAACCGCGAGTTGTGGCGGGATTATCGCTCCCGCCCGCTTGCGGAGGACGAGTCGAGATTGGCCGGCGAGGCCGAGGCCCTCATCGTTCAGGCCGATGCGACGTTGAGCACCTTGGAGTCTCGTCTGGTCAGCCTCAAGGGCAATGCCAGCGGACAGCTTACGGCCCTCCAGGGTCCCCTGTACGCCAGCATCGACCCGATCACCGGCAAGCTCGCAGAGCTCATCGATCATCAACTGCGCGAGTCAGGCCGGGCCTATGCTGTGGCCGAGATGAGCTATGAAAACATCCGTAGTTTCTCGCTGGCAACCATCTTCGCCGCTGTCTTGCTCGGCGGCGTCATGGCATGGCTGACCTCGATCGCCATCGTCCGACCCATGCGGCGGGTCGCCAGTCAGATGCGCGAGATCTCGCAAGGCAACTACAACGTGGCGGTGTTCACCGAGCGCGATGACGAGGTCGGCGCCATGACCGACGCCTTCCGTTCGCTCTACATCCGCCTGGGCTTCGACCTCGCCGAGTCGCGGCGCCAGGCGCGAGAGGCCACCCGAGTCAAGGTGGCCTTGGACAACTCCACCGCGGCCATCACCATCTCTGGCCCGGACGGCAACCTCATCTACATGACGCCGGTTGGCAGGCAACTCATGAATTCCATCGGTGGGCCAGGCTTCGACGCGACCAAACTGATCGGGCGCAAGCTATCCGACCTGTTCGACGCGCCCGAGGCTGCGGCCAAACTGGATGCGGCCCTCCACCAGGGTAGCGACGTCGATTTCCTGTTCCGGGGACATCACCTGCGACTCGCCGCCAGGCCGATCTTGGACGTCAATGGCGAAACGCTCGGCCGCGTCAGCACTTGGACGGACCGGACCGCCGAAGTGGCCGTGGAGATCGAGGTGGCGGAGCTGATCGAAGCCGCCGCCGCGGGCGACCTCAGCCGCCGGCTCATGCTGGAAGGCAAGGAAGGCTTCTTCCGCCAGCTCTCAGAAGGCATCAACCGCCTGCTGGAGACCACCGAAGGAGGGATGCGCGACGTCGCGCGCGTGCTCAAGGCGCTCGCCGAGGGCGACCTCACCCAGCGTATCGACCACGACTACCAGGGCCTCTTCGGTGAGCTCAAGGAGGCCAGCAACACCACCAGCGAGCGGCTGAAGGAGATCGTCACCCAGATCCGCGAGGCGACCGACGCCATCAACACCGCCTCGCGCGAGATCGCCTCCGGCAACGCCGATCTGTCGAGCCGCACGGAGAGCCAGGCTTCCAGTCTGGAAGAGACCGCCAGTTCCATGGACGAGCTGACCTCCACAGTGAAGCAGAACGCCGAGAACGCCCGCCAGGCCAACCAGCTCGCTCAGGGCGCCTCGGGCGTGGCGGTCAAGGGCGGGGAGGTCGTGGGCGAGGTGGTCAGCACCATGGGCGCCATCGCCGATGCCTCCAAGAAGATCGCCGACATCATCAGCGTGATCGACGGCATCGCCTTCCAGACCAACATCCTGGCGCTCAACGCCGCGGTGGAAGCGGCAAGGGCCGGCGAGCAGGGCCGTGGCTTTGCGGTGGTGGCCGGCGAGGTGCGCAACCTCGCCCAGCGCTCCGCCGCCGCTGCCAAGGAGATCAAGAGCCTGATCTCCGACTCGGTGGACAAGGTCGACAACGGCTACAAGCTGGTCGAGCAGGCCGGCGCCACCATGGACGAGATCGTCCAGGCGGTCAGGCGCGTCACCGACATCATGGGCGAGATCACGGCGGCCAGCGTGGAGCAGAGCCAGGGCATCGAGCAGGTCAATGTCGCGGTGGCGCAGATGGACGAGATGACGCAGCAGAACGCCGCCCTGGTGGAGGAAGCCGCCGCCGCCGCCGAGAGCCTGCAGGATCAGGCCGACGCGCTGGCCCAGGCGGTGTCGCTGTTCAAGCTGGCGACTGGGGCCGGCATGCCAGCGCCCGTGCGGGCGGTGCAGCGCCCGGCGAGCCGGCCGGCCGCACCCCTAGCGCGCAAGACCCCAGTGTCGTCACGCAGCTCGACCAAGGCCCTGCCCAAGCCCGGCCCTGCCGATGAGGATGAATGGGAGGAGTTTTGAGCGAAGGGATGAATTCGGAAGGGTGAAGCACTTCCGCCTACGGGCTACCGCGGAATGCGTGCGCCTCAGGCGGAAAGGCCCGTAGGTCGGGCTTCAGCCCGACACCCAGACCGTCGGACCGAAGGCCGATCTACACAGGGTTGGTCGTGATCTACACGGATTCGGATCTCCTCCTTGCTCATTCATCTTTCCTGACGCCTCTTGACCTAGTGTCCCATGGCTGAAGCGCTGAAAACAGAACGCGAATTCGAGTTCACCGCCCAGGATTTCGAGGCGGTGCGGCGGCTCATCTACAGCCATGCCGGCATCACCCTCTCGGAGGCCAAGGTGGACATGGTCTACAGCCGGCTGGCGCGTCGGCTGCGGGCGACGGGGCTGACCAGCTTCCAGGACTATCTGGCGCTGTTGAAGCGTGGCGATGGTGCGGAATGGGAGGCCTTCGTCAACGCCCTGACCACCAACCTCACGTCGTTTTTCCGCGAGGCGCATCACTTTGACATCCTGAAGGGGTTTCTAAAGAACCGGCGGGAGCGGCCCATCACGATCTGGAGCGCGGCCGCCTCGACCGGCGAGGAGCCTTATTCCATCGCCATGACGGCAGTGGAGGCGCTGGGCGATGCTCACCAGGGTGTGCGGATCATGGCCTCCGACCTGGACACCCAGGTGCTGCAGAAGGCCCGCGAGGGGGTCTATCCCATGGAGCGCATCGCCAAAATGGATGCAGGCAGGCAACAGCGTTTCTTCCTCAGGGGTACGGGCAGCCGCGAAGGGCTGGTGAAGGTCAGGCCGCAGCTGCAGGCGATGATCGGTTTCTTCCAGCTCAACCTGCTCGATGCCCAATGGTCGGTGAAAGGGCCGCTGGACGCCATCTTCTGTCGCAACGTGATGATCTATTTCGACAAGCCGACGCAATATCGCATCCTGCAGCGCATGAAACCTCTGCTCAAACCGGATGGGCTCCTGTTTCTGGGCCACTCCGAGGCCCTCTATCATGCCGCGGATCTGTTCCGCCTGCGCGGCCAGACCGTCTATGAGCATGCGCAGCCTGCACCATCGAGGCCACTGCCGGCCATGAAGGCCTAGGATGAAACGCCCCCCTGACTCGCTGCGCTCGTTCCCCACCGAGGGGGTGGTCAGTTCCTTCGGAACGGCCGTGCGGAACTGACATGTCTCTGCCTGCCTACGAGGAAGTCCTCGCCCCCAACAAATACTATGACCGCACCTTCGACATGGAGGCGGCGAAGCTGTTGCCCGGCGAGTATTACGCCACCGGACGGGACATGCTGCTGGTGACCGTGCTCGGTTCCTGTGTGGCGGCCTGCATCCGCGACCCGCAGACGGGGATCGGCGGCATGAACCATTTCATGCTGCCGGAAGGCGGCGATCCGCATGACCTGATGTCCGCCACCGCACGCTACGGCGGCTATGCCATGGAGGTCCTCATCAACCAGCTGGTCAAGCTGGGCGCCAACCGCAGCCGTCTGGAGGCCAAGGTGTTCGGCGGCGCGGCGGTGCTCAGGGGATTCACCACCGTCAACGTGGGCGAGGCCAACAGCGACTTCGTGCTCGATTATCTGGCCCAGGAGCGCATCCGCGTGCTGTCGGAGGATCTGCGCGGCATCCACCCACGCAAGGTCTATTTTTTTCCTGCTACCGGGCGGGTGATGGTGAAAAAGCTCAAGGGCGTGCACAACGACACCATCGTCGCGCGCGAGCGGGAATACAACCATCGCCTCAGCCGCGCCCCCATCGCCGGCGAGGTGGAGTTGTTCTGATGAATGGCCGTATCCGCGTCCTCGTCGTCGACGACTCCGCCCTCATCCGCAGCCTGATGCGCGAGCTGCTGGGCAGCCAGCCCGATATCGAGGTCGTGGGCATGGCCCCCGACCCGCATGTGGCGCGCGAGCTGATCAAACAGCTCAACCCCGACGTCATCACCCTCGATGTCGAGATGCCGCGCATGAACGGGCTGGATTTCCTGGAAAAGCTCATGCGCCTGCGGCCCATGCCGGTGGTCATGGTCTCTTCCCTGACCGAACAAGGTTCCGAGGTCACGCTAAAGGCTCTGGAACTGGGGGCGGTGGACTTCATCACCAAGCCCCGGCTCGGCGTGGCCGAGCAGTTCCCCGAGCTGGCGCGCGAGATCAGCGACAAGATCCGGGCCGCGGCCCGGGCCAGGATACGCCGCCATGGTCTGGGTGCGACCCCGTCCAACCAACCGCGGCCGATCGCCGGACATGTCTTCGGCACCACGGAGAAGCTCCTCTGTATCGGTGCCTCCACCGGGGGTACCGAGGCCCTCAAGGAGGTGCTCTGCAGCATGCCGGCCGATGCGCCGGGCATGCTCATCACCCAGCACATGCCGGAGAGCTTCACCCGATCTTTCGCCGAGCGTCTGAACGGTCTCTCGGCCATGACTGTCAAGGAGGCCGCCCACAACGAGCGCGTCCTGCCCGGCCATGCCTACGTCGCCCCCGGCCATTCGCACCTGCGGGTGAAGAAGGGCGGGGCCTATTACTACACCGAGCTGTCCCAGGATGCGCCGGTGAATCGCCACCGGCCGTCGGTGGACGTGCTCTTCCACAGCGCGGCGGAGGCACTGGGGTCCAATGCCCTCGGTGTCCTCCTCACCGGCATGGGCAAGGACGGTGCCGCGGGACTGCTGGCCATGCGCCAGGCCGGTGCCTACACCTTCGCCCAGGACGAGGCCAGCTGTGTCGTCTTCGGCATGCCCAGGGCCGCCATCGACATGGGGGCGGCGATGGAGGTGCTGCCGCTGCAGGACATCGCGCGCCGGGTTCTGGAGCGGTTGGCGGTAACCGGCGAACGGCGATAGATCCCTTCGGCATGGCGCATCGCACCGACCCCACACCTCTGACCGCTCGCCAATCATCGTTCACTCTCAGGAGATAACCATGGTGATACAACGAAACGTTGACAACGAACGCGCCCGCATCATCCTGGCGGGTCGCTTCGATTTTCATGCTCACCGCGACTTTCGCCAGTGCAGTGACGAGGTTCTGGCGGATCAGGCGGTGAAGGAGCTGGACATCAACTTTGCCCGTGTCGACTACCTGGACAGTTCGGCCCTGGGCATGCTGCTGCTGTTGCGGGAAAAGGCCGAGGGCAAGGGCAAGCGCATCGTGCTCTCCGGTCTGCAGGGCACGGTGAAGCAGGTCCTGGACATCGCCAATTTCAGCAAGCTGTTCACCTTGCGCGATTAACCCAAATGTCTGCGCCAGCGCTGAAGATCCTGGTGGCCGATGACGTGGAGGCCAACATCGCTGTGGTCCGCGCCGTGGCGAGTCGTCTCGGCCACAGCGTGGTGACCGCGAACGATGGTCGCGAAGCGGTTCGCCGATACCGGGAGGAGGCCCCGGATCTGGTGTTCATGGGTGTCATGACGCCGGAGATGGACGGCCTGGCCGCCGCGCGGGAGATCCGCAGCCTGCCCGCGGAGCGTTGGGTGCCGGTGGTATTCCTCTCCGCCATGGATCGCATGGATGACGTCATCGAGGGGCTGGAGTGCGGCGGCGACGACTACCTGGTCAAGCCGGCCGATCTGCGCCTGCTGCGGGCCAAGATCAACGGCTATGCCAAGGCCATCGGTCTGCAGCGGCGTTTACTCGACCACATCGCCGAGCTCGCGCAGTTGCAGGCGACGCAGAGCGAGGAAAACGAGCTTGCGCGCCACGTCATGGCACGACTCAAAGAGGCAGGGGCCGGGCCCGACCCGCTGGTACAGATCTATACACGGCCGGCGAACCACTTCTGTGGCGACCTCGTCTGCGCCGCGCGTACGCCTGCCGATGTGCTGCATGTCTTGGTGGCCGATGCCACCGGCCATGGACTTGCAGCGGCACTCTCGGCGATGACCCTGCCGCCGGTCTTCTATGGGATGACGGCTAAAGGGTTTTCGCTCGCCGCTATCGCCAGTGAACTCAATCGTAAGCTAAAGCACCTGCTGCCGGCCGACCGCTTCGCCGCCGCCACCCTTGCCGCCATCGACGTGCGCCAGCAGGCGATCGAAATCTGGAATGGCGGCAACCCGGATGCGCTCTACGTCGGCAAGGATGGTGTCAGCCTGCGCTGGCCATCGCGCCACATGGCCCTGGGTGTGCTGCCGCCAGAGGCGTTTTCCGACGCCACCGAGCATGGCCGTATCGAGGGAGGCGGCCACCTTCTGCTGTGCACGGATGGCCTGATCGAGCTGGAATCCGCAGATGGCGACCGCCTCTCGCCCGAACGCATCGAAAGACTGCTGGTGCACTGTCCTGGCAGTGCGCGCTTCTTGCGTCTGCAGGACACCATACACTCGTTGCTCAGCGAGGGCGGGCCGGTACACGACGACGTGTCCTTCGCGCTGGTGCACGTACCACACGAGCGTCGGCGGCAGGTGCGCTTGAACCCGGTGAGCCGCGCAACAGCCGCGCCGGTGTCGGACTGGCGCGTGGGTCTCAGCCTGGGTCCGGCCGAGTTGCGTACCCTCGACGCGGTGCCGATGGTACTGGGCATGCTCTCGCAGAGCGAGGTTATCAAACCCCATGCGGGTAGCCTGTTCCTGATCCTCTCCGAGCTGTACAACAACGCCCTCGATCATGGCCTGCTTGGTCTCGACTCGGCCATCAAGGCTGCGGAAGGCGGCTTCGAGCGCTATCTGGCCGAGCGTGCCAGCCGTCTAGAGGCCCTGACGGCCGGCTACATCGAAATCGAATTGCACATGCGCATGGAGGCCGGGCAGACCGTGCTCGACATCCGAGTCAGGGACAGCGGCCCGGGTTTCGACTACGCGGACTACATGACACCGCGTGTCGACGCCGACCAGCGTCCCCACGGCCGTGGGATCGCCCTGGTCAGGAGCCTCTGCCGGGAACTGGTCTACAGCGGCTGCGGCAACGAGGTGCAGGCCCGATACGCACTCTGAGCTCAGGGTCGCTGTGCCCTTGGCTCTCAAGAAACACGCCGGGCCGCCCCAAGTGTTTCTTGCTCCCCCTCGGGGGGGCGGGCTGGGCGCAGCCCGGCCCTGGGGGTGCTCAGAGGCGGCACCCGACCCGGCCGCAGGCGCCAAGTCGTTCCCGCTGCCGTGCATGGCTGAACGGTCCCCGCCCCCAGCCGCTTCCCCGCCTGCAGGG
>CALHRD010000009.1 GCA_938038385.1 uncultured Burkholderiales bacterium
GCCAGGGTGGATGCGCAGGGCTGTGAGCTCGATAGTGACGGCGATGGCGTCGTCGACCGGTTGGACCGCTGCCCAGGCACCCCGGCCGGTCGCAAGGTGGATGCGCAGGGCTGCGAGCTCGATAGCGATGGCGACGGCGTCGCCGATGCCCTGGATCAGTGCCCCAATACACCCAGAGGCGACAGGGTGGACGCGCGCGGCTGCACGCTGGCGAGCACCATCCGGCTCAAGGGGGTGAATTTCGACAATGACTCCGCTGCCATTCGCCCTGATGCCAGGCCCATCCTGGACGAGGCGGTGGCCACCCTCAAGCGCTACCCGCAGCTCAGGGTGGAAGTGGCCGGTCATACCGACGACCGCGCCAGCGCCGCCTACAATCTCGACCTGTCGCAACGGCGGGCGCAGGCCGTAGTCGATTACTTCGTGCAGATGGGGATCGATGCCGCCCGGCTGGTGCCGAAGGGTTATGGTCAATCCGCGCCGGTGGCCGACAACACCAGCGCAGCAGGACGCGCCGACAACCGCAGGGTGGAGCTGCGTATCCTGCCCTGAGCGGCTGCTCGGAGCACAAAGGCCGCATCCTTGGATGCGGCCTTTTGTTTTCGAAGAGACGTCAGAATCTCAGGCCGTTTCCGCCACCTTGGGCAGATTGGCCAGGGCGGCCTGGATGGCCTCGGTGGGGTACTCGTAGTCCTCCAGCTCGCCGGCGAAGTACTTGTCGTAGGAGGCCATGTCGAAGTGACCATGGCCGGACAGGTTGAACAGCAGGGTCTTGGCCTCGCCCGTGGCCTTGCAACGCAGGGCCTCGTCGATGCAGGCGCGCACGGCGTGGCAGGACTCGGGCGCCGGGATGATGCCTTCGGCGCGCGCGAACATCACGCCAGCCTCGAAAGTGGCGATCTGCGGCACGGCCACCGCCTCGATGAGCCGCTCGTGCCAGAGCTGGGAGATGAGCGGGGAGTCGCCGTGATAGCGCAGGCCGCCGGCGTGGATGCCGGGCGGCATGAAGTCGTGGCCCAGGGTGTACATCTTCATCAGCGGCGTGTAGCCCGAGGCGTCCCCATAGTCATAGGCGTACACCCCCTTGGTGAGGGTGGGGCAGGAGGCCGGCTCGACCGCGACACAGCGCAGATTCTGCGCCCGTCTGTCGCCGGCGGCCTTGTCTGCGAGGAAAGGGAAGGACACGCCGGCGAAATTGCAGCCGCCGCCGCAGGGGGCGAAAATCATGTCCGGGTAGTCGCCTACTTTCTCGAACTGCTTCTTGGCCTCCAGACCGATCACCGTCTGGTGCAGCAGGACGTGGTTGAGGACCGAGCCCAGGGCGTAGTTGGTGTCCTGGCGTCCGGCCGCCTCCTCGACGGCCTCCGAGATGGCGATGCCCAGGCTGCCGGGATTGTCCGGGTCGAGCTCCAGGATCCTGCGGCCGGCCTGGGTCAGATTGCTCGGGCTGGCGAAGACCTCGGCGCCCCAAGTCTGCATCATGGAGCGGCGGAAGGGCTTCTGGTGGTAGGACACCTTCACCATGTAAACGCGCACCTCCAGGCCGAAGAGCTGGCCGGCGAGCGCCAGCGAGGAGCCCCACTGGCCGGCGCCGGTCTCGGTGGTCAGCCGCGAGATGCCGGCCTGCTTGTTGAACCAGGCCTGCGGCACGGCGGAGTTGGGTTTGTGCGAGCCGGCGGGCGAGACCCCTTCGTACTTGAAGTAAATCTTCGCCGGGGTGCCCAGCACCTTTTCCAGACGGTGGGCGCGCACCAGGGGGGAGGGGCGCCACAGGCGGTAGGCCTCGCGCACCTCCTCGGGGATGGGGATCCAGCGCTCGGCGCTCATCTCCTGCTCCAGGATGTTGCCGGGGAAGATGGCCAGCATCTGTTCCGGGCTCACCGGTTTGCCATCGGGCCCCAGCGGCGGGGCGGGGGGATTGGGCATGTCCGCCACCACGTTGTACCAGTGGGTGGGGATGTCTTGCTCTTCCAGCAGGATCTTGGTCAGGGGCATGTCGATCTCCTCGTAGTGGGCACGGGCGGCGGGTCGATGCTAACCGAGCCGAGGCGGCAATAAAAGCTTCGCTGCGAGGGGCTATACTGTCTGCAAACACGAATCCGCCCATTCCATGTCCGGCCCCGATCTCACCGAAGAGACCCTCTCGACCGAAACCGTCTACCAGGGCCGCTTGCTCCACGCCAAGCTGGACCGGGTGAGGTTACCCGACGGCAGGGAGTCCAGCCGGGAATACCTGGTGCACCCGGGCGCGGCAGTGATCATCCCCCTGTTCGACAACGGCGACGTGCTGCTGGAGCGCCAGCACCGCTATCCCCTGCACCGCGACTTCATCGAGCTGCCCGCCGGCAAGTTCGATCCGCACGAGACGGAACTCGCCTGTGCACGGCGCGAGCTGCAGGAGGAGACCGGCTATGCGGCGGACGACTGGCACTACCTCGCCACCTTCTACCCCTGCATCGGCTACTCGGACGAGCGGCTAGTGTTCTACCTGGCGCGGGGGCTCAGGCACGTGGGCGACGGCCCGGACCACGACGAATTCCTGGAGATCCTGCGCCTGCCCATGGTGGATGCGCTGGAGATGATCCGCGACGGCCGCATCTGCGAAGCCAAGACGGTCATGGGCCTGCTCTGGCTGGAGCGTTTCCGGCAAGGGGGCACAGTCGGCAAGTGATGCCCGGCCCGGTGCGCCCGCATCGGGTCTTTCCCTTGTTGTCCCTATGAACGATCCGAATTTCCGTGGAGGACCATCATGAGCAAGAAATGGGTCTACGCCTTTGCCGAGGGCGACGGCAAGAACAAGCATCTGCTCGGCGGCAAGGGCGCCAACCTGTGCGAGATGACGAGAATCGGGCTCAACGTCCCGCCTGGCTTCGTCATCACCACCGAGGCCTGTCTCGCCTATCTGGACAACCCGGCACATGAGCTGCCCGAGGGGGTGTTGGAGCAGGTGCGCCTGCACATGGCGGCGGTGGAGGAGAAGACCGGCAAGACCTTCGGCGGCCGCAGCAACCCGCTGCTGGTCTCGGTACGCTCCGGGTCGGCGATGTCCATGCCCGGCATGATGGACACCATCCTCAACCTGGGCCTCAACCGCGACACCCTGCAGGGTCTGATCGAGCAGACCGGCAACGAGCGTTTCGGCTATGACGCCTACCGCCGTTTCATCCAGCTCTTCGGCAAGGTGGCCCTGGGCGTGCCGGAAGCGGAATTCGACGCCGAGTTCGAGGCGGTGAAGCAGGCCGCTGGGGTGAAACAGGACGTGGGCCTGTCGGCGGCCAATCTGGCCGAGGTCGCCGATCGTTTCCTGGCGGTGGTCGAGCGGGTGACCGGCAAGCCCTTCCCGACCGATCCCTACGAACAGTTGGAGATCGCCATCAAGGCGGTATTCAACTCCTGGATGGGCAAGCGTGCGGTCGACTACCGGCGCGAATTCAAGATCACCCCTGAGATGGCCAATGGCACGGCGGTCAACGTGGTGGCCATGGTCTTCGGCAACATGGGTGACGAGGGCGAGAACTGGAGCGCCACCGGTGTGGGCTTCACGCGTGACCCGGGCACCGGTGAGAACGTCATGTACGGCGAATATCTCACCAACGCCCAGGGCGAGGACGTCGTCGCAGGCATCCGCACACCCAAGCCGGTGGCGGAGATGGAGCGCGAGCGGCCGGACATCTACCGTCAGCTGGTCGAGCTGAGAAACCGCCTGGAGGCGCATTACAAGGAGGTGCAGGACTACGAGTACACCGTCGAGCGCGGCGTGCTCTACTGCCTGCAGACACGAAATGGCAAGATGAACGCCCAGGCCCTGGTGCGCTCCTCGGTGGAGATGGTGCAGGAGGGCCTGATCGACCGCCGACAGGCACTACTGCGCATCCAGCCGGACATGCTGGAACAGCTGCTCTTCCCGCGCCTCAATCCGGCCGCCAAGGCGCGCGCCGTGGCACGCGGGCTGCCGGCCTCGCCGGGGGCGGCGTCGGGCGTGGCGGTATTCGATGCCGACCGCGCCGAGAAGCGGGGACGGGCGGGCGAGCGGGTGATCCTGGTGCGTGAGGAGACCAAACCCGAGGACATCCACGGCTTCTTCGCCAGCCAGGGCATCCTCACCAGCCGCGGCGGCAAGACCAGCCACGCAGCGGTGGTCGCCCGCGGCATGGGCAAACCGTGTGTGGCCGGCGCCGAGGGTATCCACGTCGATGTGCGCATGCGCCAGGCAGTGGTGGGAGACGCGGTCTTCCACGAGGGCGATGTCATCACCATCGATGGCACCTCCGGTAATGTCTATCTGGGCGAGGTGCCGATGATCGAGGCGGAGTTCACGCCCGAGCTGCAGACGCTGCTCGGCTGGGCCGACGAGATGTCACGACTCAAGGTGATGGCCAACGCCGATACGCCGCATGACGCACAACGCGCACTCAAGTACGGCGCCATGGGCATCGGCCTCGCCCGCACCGAGCGCATGTTCAACGACGTCGAGCGTCTGCCCATCGTCATCGAGATGATCGTCGCCGAGACGCCGGCTGACCGGCAGGCGGCGCTGAACAAGCTGCTGCCCATCCAGCGCGAGGACTTCAAGGCAATCTTCAAGGTCATGGCGCCGCGGCCGGTGACCGTGCGCCTGCTCGACCCGCCCATCCACGAGTTCCTGCCGAGCGAGCAGCAGCTCGTCGAGGAGATCGCCACCCTGCGCCACCTGGCCGATACCGTGCGCGGCATGCACGTGCTGGCCGATGCGGTGGAATTCATGTACCGCATCAAGGGTGTGCACCCGCAGGTGCAAAAGCTGGCCGACCCGGCCCTGGTCAACGAGGCCATCCTCAAGAAGGAGGCCATGCTGAAGAAGGTGCGTGGGCTACATGAGGTCAACCCCATGCTGGGCCACCGCGGCGTGCGCCTGGGGCTGACCTTCCCCGAGATCTACACCATGCAGATCCGCGCCATCCTCGAGGCGGCGGCGGAGTGCCAGAAGGAGGGCCTCACGGCGCACCCCGAGATCATGGTGCCGCAGGTCTGCACCGCGCAGGAACTCAAACACGTCAAGGCCTGGGTGGAGGAGATCCGCGCCGATGTCGAAGCGGCGCACGGCGTCAGGCTGTCCTTCAAGTTCGGCTCCATGCTGGAGGTGGTGCGCGCCTGCCTCAGGGCGGAGAACCTGGCCGAGGAGGCGGAGTTCTTCTCCTTCGGTACCAACGACCTCACCCAGGCCACCTTCTCCTTCTCGCGCGAGGACGCCGAGAACAAGTTCCTGCCCATGTACAACCAGAACAAGATCCTGCAGGACAACCCCTTCGAGGTGCTCGACGTCAAAGGGGTGGGCAAGCTCATGAGGCTGGCGGTCGAGTGGGGTCGCAGCACCCGTCCGGACATGAAGGTGGGCATCTGCGGCGAGCACGGCGGTCATCCCGCCTCGATCCGCTTCTGCCACCAGATCGGGCTCACCTACGTCTCCTGCTCGGCGCCGCGCGTGCCGATCGCCCGGCTGGCGGCGGCGCATGCGGCCATCCTGGAGGGCCAGGCGGCGGTCGACAAGGCGGCCTGAGTCTCGCCACGGCCTGGGCCACCCGGGCGCGACTGAGGGTTGACCAGCATGGCCTGGCCACCCAGACGATGGGCGCGGCGGTGGGGTGGCCCAGTCGGCGCGCCGTGCGAACGCGGGCAGCGCTGCCGTGACGGGGGCGGCCGCCCCCGTCAACGCTCAGGCGTCAGCAAACCCTGCCGCGCGAAGGTCCACATCATCCGCTCGCAGCCTGCGCGCGCCGCCTCGGCATATTCCTCCGGCAGCAACGGACGCATAGCCTGTGTCAGGGCCTCCAGATCGTGCTGGCCATCGAGCAGGCCGAGGAGGCGGGCACCGGCCGCGTCCAGGTGCACGGCCTGGTGGCGTACCGAGGCGACGCAGTCGGCGCCGAGTCTGAGTTGGGCCTGCGCCAGGGCGTGCGCCTGCGGTCTCGGGCCAGGCTCGGTGGCGAAGGACGCGGCGTTCACCGCAGGCCGTAGCGCACCCCAGGCCAGCAAATCGAACAGCTCCTGCGTCAGGGCATCTTCCTCCCGGGCCAGGGCGCCATCGGCATATTCCGTCACGATGCGTGCCGCCGCGGCATACAGTTCGGCATAGCCCACGCTGTCGGGATAGACCGAGGCGAGCCAGATCAGAGCCGCCTTGGTCAGGGGATGGCCGACCGCATAGCGGGCACCGGTCGGGGTGACGAAGGCCTGGCGCGTGTCGGCGGTGAGATCGATCTCCTCGTCGCTGCCGAGGTCGGCATGATAGGCCAGGCTGCGGAAGGCCCCGTGGTCGGGCGCCTCGGCCACGATGGTCGAGGCGTGCGTGAGCAGGCTGCGGTGGAAACGGCGCGCGCGCAGGAAGTCCATGGCCTGTATGCGTTCCAGGCGGTCTTCCAGCTTGGCCACCGCCGCGCGTGCATGGCGGCCCATAGTTTGTGGCAGCAGGGTGTGCAGGTCCACGTCCGCCACGTAGCGCAGCCCCTGGCGCGCAGCCTGGGCGACGAACTCGCTGAAAAACTGCGGCGTATTCGTCTCCACCAGATATTCGTGATAGAGATAGGACGGCGGCGCTTTCTGCAGATAGGCCGCCTCGGCGGCGAGGATGCCGGCGAGGTCGCCCGCCTCCTCGGCAAAGGCGGGGCCGAAACGCTCCAGGAATCGGTAGGCCGCCTGCAGGCGCTCGGCAGGGTCGGTGAGCGCTTGGGTGTGGTGCAGCAGCATGTCGCGCATCGCCGCCCGCGTGTGCCAGCCTGGCAGGGCGTTCCAGCTCACATAGGCGATGCCGCCCGCGGCGAGCTGTTGCGCGCAGATCTGCAAGATCCGCGCCTGCACTGGCGCCGGCACCCAGGAGTACAGACCGTGCACGATGATGTAGTCGAACCGCCCAAGGTCGTCGGTCGGCTGCATGACATCGCGGTGTACCAGGGCGATGTTGTCGAGGCCAAGGGCGTCGATCAGCCGCTGCCCGGCCGTGATCTGGCCTTGCGACAGGTCCAGGCCGACGAACCGGCTCTGCGGCAGGTGGAAGGCCATGGGGATGAGATTGCCGCCTTCGGCGCACCCCAGCTCGAGTACCCGGCAGCGCTGCGGGTTGGCCGTGGCCACGCCGAACAGCCGGCCCAGCGCGCCCAGTCCCTCGACGTGTGTCTCGGTGATGGGGATGCTCTCGTAGGGAATGGCGTCGTAGCTGGCGAGGGTGGTCATGTCGGGACTGCGCTCCGGTTGATGACCGACACTGTATCACCGACGTTGCGCCGGGGAATTGCCGGGCTACACTTCCTGCGTGCAACCCAGGACGGAGAACGCATGTCAGCGCACGCACCACGCACCCTGCTCATCACCGGCTGCTCCTCGGGCATCGGTCTGGCGGCAGCCCATAGCCTGCGCGATCGTGGCTGGCGGGTGTTCGCCACCTGTCGCAAGCAGCAGGACGTCGAACGGCTGCTTGGCGAGGGCCTGGAAAGCCTGCGCCTGGATCTCGACGACAGCGCCAGCATACGCAAGGCGGTGGACGAGGTGCTGGCGCGCAGCGGCGGCAGGCTCGATGCCCTGTTCAACAACGGCGGCTACGGCCAGACCGGGGCGGTGGAGGACCTTTCGCGCGCGGCCTTACGCGCACAGTTCGAGACCAACCTGTTCGGCTGGGCGGAGCTGACCAACCTGGCCATCCCGGTCATGCGCCGCCAGGGGCGCGGGCGCATCGTCATGAACAGCTCGGTGCTGGGACTGGCCGCCCTGCCCTACCGCGGCGCCTATGTGGCCGCCAAGTTCGCCCTGGAGGGGCTCACCGACACCCTGAGGCTGGAGCTGGCGGGCAGCGGCATCCAGGTGAGCCTGATCGAGCCCGGTCCGATCGCCACGCGCTTCCGTGAGAACGCCATGGCGCACTTCCTGCGCCACATCGACGTGGCCGCCAGCGTGCATCGGGCGGCCTACGAGGCCCAGTTGGCACGTCTGGAAAAACCCGGCCCGGCCGCCCCCTTCACCCTGCCCGCGTCAGCGGTGGTGGAGAGGCTGATCCATGCCCTCGAGAGCCGCCGGCCCAGACCCCGCTATTACGTCACCGTGCCCACCCACCTGATCGGGCACGCCCGGCGGTTTCTCACTACGCGCGGGCTCGACCGCCTGCTGGCGCGCATCTCGGGCGGCGGCCGACGCTGAGCGCAATGTGTGGCGGATGGCAGACGTGGCTCAGCCGCAATGTCCCTCCTGAATCCGTGTCGATCTCGACCAACCCGTGTAGGTCGGACTCCAGTGCCGACGGGTTGGGTGTCGGGCTGAAGCCCGACCTACAAGGCAACCGGCAGCATCGACACGGATCCAGGTCCCTTGCAAGATCATTTGCTATAAACAGATGGCATCGGGGGATCGTCCCGGTGTGGATCGGCTCGCACAGTTCAATTGGATAGGAGGATGACATGCGCAATCACATGGAAAGACTGACCTGGCTGTTCGTGTTCCCCTTTTTGCTGGCCGCGGGTCTGGCCTGGTCGGCAGAGGTGCACCGGAAGGGTGGCGCTTATTACATCTATCTGCCCCCCAGTGTGGAGTTCAACCAGGTGCTCGACCGGCTGAAGACCGAGATCGAGGCGCAGAACTGGGAGGTCCTGCGCGTGCAGGACATCGATCAGGGGCTGCGGGAACACTACAAGATGGATATCCAGAACAAGGTGGTCTATGCCTGCAAGTCCCAGTATCTGGCCCAGGCCATCGAAGAGGATCCCAACATCACCTTGCTGGTGCCCTGCCGCTTCGCCATTTACCGGGTGGACTATGCCGGTAAGGCGGGAGGTGCGGTCTCCGACGGCGGCAAGATCGTGGTGGGGGTCGCCGATCCCGTGCGGGAGGCGGATGCCCTGGGGATCCAGCGACGCGAGGCGGCCAGCATCGCCGCCAAGGAACTGATGGCCATCCTCGGCGCCGTGGCGGACTTCTTCGCCAGGAAGTGATGGGTGGGTCCGCGCCGGCCATCGTCGGCGCGGACCTTGCCACCGACCGGCTTACCAGCGTGCGTAGAGGAGCCCCCCCTCCACCTTGGTCTCGAAGGCCTTGAGGGGGTGGGTGCCCTTCTCGATGCACTCGCCGCTGCGGATGTCGAATTTCCAGTTGTGCTTGGGGCAGGTGAGGGTCATGCCTTCCAGCGCGAGGTGGGGGATGTTGGTCACCTGGTGCGGGCAATGGGAGTCGTAGACGCGATAATGCCCGCCCTCGCGGTAGACGAACACGCTGCGCACACCGCAATCCACCCGTTTGACCTGGCCGTCTTCGATGTCCGCGGTGGCCATCACCTCGCGCCACTGCGGCAGGGCATCGATGAGTTCCGGCGAGAACTCGGGCATGTCCATTTCCAGCAGGATCTCGGCCGCCCACACGATCTTGGCCAGACCCAGGGCGGGGAAGGCCATGAGCAGGGCGTCGATCACCTCCATGGGGGTGCAGCCGTCGCGCAGGGCGCGCATCAGGTATTGCTTGAATCCGGCCTCGGTCTGGGCATGGACCTTGGTGATCACCGAGATCAGGTCCCGTGTCTTCGGGTCCAGGTGCTTGCCGGCGTCCTTGAGGAATTTGAAATAGTGGCCCAGGGCATCGCCACGGACCTGGACGAGATAGTTCAGTGCGTCGCTCATGTTGCATCCCCAGTGATGTAGAGAACCCGGCGTCCGATCAGCGGACCCGGACATCCATCATAGACGCTGGGGTCAGGTCTGCGGTGACGCGGGTCAGTCCAGCCAGCGCACGAGATAGAACAGACGGAAACCTTCAGAGGAGCGCGACGGGCCATGCGCGACCGCGGCGTGATAACCCTGCTCGGGCCGGGCAGCGGCGCGGGCGTCGGCCTCGGAGGGATAGACGCTGACGCAGTTCTCCGGAAAGCGTTTGCGGCGGCGGGTCTGGGGCGTGTAGATCACCACCCAGCAGGTCTGCACCAACTGGGACTGGGTGTCGGAGATGAGGGTGCCGATCGCTTCGGCCATCGCCTGCGATCAGTGTTTCTTGGCCGGCGGAACGAAGGTCATGCCGTGGCTGGTCGGTTCCTCGTCCACATAGCGCGGCCGTTCGTTGCGTGACAGGCCCAATGCCTCGGCCAGCTCGGCCTCGCGCGCCGAGATCAGGCCCAGGCACATGCGGATGTTTTCCACCGTGCTCGAATGCAGGGGGCTGGGCACGCCGTCACGCGGGGCGCAGTCGCGCACCACCGAGGTCAGGGTCTTGCGCATGGCGCGCATGATCTGCTGTTCCTTGCTGAGTTCTGCCTTGTCGTCCATCACGGGCTCCGATCATGAGGTGTGTCTGCGACATTCTCGGCCCTGCATGGACGAGGGGTCAACCATTCCGCCAATCTGGTCAACCGGGCCAGTAGTCCCGTCGGCACAGACCGCGCATCTCGCAGTGGCTGCAGGTCTGCTCGGCGCCGTTGGCAGGCATGACGGCGCCGGCCTGGAGGGCATCCAGTGTGGACTGCAGGCGGCTGCCCTCCAACGCCGTCAGCGACGGCAGGTCCATGCTCGGCGCCAGGGTGGCCACCTTCTCGTCGTCCAACGCCACATAGGCGGCCTCGGCCGCTCCGGTCAGCAGGCCGTAGAAGGGCAGCTGCACGTCCTCCCCCGGCCGCTGCAGGCTGCGTCGCAGGCTGTCACGGGAACGGGCCTTGTAGTCCAGCACCGCCTGCCCGTATGGCCCTGCATCGACCCGATCCAGGCGGCCGTAGAGGGTGATCTCGCCGCCTCGGGGCAGGGTCAGGTCACGCGTGATGCGGACCTCACCCGCCTGCCAGCGGTAGCCGCCTGCCTCGTGTCCGATGGCCCAGTCCACATAGCTTGCCAAGCGTCGTTCCCAGCGCAGTTGCCAGCCAAGAGTCAGGTAGGACCTGTGCCGGTGCGGCGCGAACACCTCGCGTCCGATGCGCGCCAGGTCTTCTACCAGGGTCTCGCGTGCAGTGTCGGCCAGACGAGGGTGACGCTCATGAAAGATGTGCAGGATGGCGTGCACTAGCTCGCCGTAGTCGCGCTTCTCCATCTCCTCCGGCACCGCTTCCTCCTCCGCCAGTTCCAGGATATGGCGGGCGAAAAAGCGGTAGGGACAGGCCACCAGGCTCTGCCAGGCGCTGGCGGAAATGCGCGCGGGCAGACGCATCGGTGCGGGCCATGACGGGGCGGGGGCAGGTTGTGTCGGCGCGACTGGAGTGCCCGCCGAGGACTGGCGGAGGCAGACGCCCCAGGCCAGGCGATGGAAGCCGTCCAGCACCTCCAGCCAGGGGCACGCCGGATTGGGTTCGCCATCGATCCGGTCTTGCCAGGTGATCAGGACACGGGGGATGTGGCACAGGAGATCGCTCAGTGCGGCGCGCAACTCGGCATGTTTCTGTGGCGTTCCGGGCAGGCCCAGTTCCAAGCGCACGCGGTCGTTGAACACGCCCCCGCGGGCAGCCGGCGGCAGGTGGGCGGCATCGGCCCCCAGCAGGATGGCGGCATCGAAGTCACGCAGTCGGGCGCCGGCGGGTGAGACCAGGCGGATGGGGCTCTCGATGCTGTCGTCGCGGAAGGAGCCCCGATCCAGCTCGAGCGCCAGCCACGCCCGCCAGGCGTCGAAGGCATAGCGACCGCTATGTGCCGCCACCTGCACGCTCAGGGACTTAAGCACCGCCAACAGCTGCCGACCGGCCACGTCGGCCGCGAAGGCCCTATCGGCGCCCAGGTCGGCCAGGGCCGCCAGCAGTGCCTGCTGCCATTCCCCGAGGCTGCGACGACGGCCGCTCAGCCGGGCGCGCGCCGCTTCCAGCCGGGCAAGCATGGGCAGGGTGGCGGGGACGGTCTCCTGCACCAAAGCCTTGAACTGGCGCCAGCCAGAGACGATCCCCTCGCGGCTGATGGCCCGCTCCAGCTCGGCCACTGCTGCGAGGCGGGTGTCCGGCGCCAGGTCAGGGTAGACGAAGGGGGACTTGAGCAGATCGAGCAGATCGCGGTGATAGCAATCGTCCTGCAGCAGGGCGAACAGGCGGTCGAGCACGTGGGCCACCGAGGCGGTGGCCAAGGTCCAGCCGGTCTCGTCCTCGATCAGGATACGGTCACGCTCCAGCAGGGCGCGCAGGCGACGGGCCGCCATGCGGTCCAGGGCGACCAGGGCGATGCGTGCGCGCCCCTCTGCCAGCCAAGTTCGCACCTGATGCGCAGCGGCCTGGGCCTGCGCCTCCAGATCCGGGGCCGCCAGCAGGCGCACGTCGGCCTGCAGCGGGCTGGTGGCGAGCGCCTGGCGCAGGGCCGCAGCCCGCGCCGGCAGGGACGCCCCGGCATCTGTCCGCCAGGCCGCATCCAGCAGGGCACGGCGTTCGGGCAGGGCAGGCGGCCAGGAAAGCGCGCGCACCGGATGCCGTGTCGCCCATTGCCCGAGAAAGCCCTCATCCAACCGACTCAGGCGGTGCAGGCCGAGGGTGTAGAGGGGGCCAGGCGCTGCGCGGGCGGCCAGCGCCAGACGCTGTGCACGGTCGCGCACGGGGTCGGGCACACGACCCTGTTGCATGGCCTGCCACAGCTCCAGCACCAGCCTGGATTCCGCCTCCAGCAGCCGGTTGATCCGGCTGCCGTAGGCCGATCTCACCTGCGCCAGCAGACGGTGCCCGGTCTCCTCGGGCTGCAGGCCCTCGGTCGAGAGTTCGTCGATCAGGTCGAGCAGCTCGCGCGCCACGGCCCACAGGCCTTGCGCCCGGCACACACCGGCCTGCAGGAGGACGTCGTGGATCTGGGCAAGGCGCTGGCAGTCCGGTTCCACGGCGGCGGTCGGGGGCATCTCGGCGCTGAGGCTGTTCAGGGTATGCACACGCGGCGGCAGGAAGACCGGCTGATCCACCTGACTGCGCAGTGCCGCCAGCAGGGGTGCCGATGCATGCAGATGCGGCAGCAGCACCGTGCAGGCACTCAGATCCGGCAGGCGCTCGGCCTCGCAACGCAGCAGTTGCGCTGCGGCCTGTTGGAAGGGGAGGCTTGACATGCCGCCATTGTGCCGCAAGCCGAACGCACTCAGGCGGACAAAACAAAAGCCCCGGCACAGGCCGGGGCCAAGAGAGGAGGAGGATGTCAGTCGCACCTGGCGACCAACAATCCCTATCGTTCGCCAGATGGCTCAAGCGTTCGATACGGGATTCGACGACATGAAACGCACATACCAAACTCGCCTATATGCACATTTCAGATATAAATATATGAAATCGACCACATCAAGTCAAGGTCGATGTCTCCCTGCATCGAGGGCCGTTGTGTCAGTGCTGTGGCATCGGTGCCACAGCGGCTGGCCCCCCGCGTAACGGCTTGTGAGGCGTCTGGGGATGCCAGCCCACGACGGCCAGCATGACGAAGAAACCGATCACATAGCCAAGGACCACGTGCCAGCCCGCCTTGAGCCAGGCTCCCACCGAGCGTGCCTCGGGAAACAGGTTCGACAGGGCGACCCCGGCCGAAGAGCCGAACCAGATCATGGAACCGCCAAAGCCCACTGCGAAGGCCAATACCCCCCAGTCATAGCCGCCCTGGGTGAGTGCCAGGGCGGTCAAAGGGATGTTGTCGAACACCGAGGAGACGAAGCCCAACCCGAAGCTCGTCAACCATGAGGCGGCAGGCAGATGATCGACCGGCATCATGGATGCACACATCACCAGAGAGAGCAGGAAGACACTGCCCTTCGCGGCGTCGGGCAGCAGGCTCCACTCGGGTCGGCGCAGGGGGGCGGCCAGCAGGATGGCGATCCAGACGGCGGCGCCCAGGAAGGGGAAGCGGTCGGAAAGCTCGGCATGCTGGCTGTTTACGGAGACATTGGTGGCGATGACCGCTACCAGGATCCAGGCGACGATGCCCACGCGCGCCCAGTCGACCCCGATTGCGGACCCCATGTCCTTGTGCAGCGGCTGGTGGGCATGCTGCTGACGTGCGGCGATGAGCCCGAACACCAGCAGCGCCGCCACCGCCGCGACATAGGCGTGGACGACATGGAGGGGGGCCACCCCGTCGATCCACATCATGGTCGTGGTGGTGTCGCCCACCACACTGCCTGAACCTCCGGCATTGGAGGCGGCGACGATGGCTGCCAGATAGCCGATGTGCACGCGGCGCCGGAATACGTGCGCCGCCACGGTGCCGCCGATGAGGGCCGCAGCGATGTTGTCGAGAAAGGCGGATATGACGAATACCACCAGCAGCAGCATAAAGGCCCCCACCCGGCCCGGCGGCAGGAAGCGGGGCAGGACGTGAGGCACATGGCTGTCCTCGAAGTGACGGGCGAGAATGGCGAAACCCAGCAGCAGCCCGAGAAGATTCGTCAACACCACCCATTCGTGGCCGAGGTGGGCGACCCACCCTGCCACCCCGGCGCCCTCGTGAAAACCGGTAAAGACGATCTTGTAGAGCGAGATCGCGGTGAGCCCCGTGAGGGCCACCTGCAGCGTGCGCCGGTGGTAGAGGGCCACCCCGAGCAGGGTGGCCGCGAACAGGATGAATTCCGCCGGGATGCCGAACAGCCCCGGCAGCACGGTGGTCTGGTCGGCCTGGGCGGGCGTGGCCAGGATCAGGGCTGCGCCAGGGACGGGACGGGATGGCTGCATGCGGCGGTCGTGGGTCTGCTTACCTCACTTGACCAGGGTCACGGGAACTTCGGCCAGGTGCAGCACCTTGCTCGCCACCGAGCCCAGGAGCAGGCCGGACAGGGCGGACTGGCCGCGGGTGCCCATGACGATCTGATCACAACCCAGTTCCTTGGCCAGGCGCGCGATGGTCTGCGCCACCTCGCCCTGGACCACGTGTTCGGTGCAGGCGACCCCGGCCGAGCGCAGGATGTCCCTGGCGGGGCCCAGGGACGCCTCGGCCCATTCCCGTTCCATGTCGGCGAGCTCGTTGGCCTTGAGCATGCGGCGCACCATCCAGTCATTGCCCGGCGGCTGCACGCTGACCAGGTGGACCTCCAGGTCGGGCACCATCGCTGCGATGCCGGTCACGTGACGGGCGGCACGGGCCGAGCCTTCCGAGCCGTCGACGGGGAGCAGGATCCTGCAGGGCATGGTCACTCCATTGGGGCGGTTGCAACATGCGCTCGTTGGCGACGCGACGCCGGACGACATGCTGCCCGCTGCCAGGCGGGGCAGGGGCATGGCGAGGCGCCGATGACGTTCATTCTGTGGGCAGGCCGGTCGCCGCGTCCGTCAGGATCGGCATGCCCAGCAGGGGCCAGAGGCTCACCATGGCCAGCCCCAGCACCACCAGCAGCAGGATGCTCATGGGGATGCCATGCCTGAAGAACTCGCCGGTGGTGAACTGTTTCGAGTCGTAGGCGATGGCGTTGGGGGCGGCGCCGATCAGCAGCAGGAAGGGCATGCCGGCGGTGACCAGGGCGGCATAGACGATCACCTCGGGTGCGACGCCCAGATATCTGGCGATGACCAGGGCCACCGGCAGCACGATGGCGATGGCTGCCACGTTCATGATGAAGTTGGTCATGATCAGGATGAAGGCGGCGACGCCCATGACGAACACCCACCAGTGCGCCTCGCGGAGCAGCCCCAGCCAGTTCACCGCCATCCACTCCGCCGCGCCCGTGTGCCACAGGCAGAAGCCGATGGACATGGCGCCGGAGAACAGCAGCACGATGTTCCAGGGGATTTCCTCCAGGTCCTTCACCGTCAGCACGCCCAGGATGAAGAACAACAGCGTGGTGGTGAGGATGACGGCGGATCGGTCGATGGGCGCCAGCAACGGGATGAAGGACTTGGTGGACATGATCAGCACCAGGGCGGCGACGATGGCGACGACCAGTTTTTCCTGCAGGGTCATGGGGCCCATGGCCTCCGACAGACGCCGCACCGTGTCCCTCAGCCCTGGAATGACCGCCTTCTCCGGTTTGAGAAAGGTCTTTAGATAGAGCCAGATCAGGAAGACCATGCCCCAGCCGATGAGGAACATGTACTGGGTGAGCTGGAAGAAGGTGATGTGGTGACCGGTGAAACCCTCGTACATGGCGGCGGCAGCCGGCGCGCGGGCGGCGCCCAGGAAAGTCACGATGGACCCCGCTCCGGCGGCGTAGGCCATGCCGATGAACAGGGCCTTGCCGAAGTTGCTGATCTTGTCGCCTTCGCCGTAGAGGCTGTAGATCGCCAGCAGGATCGGGAACATGGTGGCTGCCACGGCGGTGTGCGCCATCAGGTGGGCGAGTGCGGCGGTGATGACCAGGGCACCGAGCAGGATGCGGTCCGTGCGCTCGCCCACCACCGCCAACATCCTGTAGGCGATGCGCTTGGTCAGCCCCGAGCGGGTGAAGGCCAGGCCGATGACGATGGAACCGAAGATGAACATGACCGCCGGGTCCATGAAGTCGTGAAAGGCGTCCTTGGCCGGGCGGATGAAGAACATGGCCTGGAACACGCCGATGGCAAGCGCCGTCACCCCGATGGGGATGACCTCGAACACCCACCAGATGCCGGCCATGAGGAACAGCCCGATGGCCGCCTTCCCCTCGTGCGAGAGCACGAATTGTTTACCGCTGGGGTCGACGGCCACGGGCCAGGGTGGGGAAAAATAGATCGCCAGGAACACGGCCAGGCCGAAGAGCAGGATCAGTGTCTTCCCGGGGTCGATCGGCAGCCTGGCCGGCTGCAGGGTGACCGCTGTGCCCGCTTTGCCCGCGGTCTCGTCACGCATCGAGCACCGCCTTCGCCGCCTGGTTGAAGACATCGATCATGCGCACCACGCCCACCAGATTCTCCCCCTCCACCACCGGCAGCATGCTGACGTCGTGGATCACCAGCAGATAGGCGGCCTTGGTGATGGGGTCTTCGGCTCCCACGGTGGCGGGGATGTCGCCCATGAAGCCCGCCACCGGTTTCCTGGCGGCCTCCTTGCACTGCGTATGGCAGGTCTCGGCCCAGATCAGGGTCAGGGAGGGGAAGCCGGCAGCGATGCCATCGGCGTGATGCGCCAGTTCCTGGCTGCGCAGATAGTCCGGAAACAGGCCGCGCAGGATGTCGCGCATGCCCAACAGCCCCACCAGCTGGCTGTCGGCGTTGAGCACCAGTACATGGCGGTAGCGCCGGCCGCTGGAAAAACCGGCACGCAACACCACGAAGGCATCCCGCAGGGTGGCCGTCTCCAGGACATGCGGGTATTCCGACAAGGGGACGCAGATGTCGCGGATGGTTTGGCTCAAAGACATGCTGGCTCTCCTGTGCGGCGAATCGGTCGAGAGGATATCAGGACGCCGCCGGGACTGCATTCGGGCCTGTGCATGCGGTCTTCGCGCGACATGATCGGGATTTTCTGATATGTTCGAATGCTGCATTTCGCAGCACCATCACCGCGCTCATCCGATCCCCCCTGTCACATCCATGCATCCTCTGCTCCTCCGCTTCCTGCCCTTTCTGCGCTGGTTTCCGCTCAAGGCAGAGACCCTCAAGCTGGACATCATTGCCGGACTCACGGTCGCCCTGGTGCTGATCCCCCAGTCCATGGCCTATGCCCAGCTGGCGGGCATGCCGGCCTATTACGGCCTGTACGCCGCCTTTTTGCCGGTGGCGGTGGCGGCCATGTGGGGATCCTCGCATCAGCTGGGTACCGGCCCGGTGGCGGTGGTGTCGCTGCTGACGGCATCCTCGCTCTCGGTGTTCGCCGCGCCCGGATCGCCGGACTTCATCGCGCTGGCCATTCTGCTTGCCCTGCTGGTGGGCCTGATCCAGTTCCTGCTCGGGGTGTTCAAGCTGGGGGTGGTGGTCAACTTCCTGTCCCACCCGGTCATCGTCGGCTTCACCAACGCCGCGGCCATCATCATCGCCCTGTCGCAGGTGAGCAAGATCTTCGGTGTCCCCATGGGACGCAGCGAGCATTTCATGTTGGACATGTGGGGCGTGCTCAAGCAACTGGGCGATACCCACTTCCCGACCTTGCTGATGGGCGTGGCCGCCATTGCGATCATGTGGGTGATCAGGAAATACCGGCCCAAGTGGCCCGGCGTGCTGATCGCCGTGGTCATCACCACCGTGGTGTCCTGGGCGATCGGTTTCGAGAAAAACGCCGACGGCCGGCTGGAGCAGGTGCGCGACCCGGAACTCTATGCCCAGGTGTTGGCGGTGGACGAGGGGGTGCGGCGTCTCGATGAGCTGGCGAAGTCGGTGGCCGCCAAGCAGGAACGCCTCATCGCGGCGGAGAAACGCAATGCCGACTCGGCCGAGCTCCTGCGCCTCGAGGCGGAGGTGGGCCTGGCCCGGCTGACGGCCAAACAGGCCGAGGAGCACCTGAACGTGATCAAGAACCGCCTGCGCCATGTCGCCGTCGTGCGCGAGGTGGACGACCAGGGCAACACCGTCGCCGTCTACGCCGCCGGGCGCGCCCCCGCCGGTGTCAAGCTGGAAGAGGCCAGCTACCGCATCCGCAAGGTGGCCAAGGGCGAATTCAAGCTGGTGGGTGGCGGCGAGGTGGTGGGTAAGATCCCCGAGGGTCTGCCCAGTTTCGCCCTGCCTGCATTCGATCTGGACAAGGTGCGGGCGCTGTTGTCCACCGCCTTCGTCATCGCCCTGGTGGCCTTCATGGAAGCCATCTCCATCGCCAAGGCGATGGCCGCCAAGACCAAGCAGCGCCTCGATCCCAACCAGGAACTCATCGGTCAGGGTCTGGCCAATGTGGTCGGCAGCCTCAGCCAATCCTTCCCGGTGTCCGGCTCCTTCTCGCGTTCCGCGGTCAACCTCAATGCTGGCGCGGTGACGGGTATGTCCTCGGTGTTCACGGCGCTGATCGTGCTGGTGACCCTGCTCTTGCTCACCCCGCTGCTCTACCACCTGCCGCAGGCGGTGCTGGCCGCGATCATCATCATGGCGGTGGTGGGCCTGGTGAACGTGCAGGCCATCAGGCATGCCTGGCATGCGCACAAGCACGACGGCGCCGCCGCTGTCGTCACCTTCTTCGCCACCCTGGCCTTCGCCCCCCATCTGGACGTCGGCATCATGGTCGGCGCGGGCTTGGCCATCGTGCTCTTCCTGCTGCGCACCATGACGCCGCGGGTGGCCCTGCTCGGTCGCTATTCGGACGGGACGCTGCGCGACCTGAAGGTGCACCCCCAACTGGCCACGAGCAAGCATGTCATGGCCCTGCGATTCGACGGTTCGCTGTACTTCGCCAACGTGTCCTATTTCGAGGATGCGGTGCTGGAGGCGGTGGCCACGCATCCGGAGGCGAAATACGTCCTCATCGTCGGCGATGCGGTCAACCAGCTCGACGCCTCCGGCGAGGAGGTGGTGCATCACCTGGTCGAGCGGTTGCGCGAGAGCGGGGTCGAGCTGGTGTTTTCCGGCCTGAAGAAGCAGGTCCTGGACGTCATGCGCAGCACCGGCCTGATCGAGCTGGTCGGGCAGCAAAACATCTTCGCCACCGAGAACCAGGCCCTGGCCGCCATCTACGAGCGCCTGGGCGAGGAGGCGGCGGACGACCTGCTCTGCCCCGTGCTTCCCAGCCGCAGGGCATGACCGTATTCGAGACCCCATCACCCGGGTGGCCGGCGTGGGCAGGGTGCTGAGAACCCTGTTCCCCTTCGTGCGCTGGTTTCCGCTGGGGGCCGGCACGCTGAAAGCGGACCTGATCGCCGGGGTGACCGTCGCCTTGGTGCTGATCCCCCAGTCCATGGCCTACGCCCAGCTTGCGGGTGTGCCGGCCTATTACGGTCTGTATGCAGCCTTCCTGCCGGTGGCGGTTGCGGCCCTGTGGGGGTCGTCGAACCAGCTTGCCACCGGGCCGGTGGCCATCGTCGCCCTGCTCACCGCCGCGGCCCTGCAGCCGCTGGCCACCGCCGGCAGCGCGGAATACATCGCCTATGCCGTGCTGCTCGCCCTCATCGTCGGTGTCATCCAGCTCGGGCTTGGCGTGCTGCGGCTGGGCGTGGTGGTCAACTTCCTCTCGCACCCGGTGGTGGTGGGATTCACGAATGCGGCGGCGATCATCATCGGCCTGTCGCAGCTCAACAAGCTCCTGGGCGTGTCCATGCCCAAGAGCGACGTGTTCTTCAGGGACATCCTGGGCGTGCTCGCGCAGCTGCCGGAGACGCATGTGCCCACCCTGCTGATGGGTGTGGGGGCGATTGCGCTCATGCTGGTGCTGAAAAAGCGTCTGCCGCGCTGGCCCAACGTGCTGGTGGCAGTGGTGCTGACCACCCTGCTGAGCTGGGCCATCGGTTACGAAGGCAAGCTGGAGATGCCCGCCGCTGCGGTCGAGCAAGCCGAGGCTCGGCAACTCGTCGAGGACTATGGGGTGCGTGCCGCCGAGCAAAAGGCCACCCAGGACCGGCTAGCCGAACGGCTACGCCGACTCAAGACGCAGCGCGCACAGATGCGGCCCCAGGACCTGATCGCCCTGCGCTACGAGATCGACTCGCTGGAACTGCAGGCCAGGGGCGAGGAGAGGGTCGCACGCGAGATTCTCAACCAGTTGCGCAAGCTGCAGTTCGAGTCGGACGGCGAGCGACTGTACATCGCCGGGCTGGCCCCGGCGGGTGGCGGCACGGATGGCAAGCGCTGGCGCATCCGCAGGATCGAGGATGGCCGCCTCAAGCTGGTCTCAGGCGGCGAAGTGGTGGGCACGGTGCCTTCGGGTCTGCCCCCGTTCGCCTTGCCCGCCCTCGACCCGGGCAGGATGCTGGAACTGCTCTCGGCCGCCGTCGTCATCGCCCTGGTCGGTTTCATGGAGAGCATCTCGGTGGCCAAGGCCATGGCCGCCAGGACGCGCCAGCGCATCGATCCGAACCAGGAGCTCATCGGCCAGGGGCTGGCCAACGTGGCGAGCAGCGTGTCCAACGCCTTCCCGGTAGCCGGCGGGTTTTCGCGCACGGCGGTGAACATGAACGCCGGGGCGCGTACCGGTCTGGCCTCGGTGATCACCGCTCTGGTGGTGCTGCTCGCCCTGATGTTCCTGACGCCGCTGCTCTACCACCTGCCGCAGGCCGTGCTGGCCGGCATCATCATGCTGGCGGTGCTGAGCCTGTTCAACTTCGGCGCCATGAAGCATGCCTGGCAGGCCCACCGGCACGACGGCGTGGCGGCAGGCGTCACCTTCGTCGCCACGCTCGTTTTCGCCCCCAACCTGGATTACGGCATCCTGGTCGGCGCCGGCGTGGCCATCGTGCTCTTCCTGCTTCGCCGCATGCGCCCGCGTGTGGCGCGCTTGAGTCGACACGCCGACGGTACCCTGCGCGATGCGCACGTGCACAATCTGCCCGAATCCGAGGCCATCGTCGCCCTGCGTTTCGACGGCTCGCTCTATTTCGCCAATGTGTCCTACTTCGAGGACGCCGTGCTTGGTGCGCTGGCCGACAACCCCAAAGCCAGATACGTCCTCATCGTGGGCGACGGCATCAACGAGCTGGACGCCTCGGGCGAGGAGCTGATCCACCATCTGGTGCACCGTCTGCACGACAATGGCGTCACCCTGGTGTTTTCCGGCCTCAAGAAGCAGGTGCTGGAGGTGATGCAGCGCACGGACCTTCATGCCACCATCGGCGAGGAGAACTTCTTCCGCACCGAGGACCAGGCCCTGGCGGCGATCTACCAGCGGCTGGAGGCGTCCGGCTACGATGCCACCCAATGTCCCCTCAACCTGCCGCAACGCAAGGAGTTGTTCATAGGTTGAATGCGGGCGTGCGTCTCGGGAACGGAACGCCGCGATGCCTGTCGACCGATGTCTCTGTCCAATGACCCCCCATGTCTGATTCGTCTGCCCTGATGACCCCCAGCCTGCGCGATCGGCTCGGCGCCTTCATCCAGAATGGCCGGGTGCAATCGGCCATCCTCGCCCTGATCCTGGTCAATGCGGTCACCCTGGGACTGGAGACGGCGCCTTCGGTGATGGCTGTGGCCGGCCCTTACATCCTGGCCCTGGACAAGGCCATCCTTTCGGTGTTCGTAATCGAGATCGTCATCCGCCTCTACGTGCACCGCTGGGCCTTCTTCCGCGACCCCTGGAGCGTGTTCGACTTCGTCGTGGTGGGCATCGCGCTGGTCCCCGCCACCGGTCAGTTCGGCGTGCTGCGCGCGCTGCGGGTGCTGCGGGTGCTGCGCATCCTCACCATCGTGCCGTCCATGCGCCGGGTGGTGGGGGCGCTGCTGGCGGCCATCCCGGGGCTCGCCTCCATCGCCCTGGTGCTGCTGCTCATCTATTACGTCTTCGCGGTGATCGCCACCAATCTGTTCGCCGCCGCCTACCCGGAATGGTTCGGCGACATCGGCCGCTCGCTCTACACCCTGTTCCAGATCATGACCCTGGAGAGCTGGTCCATGGGCATCGCCCGACCGGTGATGGAGCATTTCCCCTACGCCTGGGCCTTTTTCATCCCCTTCATCCTCATCGCCACCTTCACCATGCTGAACCTGTTCATCGCCATCATCGTCAACGCCATGCAGTCGTTCAGCGAGGCGGAACACCAGGACACGGTGGCGGCCGTGGAGGCGGCGCGCGAGCACATCGAGACCGACCTGCACGCGGAACTGCGCGCCCTGCGGCAGGAGATCGCCGATTTGCGGCGGGTGCTCGGGACACGCGGCGGCTGAGTCCCCGGACGGCGCAGGCCGCTGCGGCCGGACGGCGGACCGCCATGCGCACCGAGCGCCCCGCGCCAGTCAGGCTGGCACCATGTCATGCCGGTCCTGCGGCGAACCCTATGCCGCCGCCCGTGTCTACCCGGCAGTGCGCGTGTCTCGCCGGCACACATCGAACTCGTCTTGCATAGGAGATGCCCAGCGTGCAACGCATCCTCGTCATCCTGGCCCTTCTGGGCACTACCCTGGGCCTCGCCGGCTGTGCCGAACCCCCCTACACCAATGTCGACAACGGCCAGCTCAAGGTCCTGCTGGCGCAGGGGGTGCCGTTGTACGACGTCCGTCGCCCGGAGGAGTGGCGCCAGACCGGGGTTGTCGACGGCAGCCGCACCCTCACCTACGTCGACGCCCGTGGCCGCGTCAATCCCGAACTCCTGCCCCGCATCCTGACCGAGGTACCCAAGGATGCGCCCATCGCCCTGATCTGCCGCACTGGCAACCGCACCGACAGCCTGGCGCGCGAGTTGGCGCAGCAGGGCTACACCCGCATCTACAACGTGCGTAACGGCATCACCCGATGGATCGCCGAGGGTAACCCGGTGGTTCGGCCCTGATGCCCACACACGGGACCAAATCGCTCATGCCGCCCACTACGACACGATCCAGCCCCTGGGTCGAACTGCTCATCACCTTGCTCATCCCCGCCTTCATCCTCATGCAGTTGAGTGATCCGCAAAGGCTGGGGCCGGTCCATGCCCTGCTGCTGGCCCTGGCCTTCCCCTTGGGCTGGGGCACGCGCGATCTGCTCGCACGGCGTGGCGTCAACTTCTTTGCCGTCCTGGGCCTGATCAGTATCCTGCTCACCGGCGGCATCGGTCTGCTACAACTGGATGCGCGCTGGCTGGCGGTGAAGGAGGCGGCGATCCCCGGCGTGCTCGGTCTCATCGTGGTCGGCTCCGCCTTCACCCGTCGTCCCCTGGTGCGGTCGATCCTGATGAGCCCGGCCATCATGCACGTCGAGCGCATCGAGGAGAGCCTCACGCAGCGTGGCAACCTGGCCGCCTTCGAGGCCAGGCTGCGCACCGCGACCTGGATGCTGGGCGGGGCTTTCCTCTTCTCCACCGTCATGAACTACCTGCTTGCCAGGTGGATCGTGGTGAGCCCTGCCGGCAGCGCCGAATTCAACCAGGAGCTGGGGCGGCTCACGCTGCTGAGCTATCCCGTCATCGCACTACCGTCGATGCTGATGATGGCCGCCGTGCTGTACTACCTGGCGCGCGCCCTCCGCGAGATGGCGGGGCTGCAGTGGACGGAGGCGCTGCGGCTCTGAAGGCTTGGGCTGGCGACTCCCGGCCCGGTCCGCTGCGCGTGTCGGCTGGCGACGTGGGCGCGTGGCGAGCGCCGCGATGAAGTATCAGTGTGTCCCGCCCACCGTCAAACCGTCGATGCGCAGCGTCGGCTGGCCGACACCGACCGGCACGCTCTGACCCTCCTTGCCGCAGGTGCCCACGCCCGGGTCGAGCTGCATGTCGTTGCCGATCATGGAGACGCGTGTGAGCACGTCCGGGCCGTTGCCGATGAGCGTCGCCCCCTTGACCGGGTAGGTGACCCTGCCGTCCTCGATCATGTAGGCCTCGGCGGCGGAGAAGACGAACTTGCCGCTGGTGATGTCGACCTGGCCGCCGCCGAAGTTGACGGCGTAGAGCCCATTCTTGACCGAGGCGATGATCTCCTGCGGGTCATGGCTGCCGGCGTGCATGTAGGTGTTGGTCATGCGCGGCATGGGCAGGTGGGCGAAGGACTCGCGGCGTGCGTTGCCGGTGGGGCTCAACCCCATCAGCCTCGCGTTCAGGCTGTCCTGCATGTAGCCCCTGAGGATGCCGTCCTCGATCAGCACCGTACACTGCGTGGGGGTGCCCTCGTCGTCCACGTTGAGCGAGCCGCGCCGGTTGGGCAGGGTGCCGTCGTCCACCACCGTCACGCCGGGCGCAGCCACCCGCTCGCCGATGCGGCCGGAAAAGGCGGAGGAACCCTTGCGGTTGAAGTCGCCCTCGAGGCCGTGGCCGATGGCCTCGTGCAGCAGGATGCCGGGCCAGCCGGCGCCGAGCACCACGGTCATGCTGCCGGCCGGGGCGGGCCGCGCCTCCAGGTTGACGAGTGCCTGTCGGACCGCCTTGTCGGCGTAGTCGCGCAACACCTCGTCGCTGAAGTGGGCGTAGTCGAAGCGGCCGCCACCGCCGGCCGTGCCCTGCTCGCGGCGTCCATCCTGCTCGACGATCACCTGCAGCGACACCCGCACAAGCGGCCGCACGTCGGCGGCGAGCCGGCCATCGAGGCGGGTGACGAACACCACCTCGTACTCGCCGGCCAGGCTGGCCATCACCTGCGCCACGCGCGGGTCCAGGGCGCGGGCGTAATCCTCCAGTCGGTGCAGCAGGGCCACCTTGTCGGCCTCGGTCAGCGAGGCGAGCGGATCGATGGGGGCGTAGAGGCTGCGACCGCTGATCGGCACGGGGGCGTGGATGCGTGCCTCGCCCCCGCTCAGGGCGATGGAGCGGGCGGCGAGCGCCGCCTGCCGGATGGCCGGCAGGGTGATGTCGTCGGAATAGGCGAATGCGGTCTTGTCCCCCACCACCGCACGCACCCCCACGCCCTGGTCGATGTTGAAGCTGCCCGACTTGACCTGCCCTTCCTCCAGACTCCAGGCCTCGGAGCGGGTGTACTGGAAGTAGAGGTCGGCGTCGTCCAGCCTGTGTGCGCTGAGCAGGCCGAAGACGGATTCCACCTGTGCGGTGTCGAGGTCGTTCGGGGTCAGCAGGGTGGACTGGGCGGTGGCGAAGAGGGATGCGGTATCGGACATGGTTGGGATGGGGGATGGGGGATGGGGGATGGCTTACGCGGCCTTGATGACTTCGACCTCGACCGCGCCATCGCAGTTCAGGGTGCGGTGCTTGAGCGCCGGCAGGCTCTTGCGCAGGCCTTCCTGATAGGTCCGGTTGATGCCTGCCGTCACCACGCCGGAACCGCGCGGGAGGCGGTCGAGCACGTTGCCCCAGGGGTCGACGATCATGGTGTCGCCATGTGTTTCGCGGCCGGACAGGTGGTAGCCACCCTGGGCGGGGGCGATGACATAGGCCAGGTTCTCAATGGCGCGCGCGCGGATCAGGGTCTCGAAGTGGGCCTTGCCGGTGGTGGCGGTGAAGGCCGAGGGCACCAGGATGAAATCCACGTCGCCCATGGCCCGGTAGAGCTCGGGGAAGCGCAGGTCGTAGCAGATCGACAGCCCCATGCGACCGAAGGGGGTCTCCACCACCACCACCCGGTTGCCGGGCGTGATGGTGGTCTCTTCGCGGAACTGCTCGGTGCCCAGGGACAGGCCGAAGAGGTGGATCTTGTCGTAGCGGGCGACCAACTTGCCGCGCTCGTTGTAGACCAGGCAGCTGTTGTAGACCTTCTTCGGGTTGCCACAGTCCAGGGGGACCGAGCCGCCCACCAGCCAGATGCCGTGTTTCTTGGCCTGGGCGGCGAGGAAGGCCTGGATCGGCCCTTTGCCCGGCTGCTCCCGCACCGTCACCTTGTCGGTGTCCTTCAGGCCCATGATGGCGAAGTACTCGGGCAAGGCAACCAGTTTGGCGCCGGCCGCGGCGGCTATGGCGATGAGGCGCTCGCTCTCGGACAGGTTGGCGGCCACGTTCGGCCCGGAGGCCATCTGGATGGCTGCCATGCGCACCACGCCGATGGATTCCGGCGCGGGTTTGGGTGCGCTGCGGCTGCGGGTCTTGGCGAAGCTGGAACTGGATTTGGGGCTCACTGGTTTGGCGCTCACTGCGGCGATCCTGTCTGGTCTCTCAATTCGTTCGCTGGGCCGCCCCAAGAATGACTAGGCCCCGACAGAGGCTGCCCGGAAGGTGTTGCCGAGCCGGTGGCACAGCTTAGCCGAAACTTACACAATCCGGGCAGGGCGGGGCAAGGCGAGCGGCGCCTGCCGGTCGCGCGGATGCGCCGGTTGTCGCCATAACGTGGACAGCTTCGTCCCGGTCAGGGGTCGGTATTGGCATGGCCATCGTCCGCGGCCCGGCCACGCGGGATGCGGCTCACCTCCGGTTCGGCCCAACTCCCCCGGACCATGTATTCGAAGGTGGCGGCCTTGCTGATCGGGTCCTTGAGCACCCGGCTGGCCACCAGGGCACCGATTCCGACCGCCGGGTTGACCAGCATCGCGCCGGCCGCAAGGGTGTCCTCCAGACGCGGTTGCACCGCGACGCGCAGGGCCTGTGTCTCGCGCACCAGGTCGATCTGACCCTTCATGCTGATGCTGGCGGCGGGGCCGCGCATGCTGAAGTCGGCCAGGTGGGCGATGCCCCGTTCCAGATGCACGGGGCTGACGATCTCGTCGAAGGCGAACCCCTCGGTGAAGACATCGCGAAAGTCGAGGCTGATGCGCCGGGGCAGTGCCTGCAGGCTCAGCACACCCAGGAGCCGGCCGGCACCGGGGTCGAGTTTGATGAACTGCCCCTTCTTCAGGTTGATGTCCAGGTCGCCGCTGAGCTTGTCGAGTGCGAAATCCTGCAGCCCTCCCTGCCAGCCCACGCGCCCGGTGGCGCTGCCCTCGCCACGGCGGATGGTGCCGGGATAGCCCAGGCGCGTGAACAGTCCGTTGAGGTTGCCGCTCTCCAGTCGCAGGTTGATGCGGGAGTCGCGTCCGGCATGGTCGGACAGCAGTCCGTCCGCCTCCAGGCGGCCGTCGGGGTTCGTGAGGCGCAGGGTCTGCAGCCGTAGTCCGCGCGCATCGGGCCGGGCGTTGAGCTGCAGCGCGCCCAGGTCCCGCTCCGAAACCAGGAAGCTGTCCGCACGTACGTCGGCCTCGATCTGCCAGCTCCGCTCCGGGCGTCGTGCCGCCGTGGCGCCTGACGCAGGCGCCGGGATGGCCAGACGCCGGAATCGGCCCTGCAGGGCCGGGTGTTTGTCCCCCGGTTGCCAGCCGACGTCCCCCTGCAGCTCGCGCCCGGAGATCTGCAGCTGCCAGCCATCGCCAGCTGGCCGCGCGTTGACCTGGGTGCCGGTGAAAACGCGATCGAACAGGATCAGCTCGCTGGCGGTGAGGGTGATGGCGTTGATACGCAGCCCGCCGCCGCCCTGCCCGTCGGCGAGGGCCAGCCAGGGGTCAAGGTTGAGGCGACCCTGGGCGGCCTCCAAGGTGAGGCCGGGGTCGCGCGGCACACGCGCTTCGCCATGACCGATCAGCACCGAGATGCTGGGCTGTTCGCCCGATTTGCCCAGTAATGCCCGCGCCGAGAGGACCTGACCGTATCTGGCCAGGATCGTGGTCTGACCGGCATCGGTGCTGCCATGGGTGACGAGCAGGGGCTCCGGTCGCTCGGGGGGTTTGCCCAGGGGGGCCGGCAGATCGATGGCCAGTCCTTTCAGGTCGCTTTCGATGCGCAGGTCGGTCTGCTGCGGACGCAGGGCAATCTCGGCCCGGTAGCCGGTGGTTCCCTGCAGGCGGCGCAGCAGCGGTTCGGGTACCCAGGTCGCCAGACCGCCGGGATCGATGCGGCCGTCCACGCTGAGGGTGACGCGCCCTCCCGCACCGCTGCGTACTCCCAGGGTGGCCGGTTGGCCCAACAGCTGTGCGCTCAGCCCCTTGGCATTGATCTCCCGGTGTGTGAAGCCCAGGTCGCCGCTCAAGCGTTCCAGGACCGGCATTCCCCGTCCCGGATCGAGGTGGTTGTTGACCAGCCGGTAGACACCGGTCACGGTGCTGCCATCGATGTGGCGTAGCGGCAGATCGAGGTGCAGGGCCAGCTCGCCGCGCCCCTGAACGCGCATGTGCTCGGTGAAGCGGTCGGTGTAGTCGTACACCGGGCTCGTCCGGATGTAGTCGAGAAAGGCTGCGGTCGGGCCGCGGGCGCGGCCCTCGATGTGCAGGATCTCCGCGTCGCTGAAGTGCAGGTCCGGCACGAGGCCCTTGATGCCGGACAACTGGATGCCGGGCACCCCATCCACCTGGGCAGCGTCCACCAGGATCTCCATGGCCGTGTCATGAAAGACCAGCCAGCCGTTGATGCCGACGAAACGCGGCCAGCCCGGCGCCACCTCCACCTGGGCGTCGCGCAGCTTCACGTCCACCCGGAACTGGCCACCGCCTTGATGGAAGGGGAAGCGGTCGAGGGGGCCGCGCAGGATCAGGCGGGCCTCGTCTGCGCTGCCCGCCTTGATGCCGCGCCGGATCCATTCATAGGCGTCGTCGGACACGCTGCGCGGCAGGTAACGCCAGACGGCGTTGCCGACGCCGCGGCGCAGGCGGGCGCCAAGGTCCAGTTCCGGCGCGGCGCCCGGCCGCAGCAGGATACTTCCGCCGGCGCTGGCGTCCAGGTCGGCATTGACCAGGCGCAGGTCGGTCAGATCGACAGCGAGGCCGCCATCGGAACGCACCTCCCAGACAAGCTTGGCCTCGGCCCGATCGAAGGCCAGGGGATGGCGGAAGACCTGGGCATCGTCCAGACCCAGCTCACGCGCATCGATGCGCGCCCGCCCGCCCCGGTTCGAGGCGTTGATCTCGCCGGATAGCCCGGTGATACCGGGTATGCCGCCGCCGGCGCGGAAGCCGACCTCGCGCAAGCGCGCCTCCAGGGCATAATGGTCCTTGTCCGTCCAGCTCAGACGCAGGCGATCGACGAAGCCACGCGGCGCATGCGCCTCGATCAGATCGTGCACCTGACGCGGGATGGGCACGGCGCCGATGAGCGCGGTGAGGGCCTCCAAGCGAAGCTCTTCGGTCTCCACCCGCAGTTCACCCAGCTTGCCGTCGGCGCGGTCGGTCACCTGCACCCGCACGCTTGCGGGCGCTGCCTTGCGGCCCAGGGGCGAGACGAAGCTCAGGCGCTCGACGAAATAGTCCTGGCCACGGTCGGTTCGCCGCCAGCCCACACGCCCTTCGATGCGGTCGAAGCGGATCTCCGGTAGCTCATCGGTTGGGCCGATGCCGACACGGTGCAGACGCACGTCGCCGACGACGCCATCGACCCGTCGCCGCGAAAAATCCAGCCAGAAACGCAGTGCCCCCACGCCGCTGCGCACCGAGGCCTGGGCCCAGGGCGCCCAGGTGCGCAGGGCGCCGGAGGCGGCCCCCTCAGTGTGCACATAGAGCCGGCCGGAAAAGTCCTCCAGCCGCTCGATGCTGCGACCCCGGAAATCCGCGCGGACGTCGAGCCAACGGGCGACGGCATCCGGCGGCCGCGCCGTAAGCCCCAAGCGATGCCGACCAAGGCGGTTGAGCAGCACCAGATCGAGGTCGGACAGGGTCAGCGGCGGGGCCTCCAGCAAATCGTCCTGCCAGACCAGGGTGGCCTGGCGCACCACGGTCATGCGCTGTCGCAGCAGCCAGTCCGGGAAGGGACTGTTGCTGCCCGGCGTGTTCACCGCTATGCCGGCAACCCGGATCACCCGCTGCCTGTCGCGGTGGATGACCAGGTGGGGCTGGTCGATCTCGAGCGCGGACAGGCGCAGATCGGCCAGCAGGACGCTCGCCCAGGAGACGGTGGCCTCCAACCGGGGCAGGGTGAGCACCGGCAGCTCGCCGGGCGGCACCAGGCGCAGGTTCTCGATGCGCAGTCGGGGGCTGAGTCCATGCCAACCGGCCTCCAGGCGCCCGATCTCTGCCGGCACCCCGGTGGCCTCGCCGATCAGGCGCGCCACCTGGGGACGATAGCGGTCGATGTCCGGCATGATCCCCAGCCGCAGGACCAGGGCGAGCGACGACACGACGATCACCACCACGGCAACCGCATAGGCGGCATAGTGCAGGGTGCGGCGCAGCAGTTTGGTCACGGCCTAGAGCAGGGTGACGTGGCGCAGTGCGGCCTCGATCGCTTCTGCCGTCAGGTGGTCGTAAGCGTCCCGGCTGAAAGTGACCACACCGCCCGCCATCTCGTACCAGGCATGGCCCGTGCTCCAGGCGGGCTGGGCGTAACTGCCCTGGGGCCGGCGGGCAAGCACATACATGCGTCCCGGCATATAGAGCAGGTTGTAGGGCACTGCCCCCACATGCAGGCGATCGATCGCCGCCCAGGCCTCGATCGGGTCGCCGAAGCTCAGGCAGTGGGCAGGGTAGGGTGTGTCCCCGCCGTTGTGGGCCCAACACGGATTGGTCAGCGGCAGGGGGTGGGCGCGCACGAAGGTCTGAAAGTGCAGATGGTTCACCGAGGCATGCGCCCCATAACTGTTGTAGGCCAGGCCGAAGCCAGGCAGGTCCCGGCCCACCGCGTCGGCCACTTCCCAGGCCCAGCCATGCAGCTCGGGCGTGAGCAGCTGCGGCCATTCCCGCTCAGGTTCCGGCACCAGCAGTCCGTGCAGTTCGACAAAGGGAAACTTGTTGTAGAGCAGACGTGCGGGGCGGGTCAGCAGTTCCCCCGACCACAATACCTCCTGGCCGAGACTGGGCAGGTTGAAGTGGAAACCGTTGGGGTTGAATGTCAGCGCGATGCCTTCCGCACGCCTGTGGCTTGCACGCGGTGGACGCAGGGCGCGCAGGGGGTTGAACGCCACCTCCCAGGGACCTGCCGGGCGCGATTCGACGATACCCGCCGATCCGAAGCCCATGGCCATGATCTTGAGAAAAACCATCAGGTCGTCGTCCGGCAGGTCGAGGATGCGGCCCTGGCGCAGGGCGGAGGTGATCAGGGCGGCCAGGTGGTAGTGGCGTTCCTCCAACCGGCTCTCCAGCTGCTGCCACAAGGCCGGGTCCTGGGCGGCGTTGGCCAGCACCAGGATGTAGCCGCCCAGGCCGTCGCCATGCACCAGCATGCGTCCAAGCCCGTCGGCGAAGGCGGCACGGAGGGCGGCAGCGGACTGGAAAGGCGCCGGTAGGGACATGGATGCCCGCTGCAGGGTTGGACCGCTCAGGGCTGATAGCCGAGGTTCGGCGCCAGCCAGCGTTCCGCCGTGGCCAGGTCCCAGCCCTTGCGCCGGGCGTAGTCCTCGACCTGGTCGCGGTCGATCTTGGCCACGGCGAAGTAGCGGGCGTTCGGGTGGCTCAGATAGAAGCCCGACACCGAGGCCATGGGCAGCATGGCGTAGCTTTCGGTGAGCCGCACGCCGATCGCCTCCTGCGCGTGCAGCAGCGCGAACAGCGGGCCCTTCTCGGTGTGCTCGGGGCAGGCCGGGTAGCCGGGTGCGGGGCGGATGCCGCGGTATTGTTCGTCGATGAGCTGTTCATTCGTGAGTCGCTCGTCGGCCGCGTAACCCCACAGCGCCTTGCGCACCCGCTCGTGCAGGCGTTCGGCGTAGGCCTCGGCCAGGCGGTCGCACAGCGCTTTCATGAGGATGGCCGAGTAGTCGTCGTGGGCGGCCTCGAAGGCCCTGACCCGCTCGGCCTCGCCGATGCCCGCGGTGACCACGAAGGCGCCGATGTAGTCCTTCACCCCCGTCGCCTTCGGCGCGACGAAGTCGGCCAGGCACCAGTTGGGCTGGCCCTCGGGTTTGGCCATTTGCTGGCGCAGGTTGTGCCAGGTCATCAGCACCTGCTCGCGCGCCTCGTCGGCATAGATCTCGATGTCGTCCTCCCCCACCGTGTTGGCGGGGAACAACCCCACCACCGCGCGCGCCTCCACCCACTTCTCGGCGATGATGCGCTCGAGCATGGACCGGGCGTCGGCGAAGAGCTTGCGGGCCTCCTCGCCCACCACCGCGTCGTCCAGGATTTTGGGATAGCGGCCGTGCAGTTCCCAGGCCTGGAAGAAGGGCGTCCAGTCGATGTAGCGGGCGATCTCGGCCAGGTCGTCGTCGCGCATCACCTGGATGCCCAGGGCGTGCGGCACAGGCGGGGTGTAGGCCGCCCAGTCGGTGTGGAACTTGTTGGCGCGCGCCTCGGCCAGGCTCACCCGTTTGCCTTCGCTCTTCTGCGCCAGGTGCCGCTCGCGCGTGGCGGCATAGTCGGCCTTCACCTTGGCGACATAGGCGTCGCGGCTCTCGGCCGAGAGCAGGCTGGAACACACGCCCACCGCGCGCGAGGCGTCCTTCACGTAGATCACAGGTCCGGCGTAATTGGGGTCGATCTTCACCGAGGTGTGGGCCAGGCTGGTGGTGGCGCCGCCGATGAGCAGGGGCTGGGTGTAGCCCTGACGCTGCATCTCCCTGGCGATGTGCGCCATCTCCTCCAGCGACGGGGTGATGAGCCCGGACAGGCCGATGATGTCGGCATTCACCTCGCGCGCCGTGTCGAGGATCTTCTGCGCCGGCACCATCACGCCCAGGTCGACGATCTCGTAGTTGTTGCAGCCCAGGACCACGCCGACGATGTTCTTGCCGATGTCGTGCACGTCGCCCTTGACCGTGGCCAGCACGATTTTTCCCTTGGCCTGGACGCTGCCGCCGGCCGCGAGATCGCGCGCCTTCTCCGCCTCGATGTAGGGCACCAGATAGGCCACCGCCTGTTTCATCACCCGCGCCGACTTCACCACCTGGGGCAGGAACATCTTGCCGGCGCCGAACAGGTCGCCCACCACGTTCATGCCGTCCATCAGCGGGCCCTCGATCACACGCAGGGGGGTTTCTGCGGCCTGCCGTGCTGCCTCGGTATCCTCTTCAATAAAATCTGCAATGCCCTTGACGAGGGCGTGTTCCAGCCGCTTGTTGACGTCCCACTGGCGCCATGCCGGATCTTCTTTAATTTCCGCGGCCTTGCCGTCGCCTGCATACTCAGCGGCAATCTCCAGTAACCGTTCGGTGGCATCTTCACGGCGATTGAGTACCACGTCTTCCACCCGCTCGCGTAATGCCTGCGGGATTTCCTCGTAGATGGCCAGCTGCCCTGCGTTGACAATGCCCATGTCCATACCATTCTTGATGGCGTGATACAGAAAGACGGCATGGATGGCTTCACGTACCGGGTTATTGCCGCGGAACGAGAACGACACGTTGGATACACCACCGGAGACCAGTGCATGTGGCAGGGTACTTTTTATATCGTGTGTTGCCTCGATGAAATCGAGGCCGTAGTTATTGTGATCTTCAATGCCGGTGGCAATCGCAAAAATATTCGGGTCAAAGATAATATCTTCCGGCGGAAAACCCA
>CALHRD010000010.1 GCA_938038385.1 uncultured Burkholderiales bacterium
GGTGGTATCGCACCTCCAGGACCCTGAGCTTGGGGTTGTTCTGCATCTCGGCCGCCAACCAGTCGGCGTCCACCAGGAAGGAACGGTCTGCATGCGCCGCACCGGCGAGGGTCAGCAGCCACAGCAGCATGGGAAGGAGGATGTTGCGGACCATGGGGTGCCCCTTTCGATTCGAAGGCATCGAAGATAAACCCGTTTGCGGACACCTTCCATAGGATCATTGTCATGGGGACGATGGTCCTTTCGCGTCCAAGGCTCTGAACCAGGGCCGCAGCCGGCCACGGTCGGGGAACGGGTCACGACGGCCGAGCCGGGGCAGCCGCGCCTTGCACGCGGATGCGTGCAGACCGGCTGCACACAGGACGCCCCGGACTGCGTCCCGGCCGTCCCGGTTCAGGCGCCGTCGGCGCCGCCATTTCCCTCCGCCACCACCTTCAGAATGGCTTGCCCGTAGGCCTCGAGTTTGCGCGCGCCGATGCCGGGAACCCGCTCGAGTTCGTCCAGGCTCGCAGGACGGCGGTCGGCGATCTCCCTGAGCGTCGTGTCGTGCAGGATGACATAGGCCGGCACGCCCTTCTCGCCGGCCAGACGACGGCGCCATACGCGCAGCCGCTCGAACAGATCGTGGTCCGCGCCGGTGGTGGGTTGCGCGCGCCTGGTCTTGTTTTTCTGTCGCGTGGCGGGTGCGCGGATCATGAGCCTTTCCTCGCCCCTGAGTAGCGGGCGGGCGGCCTCGGTGAGCCGCAAGGCGCCATGCTCGCCATGATCCACGGTAAGCAGGCCGCGCACCGTGAGCTGGCGGATGACGCCGCGCCAGCGCCGTGCGTCCAGCTCGCCGCCGATGCCGAAGACGGTGAGCCGCTCATGCCCCCACTGGCTGACCTTGTCGGTGGCCTTGCCGAGCAGCACGTCGATCACGTGCCCGGCGCCGAAGCGCTGGCCGGTGCGGTAGACGGCGGATAACGCCTTGCGCGCGGCCTCGGTGGCATCCCACAGGGTGGGGGGATCGAGGCAGTTGTCGCAGTTGCCGCAGGGTGCGCTTGCCTCGCCGAAGTAGGCGAGTAGTGCCTGGCGCCGGCAGCCGGCGGTCTCAACCAGGCCGAGCAGGGCGTCGAGCTTGGCCTGGGCGATGCGCTTCTGCGCCTCGGCCATTTCCGATTCGGCGATGAAGCGGCGCTGCGTGGCCACGTCCTGCAGGCCCCAGGCCATCCAGGCCTCGGCCGGTTGCCCGTCGCGCCCGGCGCGCCCGGTCTCCTGGTAGTAGCCCTCGACCGAGCGCGGCAGGTCGAGGTGGGCGACGAAGCGCACGTCCGGCTTGTCGATGCCCATGCCGAAGGCGATGGTGGCAACCATGATGATGCCCTCCTCGCGCAGGAAGCGGTCCTGGTGCCGGCGCCGGGTCTCGGCAGCCAGCCCGGCATGGTAGGGTAGTGCGCGCATGCCCTCGGCCGCGAGCGCGGCCGCCACCTCTTCCACCTTGCGCCGGGTGCCGCAGTAGACGATGCCCGCCTCGCCGGCATGCCCGGTCAGGAAGGCGCGCAGCTGACGCCGGCCGTCGGTCTTCTCGACGATGCCGTAGCGGATGTTGGGGCGGTCGAAGCTGGTGGCAAAGACACGGGCTGTGCGCAGGTCGAGCCGGTCGATGATCTCCTGCCGGGTGAGCGCGTCGGCGGTGGCGGTGAGCGCGATGCGCGGCACCGTGGGGAAACGCTCGTGCAGGACGTCGAGCCCGAGGTATTCCGGGCGGAAGTCGTGACCCCATTGCGAGACGCAGTGTGCCTCGTCGATGGCGAACAGGGCGGGCTGGGCCCGGCCGAGCAGATCGAGGAAGCGGGGGGTGAGCAGGCGCTCTGGCGCCACGTAGAGCAGCTTCAGCCTGCCGGCGAGGAAGGCGCGTTCCACCTGACGCGCCTCGTCGGCGCCCAGGCTGGAATTGAGATAGGCTGCGGCGATGCCCAGCTCACGGAGGGCCACCACCTGGTCGTGCATCAGGGCGATGAGCGGCGAGATCACAATGCCGGTGCCCGGCCGCAGCAAGGCGGGGATCTGATAGCAGACCGACTTGCCGCCACCGGTGGGCATGAGTACCAGGGCGTCGCCGCCGGCCGCGACGTGTGCGACGATCTCCGCCTGCTGGCCGCGGAAGGCGCGATAGCCGAATACGCGGTCGAGCAGCGAGCATGCCTGTACGGCGATGGAATCGGCCGCGCTCACCCCCCTCCCCTTTCTGGCATACGGTGTTGGAATCCTGGCCCCGGCATGTGGCACACGGCTATAATTGTGTCACATAACCTCATCCCAAGTTCAGATGAAGGAACTGACCATCCGCGAGGCCCGCGAGGGTTTGTCCCACCCGGAGCAGATGTTCGCCGACGCCGACGAGATCCTGGTCGTGCGACGCGGCCAGCCGGTGGCCCGCATCCTGCCCGTGACACCGAAGCGCAGGTTGAGCGCCCTCAAGGCCTTTCTCGAAGGACAGACACTGCAGACCGTGCCAAGCGAGGCGCTCCTGGCCGCAGAGCGCGAGGAGCGGGGTTGAGCGCCCCCGCCCGGCCGTCCGAAGGGGGCGCTCCTCCTCCCTCGGGGAGGTGGTCGCGCAGCGACCGGAGGGCGGCCCCATGAGTGCCTATATCGACACCAGCGCCCTGGCCAAGTGCTATATCCGCGAGGCACGCTCCCTGGACGTGCTCGCCTGGGCCGAGGCCGTGGGGCCGGTGGCCACCTGCGGCCTGACCCTGGTGGAGTTCCGTTGCCTGCTCGCACGACGCCGTCGCGCGGGGCAGATCGACCCGCCCCTGGAGCGAAGCGCCCTGTCCGAGTTCGACCGTGATCTCCATGCCAGCAACTGGCTGATCCAGCCAGAATCTGCCGCCATTTACCAGGAGGCACGCCAACTCGTCGACCTGCTGCCGGAGATCGCCCTGCGCACGTTCCATGCCCTGCACCTCGCACACGCCCGCCACTACGGTGCGCGTGACTTCGCCACCGCCGACCGGAACCAGGCCGAGGCCGCCCGTGCCCTGGGCCTCCACACACACACCTTTTTCTGAGCCAGCTCTCATGTCCGACCCGACCCCCACCCTCCCCCTCGACGACAACCAGATCATCGCCGAGCGCCGCGCCAAGCTCGCGGAGCTGCGCCAGCCGGGCCCTGCCTTCCCGAACGACTTCGAGCGCCGCGACCTGGCCGGCGACCTGCATGCCGCGCACGGCCACAAGGGCAAGGAAGAACTGGAGGCCACCGCCATCCCGGTGCAAATCGCCGGGCGCATGATGCTGAAAAGGGTGATGGGCAAAGCGAGTTTCGCCACCCTGCAGGACATGAGCGGGCGGCTGCAGGTCTACGTCTCCAACGACGCCGTCGGCGCCGAGGCGCACGAGGCGTTCAAGCGCTGGGACCTGGGCGACATTCTCGGCGTCTGGGGCACCCTGTTCAAGACCAAGACGGGCGAACTCACCCTGCACGCGACCGGCATCCGACTGCTGACCAAGTCGCTGCGACCCCTGCCGGAGAAGTTCCATGGCCTCACGGACACCGAGCAGAAATACCGCCAGCGCTACCTGGACCTGATTACCAACGAGGTCACGCGCCAGACCTTCATCCGCCGGTCGAAAATCGTGCAGACCCTGCGCGAGTTCATGACCGGCAAGGGCTACCTGGAGGTGGAGACGCCGATGATGCAGCCCATCCCCGGCGGCGCCTCGGCCAAACCCTTCGTCACCTATCACAACGCGCTCGACATGCCGCTGTACCTGCGCATCGCGCCCGAGCTCTATCTCAAGCGCCTGGTGGTGGGCGGGCTGGAGAAGGTGTTCGAGATCAACCGCAACTTCCGCAACGAGGGCATCTCCACCCGGCACAACCCCGAGTTCACCATGATGGAGTTCTACGAGGCCTACCGGGACTACACCTACCTGATGGACTTCGTCGAGGAGATGCTGCGCTTCGTCAGCCACGAGGTTCTGGGCCACACCGCCCTCACCTACCAGGGTCAGGTCATCAACCTGGCCCAGCCCTTCGCCCGCATGACCGCCCTGGAGGCCACCCGGCTCTACAATCAGGACCTGGAGGACGCCCCGCTCGACGATGCGGACTTCCTGCGCGCCGAGATGCGGCGCCGCGGCATCGCCTACCGCGCAAGCGACGGCGTCGGGGGGCTACAGCTCACGCTGTTCGAGGAGACCACCGAGCACCAGCTCATCCAACCCACCTTCATCATGAACTACCCGACCGAGGTGTCGCCGCTGGCGCGCGCCAGCGACAGCAACCCCGCCATTACCGAGCGTTTCGAGCTCTACATCGCCGGGCGCGAGATCGCCAACGGTTTTTCCGAGTTGAACGACCCGGAGGACCAGGCCGAGCGCTTCATGGCCCAGGTGCGTGCCAAGGAGGCGGGCGACGAGGAGGCGATGTATTACGACGCCGACTACATCCGCGCCCTGGAGTACGGGCTGCCGCCGACGGGCGGCTGCGGTATCGGCATCGACCGCCTGGTGATGCTGCTCACCGACGCGGCCAGCATCCGCGACGTGATCCTCTTCCCGCTGCTGCGGCAGGAGGACTGAGCCTGATGCGCCGCGAGAGGGGGGTATGACGCCGGGACCCGCGCCAGGCGAACCGCTTCGCCCACCCTTCGACCGGGTGCTGACCCAGGTCGAATCGGTCGTGCTGGGCAAGCCGCGGCAGATCCGGCTCGCCCTGACCTGCCTGCTGGCGCGCGGCCACCTGCTGATCGAGGATCTGCCCGGCGTGGGCAAGACCACCCTGGCGCACGCCCTGGCCCATGCCCTGGGCCTGGAGTTCACCCGCATCCAGTTCACCAGCGACCTGTTGCCGGGCGACATCCTGGGCTTTTCCGTGTACGAGAAGGACAGCGGCGGCTTCCGCTTCCACGCCGGCCCCATCTTCGCCCAGGTGGTGCTGGCCGACGAGATCAACCGCGCCACGCCCAAGGCCCAGAGTGCCCTTCTGGAGGCCATGGAGGAGGGGCAGGTCACCCTGGAGGGGGTGACGCGGCGTCTGCCGGAGCCCTTCTTCGTCCTGGCCACGCAGAATCCCTACACCCAGGCGGGAGTCTACCCCCTGCCGGAGTCGCAACTGGACCGCTTCCTCATGCGCCTGTCCCTGGGTTACCCCGACCCCGCTGCCGAGCGGTCTCTGCTCGCCGGGAAAAACCGCCGCGCGCAAGCCCTGGCGCCGGTGCTGGCCCCGGCCGACCTGATGGCGGCCCAGTCCGCAGTGGAACAGGTGCACCTGGCTCCGGCCCTGCTCGATTACCTGCAGGCGCTCCTCGGCCACACCCGCGCCTGCGGCCGCTTCCTGCACGGCCTCTCGCCACGTGCCGGCCTGGGCGTGGCGCGCGCGGCGCGCGCCTGGGCCTGGCTGCACGACCGGGATTACGTCATCCCCGAGGACGTGCAGGCCATCTTCCCCAGCGTCGCCGGGCACCGCCTGCAGGACGCGGAAGGGCTGACCGGCGGTGACGCGGCGGCGCGCTCGGTGCTCGCGGCGGTGGCGATCCCTTGAGGGGGATGGGGGATGGGGGATGGGTGATGAGTGAAAAGCATTTGAGTGATCCCCCATCCCCCATCCCCCATCCCCCATCCCTCGTTCCCGAAATGCAGACCGTCCTGCTCCCTGTCCGTAACCGTTTAACACGGCGGCTGTTCGGGCTGCGCGACGCGGACGTGCTGCCTGTCGAGCTGACCGCGCGGCGCGTCTACATCCTGCCCTCGCGCGCGGGGCTCGCATTCATGGCCCTGCTGGGCGGTATGCTGCTGGGCTCGGTCAACTATGCGCTGGCCATGGGCTATCTGTTCACCTTCCTGCTGCTGGGCTTGCTCACCGCCACCCTGTTCGCAACCTGGCGCAACCTGACGGGGGTCAGCCTGCAGTCGGTGGAGGCCGAGCCGGCCTTCGCCGGCGACGCCCTGAGCTACGTCTTCCGTCTGGCGGACCGCCAGGGACGGGCGCGACAGGCCATCGGGGTGGCCATAGACGGGGCCGAACCGGCCTACACGGGGATACCTGCCGCGGGTGACACCCGTCTCCTGGTCCGGACCCCGGCGCGCAGCCGCGGCCGCCAGCCGCTGGGGCTCGTCCGGGTCTACAGCGAATATCCCCTCGGTCTGTTCCACGCCTGGGCCCTGCTGCAACCGGACAGCGCGGGCATGGTCTGGCCCCGGCCGGTCGGTCCCTATCCCCTGCCCACGCTGGCCGGTCACGAGTCCGGCACAGGCAGCGCCACCCGGCGCGGGGCGGAGGACTTCGACGGCCTGCGTGCCTACGAGCGCGGCGAAAACCCCGCCCGCATCGCCTGGAAATCCCTGGCCAGGCATGAGGAGCCGCTGGCCAAGGGTTTCGTGACTCCGCTCGCGGAAGCGTTGTGGCTCGACTGGGATGACCCGGGTGCCCTCGCGCCCGAGGCCCGCCTGTCGCAACTCGCGCGCTGGGTGCTGGAGGCGGATCGCGGCGGCCGACCCTACGGGCTGCGCCTGCCCGGCCAGAGCCTGCCACCCGGCGTGGGCCTGGCGCACCGCAACCGCTGCCTGAACGCCCTGGCCCTCATGCGCACGGACGCTGCATGAACCCGGTGCGCGCGCTCGTTTCGCGGCGGCTGACGAAAACCGATCCCGCGTCCCTGTTCTGGCTGCTGCCCCCCCTGCTTGCCGGTTTGCCGCATGCGGCCCATCAACCCCTCTGGCTGTGCCTCGCCTGCGGCCTGCTCTGGGTGTGGCGTCTCGGCCTGGCCCTGACCGGCCGCGCGATGCCGGGCACCTGGGTGCGGGTCGGCCTGGCCCTCGCGGCGGTTGCGATGGTGATCGCCCAGTTCGGTCTGTTCATCGGCCGCAACGGTGGCGTGCCGCTGCTCATCCTGCTGCTGTTCGTCAAGCTGCTCGAGTCCGACAGCGCGCGGCACCAGCGCTTCGCCCTGCTGCTGGCCTATTTCGTCGCCCTGAGCGTATTCCTCTACGACCAGTCCTTGCCCATGGCCGTCTATCTGCTGGCGGTGGCCTGGCTGATCACCGCAGGACTGGCGCAGCTGCAGCCGCTGGCCCGCACCGACGTCAGGGTGCAGCTACTGACCGCCGGCCGGCTCCTGCTCACCGGTGCCCCCCTGGCTCTGGCCCTGTTCCTGTTCTTTCCCCGCCTGCAGGCCCCGATCTGGCTACTTCCGAGCGGTGAGCAGGTGGCCCGCACCGGACTGTCCGACAGCATGCAGCCAGGAGACATCAGCCGGCTGATCCTGTCCGGCGAAATCGCCTTCCGCGCCAGTTTCACCGGCCCAACCCCGGACAGCGCAACGCTCTACTGGCGCGGCCCCATCCTGAGTCGTTTCGACGGACGCACCTGGCGGACGATGGCCGACCAGGGCGAGCTGCGGGCGTCGGTCGAGGGCCTGGGCAGCCCGCTCACCTACACCCTGACCGTGGAGCCGCACGACCGCGTATGGCTGTTCAGCCTGGGGCTACCCGCGACCCTGCCGCCCGGGACTCGGCTGCTGTCCGGCATGCAGCTCACGAGCCCGCGACCGCTGACTCAGCGCCGACGCTTCGAGCTCGCGAGCCACCCCCGCTACCGGCTGGGTGCGACCGAGCAGGAACTGCGCGAGGCCCTGGAACTGCCGGCTGGCTACAACCCGCGCGCCCGCGCCCTGGCGGAGGACTGGCGGCACGCCGACACCAACCCGCGCAGGCTGCTGCAACGGGGGCTGGATCTGTTTCGGCATGACTTTGCCTACACCCTGGAACCGCCGCCTCTGGGCGTGCACAGCGTGGACGAATTCCTGTTCACCACGCGACGGGGTTTCTGCGAGCACTATGCCAGCGCCTTCGTCTTCCTGATGCGCGCGGCGGGTGTGCCGGCCAGGGTGGTCACCGGCTATCTCGGCGGCGAGGTCAACCCCGTGGACGGTCACGTCGTGGTGCGTCAGTCCGATGCCCACGCCTGGGGCGAGGTCTGGCTGCCGGATGCGGGCTGGGTACAAGCCGACCCCACCGCCAGCGTCGCGCCGACGCGCGTGCAACGGGGGCTCACCGCCGCCCTGCCGGCGATCGAGGTGCCCGCCGCCCTGGCCGGACTGCACCGGCCGTGGTTCCGGGAGGTCCGGCACGCCTGGGAGGCGCTCAACAACGGTTGGAACCAGTGGGTACTGGGCTACAATCTGGACCGGCAGCTGCGCCTGCTGACGGAGCTGAGCCCACACCTGGCCGGCCGCGCCTGGCAGATCACCGTCGCCACCCTGCTTGCGGGACTGGCACTCATGGCCTGGATCGCCTGGCGGGGCAGCACGCGGCAGGAGCGCGACGAGGCGGCCCAACTCTATGCACGCTTCACCGCCCGCCTGGCGCGGCTGGGCATGCAGCGCGAGTCCACGGAGGGGGCACAGGCCTTCGCCCGACGGGTCGCCGCCGCACGGCCGGACCTGGCGCAGGCGGTGGGGCAGATCAGCGCGCTGTACGAGCGCGCCCGCTACGCCGGCGACCCTGGCGCCCTTTCCGGTCTGGCCGTGGCGATGCGGCACTTCCGGCCGGGACGGCGGCGGCCGAACGCCAAGGCGATGGCCGCTGAATAGCATCCGCTTCCGGACAGGATACCCCCGGATTTGTCGATCTCGTCGCCGGCCACCCCCATTCGGGTAGCTTCTCCGGCCTTGGGCCATCCGGCGATGGTGGGATAATATTCCGCCATGAACACACAGCAACCCAGCAACCCGCGCCAGCGCCTGAAGACCCTGCTGGCCATACCCGACAGCCAGCGCACCGAGGCCCAATGGGACGAGATCATCGAACTGGAGATCACCCTCGCCCCGGGAAACAGGGAAAACGCCCCCATGCCGGGTAACCAGCGCAAGCCCCAGCCCGCCTCGGCCCAGGCAAAGCCCTCCGGCGGCGGGCAGGGCAAGAAACCGTTCAAGAAATTCCACAAGCGACCGCCCAAGGCACCGCCGGCCTGAATCGTAGCGGCCGGCGCGAGCCAGGACAGTGGCAAAAAAAACCGGGCGTGAGCCCGGCGCTGAAGGAGGAGACACTGACGCGGATGACGCCAAACCCGTCATCCAATGCGTTGCATGACCTTTAACGGCCGGTCCGGTAAGAACTTGAGGGTCTGGTCGCCCTGCGTGACGGATGGTGCGCCCAGGCCGACGAACGCTGAACCGTCGAACGGGGACGGTTGCCCCCTTTTTCCTGCCCAGGCCGTGGGAGTGCAAGACCCGCCCGCACAGACTGCAGCCCCGACCGGAGATCGACATGGAACGTTTCACCATCTCTCTGGATGAAGACCTGGCCCTGGCCTTCGACCAGCTCATCCGCAGTCGCGGTTATACCAACCGCTCCGAGGCGATCAGGGACATGCTGCGCCAGGAACTGGAACACACCCGCCTGGCCCGACAGGAGGCGCCGTATTGCGTGGCCAGCCTGTCCTATGTCTACAACCACCACGAACGACAGCTGGCCGAGCGGCTCACCGATCATCAGCACCACGCCCACGACCTGGTGGTGTCGACCATGCACGTGCACCTGGACCACGACCACTGCCTGGAGGCGGTCATCCTGCGCGGGGCGACCGAGGAGGTGCGGCGCTTCGCCGACCGCCTGTCGGCCGAGCGCGGCGTGCGTCACGGGCAGCTCAACCTGAT
>CALHRD010000011.1 GCA_938038385.1 uncultured Burkholderiales bacterium
TGTTCCGCAACCTCGAGACGATCAACGTCGACGAGCTCGACCGGCTGAAGGGATAGCGATGGCCCGCCACGCACGCTTCGTTCGCTGTTCCATGGCCGGGCTTGCAGGCCCGGCCGGCTCGGCAGGCAATCGCCGGCGCGATGGTGCCGGCTCCTGTCCAGCCTCGCCTCCCGAGGGGCTCGGCGCCCTTCGGGCGGCCGGGCGGGAAGGTTTGGGCTCCCACGCTCATTTCGTTCGCTGTTCGACAGCCGGGCATGCAGGCCCGGCCGGTTCGGCAGGCTATCGCCGGCGCGAAGGCGCTGACTCCTGTCTAGTCTCGCCCCCCGCGGGGCTCAGCGCCCTTCGGGCGGCCGGGCGGGCGCTGCCGTGACCGCCATGCAGAAGCTATACCTGCTCGTGCCGCTGGCGCCGCTGGTGGGGGCCATCATCGCCGGCCTTCTCGGCCGCGTGGTCGGCCGCTCGGGCAGCCACACGGTGACCATCCTCGGCGTGCTGGTCTCGACGGTCGCGTCGCTGGTGGTGTTTGTCGACGTCATGAGCGGCAACACTTTCAACGGCACCGTCTACACCTGGGCGACGGTCGGCGACCTGAAGCTGGAGGTCGGCTTCCTGATCGACTCGCTGACCGCGACGATGATGCTCGTCGTCACCTTCGTGTCGCTGATGGTGCACGTCTACACCATCGGCTACATGGCCGACGACCCCGGCTACCAGCGCTTTTTCGCCTACATCTCGCTCTTCACCTTCAGCATGCTCATGCTGGTGATGAGCAACAACTTCCTGCAGCTGTTCTTCGGCTGGGAGGCGGTCGGGCTGGTGTCGTACCTGCTGATCGGCTTCTGGTGGAAGCGGCCGACGGCCATCTACGCCAATCTCAAGGCGTTCCTCGTCAACCGGGTCGGCGACTTCGGCTTCGTGCTCGGCATCGGGCTCGTCTTCGCCTACTTCGGCACGCTCGACTACGCGGCGGTGTTCAAGGCGGCGCCGGGAGTCGCGGCGGACGGCACCACGCTGCCCGGCACGGGCTGGCTGCTGATCACCGTGATCTGCGTTTGCCTGTTCATCGGCGCGATGGGCAAGAGCGCGCAGTTCCCGCTGCACGTGTGGCTGCCGGACTCGATGGAAGGCCCGACCCCGATCTCGGCGCTGATCCACGCCGCGACGATGGTCACCGCCGGCATTTTCATGGTGGCGCGGATGTCGCCGCTGTTCGAGCTGTCGCCGGCGGCGCTGAGCTTCGTGATCGTGATCGGCGCCATCACCGCGCTGTTCATGGGCTTGCTCGGCATCGTGCAGAACGACATCAAGCGCGTGGTCGCCTATTCGACGCTGTCGCAGCTCGGCTACATGACGGTGGCGCTCGGCGCTTCCGCCTACTCGGTGGCGATCTTCCACCTGATGACGCACGCCTTCTTCAAGGCACTGCTGTTCCTGGCCGCGGGCTCGGTGATCATCGGCATGCACCACGACCAGGACATCCGCAACATGGGCGGCTTGCGCAGGTACATGCCCATTACCTGGCTCACCCTCCTGATAGGTTCCCTGGCACTCATCGGCACGCCGGGCCTGTCGGGTTTCTTCTCCAAGGACTCCATCATCCTGGCGACCCATGCCTCGGACCTGCCAGGTTCGGGTTTCGCCGCCTTTGCCGTGACCGCGGGCGTCTTCGTCACCGCCTTCTATTCCTTCCGTATGTATTTCCTGGTCTTCCATGGGCCGGAGCGCTTCCGCAATGCCCATGTCGGCCACGATCAGGAGGGCGGCAAGGACGACGACACCCACCATGGCCACCACCACGGCGGCCACAGCGCGCCGCGCGAATCGCCCTGGGTGGTCACCGTGCCGCTCGTCCTGCTGGCCATCCCCTCGGTATATGCCGGCTGGGCCTACATCGAGCCGATGTTGTTCGGCGACTTCTTCGGCGCTTCGATCTTCGTCGATCACGCCGCACACCCCGCCATGCAGAGCCTGGCGGAGCACTTCCACGGCGCCGGCGCCATGTTCCTGCACGGGCTCATGACCTTGCCCTTCTGGCTGGCCGTGGCCGGTGTGGCGACCGCTTATTACCTCTACATGGTGCGCCGCGACCTGCCGGAGGCGATCCGCAGGAAGGCGGGCATCCTGTACACGATTCTGGAGCGCAAATACGGCTTCGACGACTTCAACGACTGGTTCTTCGCCGGCGGGGCGCGTCTCATCGGCGGCCGGCTTTGGCGCTGGGGCGACGTCTTCGCCATCGACGGCGTGGTGGTGAACGGCTCCGCCCGCGTGGTGGGCAAGGTGGCGGCCGTGGTGCGTCACCTGCAATCCGGCTACATCTACCACTACGCCTTCGCCATGATCATCGGCGTGGCGCTGCTGGTGACCTGGTTCGTGGATTGAGTTCGGTCACTCGATAAGAACAGAACGCTCAGGAAAACTCGATGCTCGAAGGAATCGGTATCTTAAGCCTCACCATCTGGGTGCCCATCGTCGCCGGCCTGCTGGTGCTCGCCTTGGGCAACGACGACGGCAGGGCCGACGGCACTCGCAGCCTGGCGCTGATCGGTGCGGTGCTCGGTTTCCTGGTGGCCATCCCGCTGTGGACCGGTTTCGACGCCGCCAGCCACCAGATGCAGTTCGTCGAGCGCACGCGCTGGATACCGGCCTTCAACATCCACTACCACCTGGGCGTGGATGGCATCTCCATGCCCTTCGTCCTGCTCAACAGCTTCACCACCGTGCTGGTGGTGCTGGCCGGCTGGGTGGTCGTCCAGCACAAGGTGGCGCAATACATGGCCGCCTTCCTCATCCAGTCGGGACTGCTCAACGGCGTGTTCGCCGCCCTCGACGGCATCCTGTTCTACGTCTTCTTCGAGGCGATGCTGATCCCGCTCTATCTCATCATCGGCATGTGGGGCGGGCCGAACCGGGTCTATGCGGCCATCAAGTTCTTCCTCTACACCCTGCTGGGCTCCTTGCTGATGCTGGTGGCGGTGCTCTACCTCTTCTTCCAGGCCGGCGGCAGTTTCGAGATCCTCGGCTGGCACAAGCTGCCGCTGACCATGGCCGCTCAGCTCCTGCTCTTCGTCGCTTTCTTTTTCGCCTTCGCAGTGAAGGTGCCGATGTGGCCGGTACACACCTGGCTGCCGGACGCCCACGTCGAGGCGCCCACCGGCGGCTCGGTGGTGCTGGCCGCCATCACGCTGAAGGTCGGCGCCTACGGCTTCCTGCGCTTCATCCTGCCCATCGTGCCGGACGCCGCCCATGAACTGGCCTGGCTGATGGTGGCGCTGTCCCTGGTGGCCATCGTGTACATCGGTCTGGTGGCGCTGGTGCAGGCGGACATGAAGAAGCTGATCGCCTATTCCTCCATCGCCCACATGGGTTTCGTCACGCTGGGCTTCTTCGTCTTCAACCCGCTGGGGATCGAGGGCGGTCTGATCCAGATGATCTCGCACGGCTTCGTCTCAGGCGCGCTGTTCCTCTGCGTCGGGGTGATGTACGACCGCATGCACTCGCGCCAGATCGGCGATTACGGCGGCGTGGTGAACGCCATGCCCAAGTTCGCCGCCTTTTTCATGCTCTTCGCCATGGCCAACGCGGGACTCCCTGGCACCAGCGGCTTCGTCGGCGAGTTCATGGTCATCCTGGGCACCGTCCAGGTGAGCTTCTGGTGGGCGCTCGCCGCCGGGCTCACCCTGATCTTCGGCGCCGCTTACACGCTGTGGATGTACAAACGGGTCATCTTCGGGCCGGTAGCCAATCCGCAGGTGGCAGCACTCAAGGACATCGACGGACGTGAATTCCTGGTGCTGGCAATGCTGGCGGTTTGTGTCCTCGCCCTGGGGCTTTATCCGCTGCCGCTCACCGAGGTGATGCACGCCTCCGTCAACAACCTGCTCGACCACGTCGCCCACAGCAAGCTGGTGTATTGAGCCACTCCCCCGAGACATGAGCCTAGCGATGACCCCCCCCCTGCCCGACCTATTGCCTGCCGTGCCGGAAATCCTGGTGCTCGTGATGGCCTGCGTGGTGCTCATGGTCGAGGCGTATGACCCGCGCGCCCGCGTCCCCGCCGGGACTGGGGAGGCCGGCGAACCCCGCGTCGCCGGTTATGTGCTGACCCTGCTCACCCTGCTGGCGGCAGCCGGCCTGACCGCCTTCACCGGCGGCGGCGAGATCGCCTACGCCTTCAGCGGCATGTTCGTCGACGACGCCATGGCCGATCTGCTCAAACTGATGACCTACCTGTCTGGTATCGCCGCCGCGATCTATTCCCGCCAATACCTGGCCGAGCGCCAGCTCATGCGCGGGGAGTATTTCGCCCTGCTGCTGTTCGCCGTGCTGGGCATGATGGTGATGATCTCAGCCAGCCACCTCCTCACCCTCTATCTGGGGCTCGAGCTGCTCTCGCTGTCGCTCTACGCCATGGTCGCCCTGCAGCGCGATTCCGCCCAGGCGGTGGAAGCGGCGATGAAGTATTTCGTGCTGGGTGCGCTCGCCTCGGGTCTGCTGCTCTACGGCATGTCCATGCTCTACGGCCTCACCGGTACCCTGGAACTGGCCATGATGGCCGAGGTGCTCGATGCCGGGGTGGAGAACAAGGTGGTGCTGGCCTTCGGACTCGTCTTCCTGGTCGCCGGCCTCGGCTTCAAGCTCGGGGCCGCCCCTTTCCACATGTGGGTGCCCGACATCTACCACGGCGCCCCGTCTGCGGTCACCCTGTTCATCGGCTCGGCGCCCAAGCTGGCGGCCTTCGCCTTCGTCATGCGGCTGCTCGCCGACGGCCTGCAGCCCGCCCATGGCGACTGGCAGCAGATGCTGGCGGTGATGGCGGTGCTTTCGCTGGCCATCGGCAACCTGGCCGCGATCATGCAGACCAACATCAAGCGTATGCTGGCCTACTCGACCATCTCGCATATGGGCTTCCTGCTGCTGGGCGTGCTCACGGGTGACTTCTCCGGCTACACCTCGGCCCTCTATTACGTCATCACCTACGTGATCATGAGCCTGGGCGCCTTCGGCCTGGTCGTCCACCTCTCCCGTGCCGGCTACGAGGCGGAAAATCTGGACGACTACAAGGGCCTCAACGCGCGCGCGCCCTGGTTGGCGGCGCTGATGGGCATCCTCATGTTGTCCATGGCGGGGTTGCCGCCCTTCGTCGGCTTCTACGCCAAACTCGCCGTCCTGCAGGCCCTCGTCGGCGCCGGCTGGACCTGGCTGGCGGTGGTGGCGGTGCTGTTCTCCCTCATCGGCGCCTACTACTACCTGCGTGTGGTCAAACTGATGTATTTCGACAGCCCCCATCCCCAGGCGCCGGCCGGTGCCGCATCCGGCGATGCCCGGCTGCTCCTGTCGGTGAACGGTCTGGGGGTACTGTTGCTCGGCATACTGCCGCAGCCGCTGATGGCGCTTTGCGTCAACACCATGCAGTTGTCGCTGCGGTGAGGCAAGCCAGGCAGGCTCCGAACACAGGCACAAATCGTCTTTCGGAGGGGCCATGGCCCAACACCGCCCCTCGGCGGGCAGAAACCCCACCTAACGGACATGGCGACGCCACCCCGAAGCATGAACCTAAAAACCGCAGTTGACCGCTGCATTGGATTCGTAACATGGTGAGGACACTGCGATTTCTGCCTTCGTTGGAGGTCACCCGCTGGGTGAGTCCGCTACGCGCCCGCTTTCCGGGCCAAAACGGCGCTTGGCTTTGTCGCTCCTCCTTGCAGGGGTCGACCCTGCGGCGTCGTCGCTTCGCGCCAGCCACCGGTTTGGCCCGGCCTTCGGGCGCGTTCAACTGCGGTTTTTAGGTTGAAGCGATCGGCTGAGTCTGAATCCGTGGTCCTCACCCGGCATGGTCCGTATGTCGGGCTTTGGCGTGAAAGTCGGCGCAGCCGGCTCACGAAGCGCCCCTCCCCCTCCCTCACCCCCGACCCCTCCCCCCGTGGGGGAGGGGAGGCTCGACCCTCCTCTCTCCCCCAGGGAGAGAGGGCCGGAGGGGCTTAAGGTGAGGGAACGGACATGGCGACATTCATCCTAAAAACCGCAGTTGAACGCGCCCGAAGGCCGGGCCAAACCGGTGGCTGGCGCGAA
>CALHRD010000012.1 GCA_938038385.1 uncultured Burkholderiales bacterium
ACCAGGCGACGGCTGGCGAACAGCGACATGGACTCGAAGCCGGCCAGCCACTCGGCCCAGTTAAAACCGCCCTCGGCCTGGAAGGACTGCCGCTCCTCGACGCCGGCCCGACGCAGGGCGGCACGGATGCTGGCGGCGGCCTCATCCACCAGCAGCGGTTCGTCGCCGCTGATGACATGGACGGGGGCGAGGCCCCGCTTCAGGGTGGCTTCGAGCTGTTCGGGCCTGATGCGCATGCGGTATCCGTCGCGACGGCGGCGTTCAGGGCCTGGCGAAGGCGAGCCGCCGCACCACCTGGCGCAGCATTTCCTGTTCCATGTCGCGCATGAGCTGGGCCTCCTCGCCCTCCTTGGCCAGGGTCTGCGCATCGTCGTAGGAATAGTCCCGTGTGAGCCGCAGTTCGGTGGGGGCCAGGATCTGCCCGCCCGTGTCGTTGCTGGCGGAGAGAAGCAAACTGTAGCCGAGGCGGTACTCGCGTACCTTGCCGCCGCCGGACAGGGAGAGGATCTCCTTGCTGCGCGTCTCCTTGTCGATGCGGATCACCACCTGGGCACCCGTCGCCGTGGGCAGGACGCGTTTGCCGTTGAGCCGCAGGTTCTCGGCGAGGAGCGGCTGCAGGGCCGAGCCGCCGGCCGCCTCGACATGGACCGAATCGAACGGCAGGGGGGACTGCCCCCGAAGCTGGAAGCCGCAGCCGGCCAGGACGACGAGACCGGCCCCAGCCACCAGCCAGCGCAAAGCCGCGCGCCTCACGCCTCACCCCGCGCGCTCATACGACCACATTCACCAGGCGGCCCGGCACCACCACCACCTTTTTCGCCGGTTGCCCCGCCATGAAGCGCTGGACCTCGGGGCTCGCCAGGGCGGCCTGCTCGATGGCCTCGCGCGCTGCATCCGCGGCGACCGTCAGCCGGCCGCGCAGTTTGCCGTTCACCTGCAACACCAGTTCCACCTCGTCGCGCACCAGGGCGGCCGGATCGGCCTCGGGCCAGCTCGCCCGCATGAGGCAGGCGCCGGGCCTGAGTTCGCCGAGCAAGGCGCGGCAGATGTGCGGCACGATGGGCGCGAGCATCAGCACCACCAGCTCCAGGGCCTCCTGGCGCACGCTGCGGGTGAGCGCGTCGCCGCCGTCGATCCTGGCGAGAAGGTTCATCAACTCCATCACGGCGGCGATGGCGGTATTGAACTGCTGGCGGCGCGCGATGTCGTCGGTGACCTTCTGCAGGGTCTGGTGCAGCTGGCGGCGGAATTCGCGCAGGACCGGGGGCAGGTCACCGCCGCGGTAAGCGCTGACGACACCGCCCTGCACGTGCTCGTGCACCGCCTTCCAAAGCCGCTTGAGGAAGCGGTGCGCCCCCTCCACGGCGGTATCCGACCATTCCAGGGTGAGCTCCGGCGGCGCGGCGAACATCATGAACAGCCGGGCGGTATCGGCACCGTAACGGTCGATGATGGCCTGCGGGTCCACCCCGTTGCGTTTCGACTTGGACATGGTGCCGATGCCCTGGTAGTCCACCGGCCGGCCGTCCGCCTTGGCTGTGGCGGCGACGATGCGGCCCTTGTCGTCGGTGGCGACCTCCACCTCGTCCGGCGCGAAGTAGACGATGCCGCCCTGCTCGGTGCGGCGCGAGAAGATGTGGTTCAGCACCATGCCCTGCGTGAGCAGTCGCGCGAAGGGCTCGTCGTGGTTCACCAGACCCAGGTCACGCATGACCTTGCTCCAGAAGCGGGAGTAGAGCAGGTGCAGGATGGCGTGCTCGATGCCGCCGATGTACTGGTCCACCGGCATCCAGTAATCAACCCGCGCATCGACCATCGCCCGGTCGTTGTCCGCACAGCAATAACGGACGTAATACCAGGACGAGTCGACGAAGGTGTCCATCGTGTCGGTCTCCCGGCGCGCGGGTCGGCCGCAGCTCGGGCAGTTGCAGTTGACGAAGTCCGCCCGCCTGGCGAGCGGGTTGCCGGAGCCGTCCGGCACACAGTCCTCGGGCAGGACCACGGGCAGCTGATCGTCGGGCACCGGCACCACACCACAGTGCTCGCAGTGGATGAGCGGGATGGGGCAGCCCCAGTAGCGCTGGCGCGAGATGCCCCAGTCCCTGAGGCGCCAGGTGGTACGCCGGTCGCCCAGGCCCAGGTTCCTGAGCACCAGGGCGATCTTGTCGATGGCGTCCTCCGAGCTGCGGCCGGAGAAATCCCCGGAGTCGAACAGGATGCCTTTGTCCGTGTAGGCGGCGGCAAGCGGCAGGGTGAGTTCCCCCTCGAGCGGGCGTATCACCGGCTTGACCGGCAAGTCGTATTGCTGCGCGAAGGCGTAGTCGCGCTCGTCGTGCGCCGGCACCGCCATCACCGCGCCCTCGCCGTAGCCCATGAGCACGTAATTGGCCACCCAGATCGGCAGCGGCTCGTTGGTCAACGGGTGGTACGCCCTGAGCCCGGTATCCATGCCGCGCTTGTCCTGGGTGGCGAGTTCCGCCTCGGTCACGCCGCCCTTGCGGCATTCCTCGATGAAGGCGGCCAGTTCCGGCTTCGTCGCGGCGGCCTGCAGCGCCAGCGGATGCTCGGCGGCCACCGCCACATAGGTCACGCCGAAGAGGGTGTCGGCGCGGGTGGTGAAGACCTTGAGCACGTTCTCCCCTACCCCCCCGGGGGAGGGGTGGGGGGAGAGGGGGAAGTGGATCTCGACGCCATGGCTCTTGCCGATCCAGTTCGCCTGCATGGTCTTCACCCGCTCCGGCCAGCCCGGAAGCTTGTCCAGATCCGCCAGGAGTTCCTCGGCATAGCGCGTGATGGCGAGGTAATACATGGGGATCTCGCGCTTTTCCACCAGCGCCCCGGTACGCCACCCCCGACCGTCGATGACCTGCTCGTTGGCGAGCACGGTCTGGTCTACGGGGTCCCAGTTCACCGTGCCCGTCTTCTGATAGGCGATACCGCGCTCGAGCATCCTCAGGAACAGCCACTGATTCCATTTGTAATACTCGGGGCGACAGGTGGTGACCTCGCGGCTCCAGTCGAAGGCGAAGCCCAGGCGTTTCAGCTGCCCGCGCATGTAGGCGATGTTGTCGTAGGTCCAGCGCGCCGGCGGCACGCCGTTTGCCATGGCGGCGTTCTCGGCCGGTAGCCCAAAAGCGTCCCAGCCCATGGGCTGAAGCACGTTGTAGCCCTGCATGCGATGGTAGCGGGCCAGCACGTCGCCGATGGTGTAGTTGCGCACGTGCCCCATGTGCAGCTTGCCCGAGGGGTAGGGGAACATGGACAGACAGTAGTACTTGGGCCGGGCCGGGTCCTCCTCGGCGCGGAAGGCCTGTTTCTCCTCCCAGTGGCTCTGGGCCTCCGGTTCGATGATCTCCGGGCGGTACTGTGGGTCCATGGGGCTTGCGGGCTGACGCTGTAGGAAGCGCGGATTATAACCCCGGCGGGATGACACGCCGCGCGCGCGGCATATATACTCCGAAGAGACGCCGAATTCAGATTTGTCTGTCGATCAAGGGGCTCAGCCATGTCCAAGAAACATCCCGTCGTGGTCGTGACCGGCTCGTCCGGTGCCGGCACCACCACCGTCAAGCGCGCCTTCGAGCACATCTTCAACCGGGAGAAGCTCTCCGCCGCCGTGATCGAGGGCGACAGCTTCCACAGCCTCAACCGCGCGGAGTTCAAGGAGGCCATGAAGAAGGCGGAGGCCGAGGGCAACAAGCACTTCTCCCACTTCGGGCCCGAGGCCAACGACTTCGATGCCCTGGCCAACCTGTTCAGGACCTACGGCGAAACCGGCGGCGGCAAGAAGCGCTACTACATCCACAGCGACGAGGAGGCGGCCGAGCACAACAAGCGCCTGGGCACCAGCCTCAAGCCGGGCGAGTTCACCCCCTGGGAGGACGTGCCGGCCAACACCGACCTGCTGTTCTACGAGGGACTGCACGGCCTGGTGGTCACCGACAAGGTGGACATGGCGCAATATGTCGATCTGGCCATCGGCGTGGTGCCGGTGGTGAACCTGGAATGGATCCAGAAGATCCACCGTGACGCCGCGGAGCGGGGCTATTCCGCCGAGGCCATCGTCGACACCATCCTGCGCCGCATGCCCGACTACGTGAACTACATCACGCCGCAGTTCTCGCGCACGCACATCAACTTCCAGCGCGTGCCGACGGTGGACACCTCCAACCCCTTCATCGCCCGCGACATCCCGACCCCCGACGAGAGTTTCGTGGTGATCCGCTTCGCCGAGCCCAAGGGGGTGGACTTCCCCTATCTGCTGGCGATGATCGACGGCTCCTTCATGTCGCGCCGCAACAACCTGGTGGTCCCGGGCGGCAAGATGGGCTTCGCCATGGAGATCATCCTGGAGCCCATCATCCACCGTATGGTCGAGGAGAGCAAGAAGGCCTGAGGGCATGCCCCGATCCGAAGGCCGGTCCGTACCGGCCTTTTTTCTTGTCCGTCCATGACCATGCATTGTCGGCCAGCCTGCGGCGCCTGCTGCATCGCGCCCTCCATCGCCTCGCCCATCCCCGGCATGCCCCAGGGCAAGCCGGCCGGGGTGCGTTGCGTGCAGCTCGGCGAGGACGCGCGCTGCCGCCTGTTCGGCCGGGCGGAACGGCCCGGTTTCTGCAAGGGCCTGCAACCCTCCGCCGAGATGTGCGGTACCTCGCGGCAGGCGGCCCTGGCCTGGCTGACCGCCCTCGAGTTGGCCACCCGGCCCTGACCACGACGGCCGCTGCGCAGACCGATACACGATCACCCCGATGGATAGCCAACTTCTGCTCACCGCCCTGATCCTGGGCATCGTCGAAGGACTGACCGAGTTCCTGCCGGTGTCCTCCACCGGTCATCTGATCGTGGTCGGCAGCCTGCTGGGCTATACCGACGAGAGTAGCAAGGTGTTCAAGATCGTCATCCAGCTCGCCGCGATCCTGGCGGTGTGCTGGGACTACCGCAGCCGCATCGGTCAGGTGGTGGAAGGTCTGGCCGCGCATGACCCGGCGCAGCGCCGTTTCGCCGGCCACGTCCTGGTGGCCTTCCTGCCCGCCGCGGTACTTGGGGTGATGTTCCACGGCGTGATCAAGACCTATCTGTTCAACCCGCTCACGGTGGCGGGGGCCCTCATCTTCGGCGGCCTGTTGATCCTCTATATCGAGAAGCGCGCCTATCACCCCCGCATCCACTCCGTCGACGCGATGACCTGGCAGACCGCCCTCAAGGTGGGCTTCGCCCAGGCCCTGGCGATGTTCCCCGGTATCTCGCGTGCCGGTGCCACCATCATGGGGGGGCTGGTCTTCGGCCTGTCGCGCAAGACGGCCACCGAGTTCTCGTTCTTCCTGGCCATCCCCACCATGCTGGCGGCCACCGTCTACGACCTCTACAAGAACTGGCAGTTGTTGAGCCTGGAGCATGATCTGCCGGTGTTCGCCGTCGGTTTCGCCGCCTCCTTCGTCGCCGCCATGCTCACCGTCAAGGCCCTGCTGCGCTTCGTCGCCAACCACACCTTCGTGGTGTTTGCCTGGTATCGTATCGCCTTCGGCCTGGTGGTGCTGCTGACGGCCTATGCCGGCTGGGTGGACTGGACGCATTGATGCGCGACCGCGGACCTCCCGTCCGCCGCTGTCTGCCTACACCTCCACAGCCTGGCCGGTCAGGCGGGCGATCTCGCTGAGCAGCTCGTCCTCGTTGAAGGGTTTGCCCATGTAGTGGTTCACACCCAGGTCGAAGGCATGCTGGCGGTGTTTGTCCGCCGTGCGCGAGGTGATCATGATGATGGGAATGCCCTTGAGGCGGCTGTTCGCGCGCACTGCACGGGTGACCTCGTAGCCGTCCAGACGGGGCATCTCGATGTCCAGCAGCATCACCGCGGGCACCTCGTCCTGCAGCAATTCCAGCGCCTCGACGCCATCCTTGGCGGTGGTGACGCGATAGCCTTCGCGCTGCAGCAGGCGAGTGGTGATCTTGCGCACGGTCAGCGAGTCGTCCACCACCATGACCAGGGGGGACGGCTCGACCGTGGCCGCGGCCTCCTGCGCCCACGCTTCCCGCACCGGGGCCCGTTCGGCGAGGGCGAAGGGGTTGAGGATCAGGGCGATGCGCCCATCCGCCAGCACGGTGGCACCGACGATGCCGGGGATGCGGGCGACCTGTGGGCCGGTGTTCTTCATCACCGCCTCGAAGTTGCCCTCCAGGGCGTCGATGCGCAGGGCGAGGCGTTCGGCTCCCGCCCGCAACAGCAGGAGGGTGCGGTAGCGTCCCTCGCCAGGCTGGGAGCGGGTGTCCATCAGCTCCGCCAGGCTGCGCAGGGGATAGCGATCACCTCCCATCTCCAGCTCACCCGCCCGTTGCAGGGCGGCCAGTTCCTCCTGTCGCACCTCCCGCACCAGGGCCACCAGGCTGGCCGGCAGGGCGTAGGTCCGTCCGCCCGCGCGCGTGAGCACCACCGGGGTCACCGCCAGGGTCAGGGGCAGCCGGATGGTGAAGCGTGTACCGCGGCCGGCCTCGGTGTCCATGCGCACCCGCCCGCCGATGCCGGCGATCTCGTTCCTGACCACGTCCAGACCGATGCCGCGCCCGGCCACCTCGGTGACCTGGCGGGCGGTGGAGAAGCCGGGGGTGAACAGGAAGGACTCCAGGCGCTCGGTGGAGACCTCTTCCGTCGGGGCGATCCAGCCCAGCTCCTCGGCGCGCGCACGCACGGCGTCCAGATTCACGCCGGCGCCGTCGTCGGCGAGCTGGATGACGATCTCGTTGCCCTCCTGATGCAGGCTGAGGCGGATCTCGCCGTATTCCGGCTTGCCCGCGACGAGCCTGGCCTCCGGCGCTTCCAGCCCGTGCGCCACGGCGTTGCGCAGCAGGTGTTCCAGGGGCGCGGCGATGCGGTCCAGCACCGTGCGGTCGAGTTCGGTGCGGGTACCGTCGAGCTGTAGCTGCGCCTTGCGCCCCAGGTCCTTGGCCGCCTGACGTACGACGCGGTGCAGGCGCTCGGAGAGGCTGGCGAAGGGCACCATGCGCATGCGCATGAGCTCGTGCTGCAGGTTGCGCGTCATGCGCGACTGCAGGTGCAGGGTGCGGTCGGCGTCGTCGATGCCCGCCAGCAGGTTGTCCTGGGCGGTGGAGACGTCGTTCACGCTCTCGGAGAGCAGGCGCGTGAGTTCCTGCAGCCGGGTGTAGCGGTCGAATTCCAGGGGGTCGAACTGCCCGGCCTCGTCCATCAGGGACAGGCGCGAGCGCATCTGGCTCTCGGCCTGGATCTCCAGCTCGCGCAACTGGGTGCGCAGGCGTTCGACGTTGGCGGTCAGCTCCTGCGCCGTCTGCTTGTAGGTATCGAGCAGGTTCTGCACCCGGGCGCGGGCAATGGCCACCTCGCCGGCCTCGTTGAGCAGGGTATCGAGGATGTTGGCCTTGAGCTTGAGGGTCTGACGCAGGCGCAGGTCTTCCTCCGTCACCGCCTGCACGAGCGGTTCGGCCGCGGGGAGGACCGTCGGCGCCGGTGCTTCGGCCTGGATTGCCTGAGTGGGGATGGGCTTGGCGAGCGGCTTGCCCTGCAGGGCATCCACCATCTCCGCCAGCTGATCGTAATCGGCCTCCAGCAGGTCGAGGAATTCCGGTCCGGGCGACGTTTCCCCCTGTTCCAGCAGGCGCGTCTCCACACGGTGGGTGCGCTCGCCCAGCGCCATGGCACCGGCCATGCGGGCACTGCCCTTGAGGGTGTGCAGTGCGCGCTGCAGGATGTTGCGCGCCGCTGCGTCATCCGGCTGGGCACGCCACTGACGCAGGGTTGCACCGATGCGGGGCAGCAGTTCTGCCGCCTCGTCCAGGAAGATCGGCAGCAGCTGGGGATCGAGGTCGTCCGGCGGCAAGGCGTCCTCGGCCTGGCCGGGTCCGTCGGTTATCGTTACGATGTCGGCAACGGTGACCTCGCCGGTTGCCACCGTTTGTGCCGTGTCCGGCGGGTCGCTGTCGATGCCGGCTATCACCTCGGCAGGGACGGCGTCGGCGACCCGCTGCATCTCCGTGTTGGGCTCCGGGATCGGAGTGGTCCCGCCTGGCGGAACGGTCCCCGCATCGATCTCTGCCGCCGTCGGCGGCGTGGCGGGCTCTGCTTCCTGCGCCGGCGCTGCGGCCTGCTCGGGCTGCGTCAGGTCCGCACCGGTATCCGCCAGGACTGCCTCGGCCAGACCCGCGTGGCCTGGCTCCACGCTCGGCGGGCGCAGTTCGCCCAACCGGCGGGGGATGTCGGGGCGGCTCTGCGGCCATTGATACGCCCGGATCGATTCCACCATGCCGGCGACGCCGTCCGTGCAGTCCACCAGGACGGCATGGATCTCGTGATCCATGGCATGGGTCTTGTCCGGCCAGCTCCCGGCCCAGGTCTCCAGGGCATGCGCGGCCTCGGCCAGGGGCGTGAGGCCGGTGGTGCGGGCGATGCCGGCGAGGGTGTGGGCGGAGCGGATGAAGGCCTCCCAGCCACTGGCGTCGTGGCCCCTGAGCATGCGCTTGAGGCTGTCACGCAGGTCGCCGACGCGCTGGATCGCCTCCTCGGTGAAGATGTGATAAAGGGCTGCGGGCAGGCGGTGTGCCCCGAGCTCCACGGTTTCGTCTTCGCCGGCGGCCGGGACGAGCGCCGGCGCGCCGGCTTCAGTCTTTGGGGGCGGGTTGCCCTCCTGGCCGCGCAGGGCACGGGCCCAAGCCACCAGGGCGTCGGCCTGCACCTGGGGCCGGCTGCCGGCCTCCAGCACCTGCACCCACTCGGTGAAGGCGTCCACGGCCTGGTTCAGGAAATCCATCACCTCCGGTGTGGGTGGACGCTCCGAGCGTAGCCATTGGTTGAGGGTGTCCTCCACCTGCCAGGCCACTTCGGCCAGGTCGGTCAGTCCGACCATGCGCCCGCTGCCCTTGAGGGTGTGGAAGCCACGTCGGATGGAGACGAAGGCATCCGCGTCGAACAGGTTGACGTGCAATCGGGACAGTTGGGCGACGATGTTGCCCAACACGTCATTGGCCTCCTCGATATAGACGTTGAGCATCTCGGCATCGATGACCTCCTCCGATGCGCCCGCCAGTTGCGCGGCCTGGGGGCTGGGTGCCACGGGTGTGGCCGCTGCCTTGCCGATGCCCTGGATGGCGTCGTGCAACGCCGCGGCCGGGGCATGGCCGCCGAGTTGATGCAGGGCCAGCTCCACCTGGGCCTTGAGCTGGCTGTCGCCGACCAGGTCGGCATCCCGTGCCAGCTTGCCCAGACCGGCCTCCAACGCCGCGCGTGTCGTCTCGGTCATCTCGCCGCCGGTGAGGCTCGCGGCCTGGCGTTGCAGGCTGGCGATGTCCTCCTGGAGCTGCGACTCCACGCTGGCAGCGGGTGGGGCCATGGTCTGGCGGCGGGCGAGCAGGCTCGCGAGCTGTTGCGGATCGTCCCGGCCGTAGCGCAGGGCCTCCATGTAGAGGCCCAAAGTGGAGAGGGCGTCGGCGACCCAGTCCAGCTCCTCGGGGCTGATCGTATGTTCCGGGTCGGCGAAGTGGTTGATGTGTTCCAGGCTGGCGCGGGTGAGGTCTGCCGCCGTGTCGAGCTGGAGGATGTTCAGCGCCCCCAGGACCTGTTTCATCATGCCCGGCACCAGGGGCAGCCGGCTGCGCTCGCTGTTGTCGCGGAAGAAGCGGTCCAGGATCTCCTCCACCTGGTCGAGGTTGGCCTGGATCTCCTGGGTGACCTGGGCGAGGATGAGCTTTTCCTGGGCCTGGCGCGAGACCTCGTCCAGGAGGGGTACGTCGGTGGGGATGCGGGAGGTGTCGTAGCTGGGGTCGATGGCAGCCTGGATGCGCTGGGTGAGCACGTCGGCCTGACGGTCGAACTCCTCCCCCAGGGCCTGAAAGTGTTCGCAGGCGTTTTGGGTGAGCAGGATGGCGGTGGCCATCTCCAGCTGCAGGGCCTCGTTCTGGGCGGTGTCGGACACGCTGGGCAGCCGCCTGGACACGGCCTGGACCATGCGCAGCAGCGATTTCAGGGATTCGTTGGGCAGCCGCACGGCCGCCTCGAACATGGCCATGGCGGCATTCTGGAAGGGGGCCAGGCTTTCTGGCCGACCCGAACAGACCTTCATCCAGTGGTCCTTGGCCGTGTTGAGGGCCTCGCGCAGAACGTTCAGGTGGGGGCGCCAGCCTGCCTCGGCGTGGGCGGCCTCTTCGGACACTTCGGGCGGCAGGTAGAGGTCCAGGCGATAGAGTTGGCGGGCGTCCAGGGCCCGTCCCGCAGCGCTCCTGTCCTGGGCGAGGTAGTAGAGCAGGTCGCGCTGCAGCCGCTCGGCCAGCTGGCGCGAGCCCTCCATGAGGCGACGCATCTGCAGGTCGATGCGGCCGCACAGGCGCTTGACCCAGAAGTCCACCGGCAGGGCACCGCGGCGCAGGGATTCGACGAAACCCGCCGCCAACCACCAGAAGGTGTACTGGCCGGCATCGGGGGCGAGATTCTCCAACTCGCGCACGGCCTGATCCATGTGCATCAGGCCGGCGGTGGGCTCCTTGTTCTGCAGGAACATGAGCAGGCCCTTCTGATACTGGGCCCGGACACGCCGGATGGCGCGGGTCTGCGCTTGCGGGTCCAGCGGCGGCGGGGATGCGCCGCGGCTTACACGCTGGGTCAGATCGGGGTAAAACAACTCGCTCGGCGGCGGGGCCTCGGCGCCACGCTGAGAGAGCACCCGCCCATAGATGCCGGACAAGCGCAATTCGGTATTGGGCGCGCCGCCCATGAGCTCATCCAGATAGTGTTGTACGGCGTTGCAGGCCGCGGTCACCACCTCGGCGCTGTCGCGGGTGCGCAGTTCAGGCTTGCTGCCCATCTCGGCGAGCAGGCGCTCGGTCTGCGCGCACAGCAGGGACACCCCCTGCAGGTCGACGATGGTCAGAGCGCCGGTGACCTGGTGCAGGTGGGCCTCCGCCGCCTTGAGGGGATTCAGGTCCTCGCCGTTCCAGCCGACGAGGGCCTGCTTGGCCGCCGCGAGGGCGCTGTCCAGTTCTGCCTTGACCCAGGTCAGTGGACCCAGGTCGAAATCGATGTCCTCGTGCTTCATTGCCGGCCCCCGCTGGAGATCAGAGTTTGAAACCCGAGACCGACACCTTGAGCTCCTCGGCCAGGGCGGTGAGCTGGTCCATGGACTGCGCGCTGCGCCGCGCACCGTCCGAGGCCTGTCGGGTGACCTGCAGGATCTCCTGCATGTTTTGGGCGATACCCTCCGCGGTGCGCACCTGATCCCGGGTGGCACCGGAGATGTCCTGGATCAGACTGGCGAGCTGGGCGGACACGCTCTCGATCTCCTGCAGGGCGTGGCCGGCGGCGTCGGACAACGCCGTGCCCTCCACCACGCCTTGGGTGCTGACCTCCATGGCGTTCACCGCATCCTGGGTGTCACCCTGAATGGCCTTGACGATGGCGCCGATGCGTCGGGTGGCGTTGGCCGAGCGTTCCGCCAGGCGCTGCACCTCCTCCGCCACCACCGAGAAGCCGCGGCCGGCCTCGCCGGCGGCGGCGGCCTGGATGGCGGCGTTGAGGGCCAGCACGTTGGTCTGCTCGGTGATGTCGCCGATCAGCTCCACGATCTCGCCGATCTCCTGGGAGGATTCGCCCAGGCGCTTGATGCGCTTGGAGGTCTCCTGGATCTGGTCGCGCAGGGCGTTCATACCAGCGATGCCCTCGCGTACCGAGTCGCCCCCCTTGCGGGCGGCGGCCAGCGACTGCTCGGCCACGCGGGCGGACTCGGCGGCGTTCTGGGACACGTTCAGGATGGACCGGGTCATCTCGTCGATGGCCTCGCCGGTGCGGGCGATCTGCTGCGACTGGCGCTCGGCGGCGGTGAGCAGCTCGTCGGAGATCTGCTTGGCCTCGTCGGTGGCCTCGGTCACCTGGGCGGTGGCGCGGTTGATGTTGTTCACCAGCATCCTGAGCTCGTCGATGGCGTAGTTCACCGAGTCGGCGATGGCGCCGGTGATGTCCTCGGTCACCGTGGCCTGCACCGTCAGGTCACCCTCGGCCAGGTCGCCCATCTCGTTCAGCAGCCGCAGGATGGCGTCCTGGTTGCGCTTGTTCTCGCGTGCGCTTTCCTCGGCCCGGCGGCGCGCATCGGCCACGTTCAGCAGACCGAGCAGGATCAGCAAGGCAAGGGCCAGGATACCGAAGAACAAGACGGCATAGAACAGGCCGCCACCGTAGTCGCCCCGATAGGCGCGCGTGAGCTGCTCTGTCAGGGCGAGCTGTTGTTCGCTCTCGGTAAAGATGTCCCGCGCGGCCTGTTTGGCCTGCGCGAGTTGTGGGAGCTTGTCCAAGATGAGCCCAACCTGGGCTTTGAAAGCGGTGAAGACCTCCTTGAGTTCGAGTAGCTTGTCGCGTGCCATCGGGTCTGACACGGCCACCATGTTCAGGCTGGTACTGCCCTGCAGGAGCCCGTCGAGCACTTCCTGGAAGGTGCGCAGGTCCTCGCCGAGCTGGTAGGCCGCCTCGGGGTCGATCAGGTCGGCGCTGATCAGGGCATTGGCGTTCTTGGCCATGCGCTGGGTCCACAGCGCCTGCTGGTAGGCATAGGTGGTCTGCCGTTTGGCATCGCCGGGTAGCAAAGCGATCACTTGCTGGGTGAGGTCGAGTAGCTCGGCGTTGCGCGCATTGATCAGCGTCAAGGCCCGACCGAGCGCGACCAGGGCTTCGCGCTGCGCCAACAGGTGTTGGATGTTGCGCTGCGAGATAGCCCAGCGCTTTTGCAATTCGTCAAGTCTGGGTTGGATGGCGGCCGGTGAACGGGCAACCCCACCGCCGCCCGAGATCAGCTGCTCGAGTCCCCCGGAGAAGGCCTTGCTGCTTTGCTCCAGTGTCGCGAAGGCCGCAGGATTGCCCAGGGCCGCCTGCTGCGCCGTTTTGGAATAACGCTGTGAAAGCATCTGCAGGCGGGTCGCGATCTCCACCCATTCGGCCTGATTCGCCGTCCTTTGCGTATGCCATATGGCCAAACCGATGGCCAACGACAGGCTGACGAGCAGGCCCATGGCCACGACGGGATAGCGTCGTTCGGCAGGCAGCCGGCGCAGGACGGGGAGGCGATCGATGTCCAGCGCCAAGACCGATTCTTTCAGGCCGGACAAGGCCAGGCCGGCTTTTTCGAACCACCTTTCCGAGCGTAATTCATTGAGGTTTATGGCCATAGCTTGGTCTCTCCTGCGTTTGGGTGCGGTTTACCCATCAGCTCATCGCGACGCGCATGGTCTGCCGGTCGCGGCCGGCATCGAGGAAACGAGCGTCCGTGACGAGTTTCCCGACGTCCAGCTCAGTCCAGCTCCGACCTTCCGCATCGCGCCAGATTGCCTTGATCCAGGGCGGCGCCGCGGCGGGGCATGCCTGCTGCTGCATCTGAGCGGTGTTGTGCAGACCCAGGGTGCTTTCCACGTGCAAGGCGGCATTGACACCGTAGCGGGGGTGAACGATGAGCAGGCGGCCGCCGCTGCGTTCACCCGTGGTATCCACGCCCATGAACCCGGCCAGATCCGTGCAGCCGTAGATGACGCCGCGCACATTGGCAAGCCCCAGGAACCAGGCCTTGGCCCATGGCACCGGTACGATCTGCACCTCGCTGACCACCTCGACGATCTCGCTCAACTCGGTCAGCCAAGTTTGTCCCCCGACGCCGAGACCGAGTTTGGAAGCCGTCTCGGACCTATCTGTGGCGCGCAGCCGCTCGGCCAGTTGGGCCTGGAATTCGAGCAGGCTCTGCTTGTGTTGCCGCATCAGCCCAAGGCCCTGATACGGGCAATCAGGGCCTGCGCCACGATGGGCTTGACCATGTACTCGACGGCCCCCTGGCGCAGGCCCCAGATGCGGTCCGTCTCCTGGCCCTTGGAGGTGCACATGATCACCGGGATGGATTGGGTCTGCGGATCGCGGTTGAGCATACGCGTGGCCTGGAAACCGTTGAGCCCTGGCATGACCACGTCCATCAGGATCAGATCGGGCTGCCGCGCTTTTGCCATGGCAACGCCCTCCTCGCCGCTGTTGGCATTGAGGACCTCGTAGCCGTTCTTGCGCAGGATGTCGGTCAAAAAAAAACGTTCGGTGGGTGAGTCGTCCACCACCAAAATGGTACGGATGCTCATGGATGCTCCTATGCGGCCTGCTGGTGCCGATGCTGGCGCACCGCCGCGAGCAGGGTGTCCTTGGTGAAAGGTTTGGTCAGGTATTCATCGGAGCCGACCAGACGACCGCGCGCGCGGTCGAACAGGCCGTCCTTGCTGGAGAGCATGATGACGGGGGTATTGCGGAAGCGGTTGTTTTTCTTGATCAGGGCGCAGGTCTGATAGCCATCCAGGCGCGGCATCATGATGTCGACGAAGATCACATCCGGCTGGTGGTCGGCGATCTTGGCCAGGGCGTCGAAGCCATCCTCCGCCAGGATCACCTCACAACCGGCCTGCAGCAGGAAGATCTCGGCGCTGCGGCGGATGGTGTTGCTGTCATCGATGACCATGACCTTCACCGGGTGCCCCGCATGGTCGCTGTTGCCAGAGCCAAGCCCTGTCTGGTGTTCCGGGATCGGCTTCATGTCTTCTGCTCGACGGGATAACCGGCCGCCTTCCAGGCCGGCAGGCCGGTGCGGAACCAATGGACCTTCTTGTAACCGAGTTTCACCGCCATGCGGGCGGCCTTGTAGCTATACCAACACTCGGCCCCATTGCATTGGAATATCATCGGGCTGTTCCTGTCTTTGGGCAACTTGGAGACATCCCAGCGATCCAGGCTGTCGTCGTAATCGACCTCCTTGGGGCTGTTCATCTCATAAGTAAGGTTGATGGCTTTGGGGATGTGGCCCTGCCGATAATGGCTCTCCGGCCGCACATCGTACAAGGGCACGCCCTGCGCCAGCAATTGCCGCACCTGTTCCGCCGTGACGATGGTGGCGCCCGGCAGCACTTCGGGGGTGAAGTGGCCACGTTCGGAGACATAGGTGAAATCCGCCGTGTCGGCGGGGTCGAACTGCCGGAAATTGACGCGGGTCAGCCGTGCCTGCAGACCACCGTCGACCGCCGTGAAGGCCTGGCGCACACGTTCTTTGACGGCATCATCCAGGCTTGCCTTGACCGCAACCCCGGCCAGGGGGACCTCGGCCAGCGTGCCGATGATGGCCAGATCGGGATTGCGCGGCGCCCACTCCTGCATGACCTCCTCCTTGACCGCGGCCACATCGGCCTGGCCGATCTGCAGCGCGTACAGCGCGGCGCCATAGCTCGTGACATGGACGACGCGGCTGAAATAGCCGTTGGGCGAAAACCCTTTGGCGTTGAGCTCGCCGCGCAAGATCTCGCTCACGAGGGAGTCCCTGTGCGGGAGCACGATGCGCTGGCCGCGTGTCTGCTCGAGACCTTTCAGCCCGCTTTTGCGGCTACCCACCAGCAGGATGCGCGTCGGCTTGTCACTGCGGGCCACCGGCGTATAGCCGTGGCGCATGGCCACACCGATGAGCTGCGCCGGGGCGAGGATGACATCATAGGCGCCGGTGCGGATGCGCTCGCCGACACGCTCGGCATTCTGAGTCATCACTGGCCGCACCGGCTGGCCCAGGCGTCTGGCGAGATGCTCGGACAGCTCGTTGATCGCATTCTGGTTGGCGGTGTGGTTACGCTCCAGATCGTAGTCCAGGGTGACGTTGAAGATGAGCCCACTGCTGGCATGTGCGCAAAACGTCATGAAGCCAGCGATGATGGCTGTCCATAGTCGCATGGAACACCTCCGTCTAAAAATGCCGGCACATACCGGCGCGCGCGCAGGCAAGGCATGTGACGAACCGGCGCCTGCATTCTATCGGCTGTTTGCAGTCAAATCTTTATCATCTCGAAATCTTCCTTGCGGGCGCCGCATTCGGGGCAGGTCCAGTTGAGGGGGACATCCTCCCAGCGGGTGCCGGCGGGGATGCCCTCATCCGGCAGGCCGGCAGCCTCGTCATAGATGAAGCCGCATACCACGCACATCCAGGTCCGGTATTCCATGACAGCGCAGTCGTCGCAGTTTTGTGTGAGAATTCGAGCGTGCACCCGATTGCGCTCACGATTTTGCTCCTTTTCCCTCCCGCCAGCCAAGCCCGTCCCCGGACATGCGCGACACGCCCCCTCTGGTGCTGACCTTTGCCGGTTCGGATCCAACCGGCGGGGCGGGACTGCAGGCGGACATCCTCACCCTCGCCAGTCTGGGCTGCCACCCCCTGTCCGTGGTCACTGCCGTGACCGTACAGGATTCGCTCGGCGTGGAGGATTTTCTGCCCATGGAGGCCGATTGGGTGATGGATCAGGCCCGGCGTGTCCTGGAGGACATGCCGGTGTCCGCCTTCAAGGTGGGCATGCTCGGCAGCGTGGAGACGGCGCTGGCGGTGGCCGAGGTGGTGTCCGATTATCCGGAACTGCCGCTCATCCTGGACCCGGTCCTGGCGTCCGGCCGCGGCGATGAACTGGTCACCGAGGACCTTCTGTCCGTCATCAAGGAGGCCCTGCTGCCCCAGACCACCGTCCTCACGCCGAACAGCCTCGAGGCGCGCCGCCTGGCCATGGACGAGGCCCTGGACGAAGAGGCCCCAGAACTGGCGGAGTGCGCCCGGCGTCTGCTCGACCTCGGTTGCGAATATGTCCTGATCACCGGCGCCCACGAGCATACCCCCCAGGTGGTGAACACCCTCTACGGCGAGTCGGGTGTCCTGCAGACCTTGCGCTGGGAACGTCTGCCATCGAGCTTCCATGGCTCCGGTTGCACCCTCGCCTCGGCCCTCGCCGCCATGCTGGCCATGGGCATGGACCTGCAGGACGCAGTACGCGAAGCGCAGGAGTTCACCTACCAGAGCCTGCGCGGCGCGTTTCGTGCGGGCATGGGCCAGGCAATTCCGGATCGACTCTACTGGGCGCGAGCGGGCGAAGATGGGGGCGGCTGAGGAAACCGGCCTGCGCGGGCTGTATGCCATCACGCCGGACTGGAACGACAGCAGGCGGCTGCTGGTGGCCACGGACGGCATCCTCCAGGCTGGATGCCGCTGGCTGCAATACCGCAACAAGACGGCACCGCGCTTGCTCCGGCAGGTACAGGCGGAGGCGCTGCGCGAACTCACGCAACGCCACGGTGCGCGGCTGATCGTCAACGACGATCTGGAGCTCGCCCTCTCCGTCGAAGCCGACGGGCTGCATCTCGGACGCGACGATGGTGATCTCGCGGCGGCGCGCGAAGCTCTGGGCGCGGGCCGCCTGCTGGGGGCTTCGTGCTATCAGAGCCCGGAGCGGGCGCGCTTGGCCGTAGCCGCTGGCGCCGACTACGTTGCCTTCGGCAGTGTCTACCCCTCAGCGACCAAGCCGCAGGCCGAACGAGTGTCCCTCCGGTTGCTCGCCGAGGTGGCGTGCACCCTGCCGGTGCCGGTGGCGGCCATCGGCGGCATCACCCCGGACAACGCCCCGACCGTGCTGGACACCGGCGTGCGACTGCTGGCGGTGATCAACGCCCTGTATGACGCCCCCGACCCGCGCCGGGCGGCTGCGCAATTCATGGCCTTGTTTGCAACAGGAAAGGATCAGCATGACCTCACGCAATGACCTCCTCTTCGAACAGTCGCAGAAAGTCATTCCGGGCGGGGTGAATTCCCCGGTCCGGGCCTTCCGCTCGGTGGGTGGCACGCCCCGCTTCTTCACCCGCGGTGCCGGTCCCCGTGTCTGGGATGCCGACGGCAGGGGCTATCTGGACTACGTGGGTTCCTGGGGGCCGCTCATCCTGGGCCATGCCGACCCCGAAGTGGTGCGGGCCGTACAGGAGGCCGCAGCCAACGGTCTGACCTTCGGGGCACCGACCGAGGCCGAGCTCGTCCTGGCGGAGTTGCTCACGCGTCTGCTCCCCGGCATGGACAAGCTGCGCCTGGTCTCCTCCGGCACCGAGGCCACCATGAGCGCCATTCGACTGGCGCGCGGCTACACGGGCAGAGCCAAACTGATCAAGTTCGAGGGCTGCTACCACGGCCATGCCGACAGCCTGCTGGTGAAGGCGGGCTCGGGCGCGCTCACCTTCGGTCAGCCCAGCTCGGCCGGGGTGCCGGCCGAGGTCACCGCCCACACCCTGGTGCTGGACTACAACGACATCGAGCAGGTCGAGCGTGTGTTCGCCGAACGCGGCGAGGAGATCGCTGGCGTCATCGTCGAGCCGGTGGCCGGCAACATGAATCTGGTCACGCCGGCGCCGGGCTTCCTCGAGGCCTTGCGCGAGAATTGCACGAAATACGGTGCAGTGCTGATCTTCGACGAGGTCATGACCGGTTTCCGCGTCGGCCCCCGTGGCGCCCAGGGGCTCTATGGCGTCCAGCCCGACCTCACCACCCTGGGCAAGGTGGTGGGTGGCGGCATGCCGCTCGGCGTCTTCGGCGGCCGGGCGGACATCATGGACCGGCTCGCCCCCCTTGGGCCGGTCTATCAGGCCGGCACCCTGTCGGGCAATCCGGTGGCGGTGGCGGCGGGGCTCGCCACCCTCGGCAAACTGCAGGCCCCCGGCTTTTACGACAGCCTCGGCACCCGGACCCGGCAGCTGACCGAGGGCCTTGCCGACGCGGCGCGCGAGGCCGGGGTGATCTTCTCGGCCCAGGCCGTGGGCGGTATGTTCGGCATCTACTTCTGCGCACATCCGCCCACGACCTATGCCGAGGTCATGGCGGCCGACCGCGAGGCCTTCAACCGTTTCTTCCACCTCATGCTCCTGGAAGGGGTCTATCTGGCCCCATCCGCCTTCGAGGCCGGCTTCGTCTCCGCCGCCCACACCGAGGCCGACATCGGGCTCACCGTCGAGAAGGCCGCCCGCGCCTTCGCCAGGCTGGCCGCATGAGCGCGCCTGGTCGACCGGCCCAAGTGAACGCGTTGCTTCACGCCTCCTGGAAGGGGCCGCACAGCGGCAGGAGGGTGGAAGGGTGAGCGACGCGCTGGCGCCCGAGGATCAGTTACGCCTGGAGGTCCTGCTGGCCCAGGAGCTGAAGGCGGTGCGGCTGGATGAAGCCAACATGAGCGTCATTGCCCTCACCGCCAAAGGCGAAGCCAGCGTGCCCCTGCATCCGACCGGCCGGCCCGAGAAATACCTGCGTCTGGTGCAGGAACTGCTCTCAGGCCATGCCCTCGGTTCGCCCGGCGGCTATCCGGTCTACCTCACACGCTGGACCCGTCATGGTCAGATGGAGACCGACAATCTGGGCAAACTGCTCCTGATCGGCGAACCCGAGGCGGTGGTCGCGGTGGTGCACTCCCCCGCGCTCACCGACGAGTTGGCCGAATATGCCTGGTGGGCCATGCCGACCATCGAAAATGCCCGTCTCATGCTGCGTCGCGAGGCCGTGGCGCGCGGGCGCATGGGTAAGGTGTTAGCCGACTTCCTGGTCGAACACCTGCCCTTTCTCCAGGACGACCATCCGGCCATCCTGGACACCGTGGCGGTGCTGCTCAACTCCGGCGTGCTGGATGCCGAGCAGCGTGCGCTGATCTGGCGTCGGGGCAAACGCACCAACACCTACTATGTGCCCTTTTTGGCGCTCATGCCGAACGATCTCCCCGAACCGGATGCCCGCCCTCGTCACCACCCAGCCGCTGATGCCCTGGCTACCCTTGCTGGCCAGGGCAATGCGGCGGCCAGGTCGTTGCTCTGGGCCCTCTCTGCCCAGGGCCAGGCCGCTCTGGCAGCGGCGGCGGAGGTCCTGGCCCGACCCGAGACCCAGGAGGTGGTGAACCACCTGTTCAATGCCCTGGGTGCCGCATTCCGGCCTGCCGGTTGCGCTGCCGATGCGCCTCTTCCCGGTCTGGGGGCGGCGCGCGCGGCCTGTCCGCAACTGGAGGCCGAGTGGGGGGCGGTCGAGGCCCTGGCCCGGGTCGGCGAGGCCCAGCTCACGCCCATCTTCGCGCGCAGCAGCGCCATCGGTTCGCTCATGCGGCGCAAGATCACGCCGCTGGTGGAACCCCTCCTGGCGCATATCCGCACCTTGCGCGGTCAGAACGCGGCCTGAGCCGGTCCGGCCCGCGGTTGACCTGGGAGCGAGGCTGGACGATACGCCTGATCATCTGGCCGGGGGTTTTGCGAACTGCCCGAACCAGGACGCGGGATCGAAGGGCAGCGGCATCACCTGCGCCGGCGTGGTGGCGGGGGGGCGACCGGGACTGGGCGACGGGTAGGGATTCATCAGCATGCCGGGCAATACGGCTCCGGTAGGCAGGAAGGGCAAGGCCATCGCCGGCTGGCCGTAACCGCCGCCAAAGGGCAGGCCGGGGGTGTACCCCGGCGGCGCAAACGGGTTGGGCAGGGAGGTGCGCAGGTAGGGGTTACCGGCGGCCGGCCCGCCCAGGTAGGGATTGGCCATGTATTGCAGGTGTTGGTGCGAGAGCATATTCGGCGCCATCTGCATGCCCGGATACATCAGACCACCCAACATCGGTGTGCCCAGGCCCAGCGGCGCGCCCATGCCGAAGGGACTGAACGGGACGGGCGCCATCATGCTCAGGGGGTTGGCCATGCCCGGAAAACCCGTCTGGGCCAGGGCGGGTAGGGCGATGCACAGGGTTCCGGCCAGCAGGGTCTTCATATCGTGGTCTCCTTGTGTCGTCGGTACGTCGTCAAAGGTCGCCTTCGGCGGCGGCGCGCATGATGTTGTCCATCTTCTCGCGGATGTCGATGGCCGCCTTGATCAGCTCCGGGGCACCCTCCATGCCCATTTTTCCGCTGATGGAGTCCAGCCAGGACACGTCCCAGTCCAGGGTCATGACCCAGATGTTCTTGTCCGCGTCCTCCATGATGCCGATGCGGCAGGGCAGGTAGACCAGGGACTCGGGGGCGTACATCAGCACCGCACGCCCAGCGGCGATGTCGCAGTAGTGGAAGACCTCGACACGCGGTGCGTTCATATCGCCCAGCACCGCCTGGAAGTCCTTCCACATGGGCGAATGGCCCACCAGTTTGAAGTTGAGCTGGTTGGCGCGCAGCTTCATGGACTCCACCACGTCGTCGAAACTGAGCCCCTCCTTGGCCTTGTACTTCACCGCCATGTAATTCATCACATCGCGCACGTTCATGCGGGTGGCCTGGTTCATCCAGGGCATGAGCTGGCGCATCATGGCGTTCTTTTCCTGGGGCGTGATGACACGGCTCATCTCATAGGGCCGCGTCGGCTGTTTGCCCTGGGTGGTGGGGAACATGAAGGGGCCGGTGGAGACGGGGATGTTCTGCAGATAGGGATTGGGCTTGGGGGGGTCGGCTGCGAGGGTCAGGCTGCTGGACAGGGTCAATAGGGTGGCCAGTAGGGCTGTACGGACTTTCATGCTGGTCTCCTGTGTTGGCTGGTACGAATGAACTCTAGCGCCCGCACACGCATTGTGACGAGTGCCTGTGCTCCTGTCCAATACGATTGGGATGTATCGTGTCGGAGGCAGAGCCGGCAAGGCTAATGGAGTCTGTCGGCGCCGGCCGCGTTCCCGACCCGGTGCTGGCCCGGTGTGGGTGACGATATCGGCCGGGGTTGGAAAAAAAAGACCAGGCGACGATGCCTGGTCTTTGATTGCCGAGGCTGGGTTTATCAGCCGATGGTGGCCTCGGAGGTTTCCTTGGCGCCCTGGTTGTCTTCCCAGCTCACCACCACCTTGTCGCCCTTCTTGGCACCTTTGACCTTGAACGCCAGATAGGGGTTGCGGCTGATGCCGCCGCCCCACTGCGCATCCAGGACGGTGTTGCCACCCACCGTGGCGACCACACTCTTGATGAAGTGCGCCGGTACCAGCTGACCCGTCTTGGCGTCCTTCCTCAGGCCCGTCTCCATCGGGTGGTTCATCAGGCACTTCACTTCGGCACTGTCCCCCGTCATGGAGGCACGAATCTTGATGCTCGACATGTCTAGTTCCTTTCTCTATCCAGGTTTGCCCGTATCAACCGCCGCAGCCGCCAATGGTGACCTTCACTTCCTTCGCCGCCGTGTACATCTTGCCACCGGCCTTCACCACCGCGCGCACGTTGGACGTGCTGCCCAGCTTGATGCGCGTGGACACAAACCCTTCCGCTCCGTTCATCAGGTCGAACTGCGCAATCAGCGGCAGGTTGTTCTTCTCGCCAACGATGGCGATCGACTCGGTGCCCGGAATCGCCGAGATCACCTCCACCGGCACCACCGCACCGTTCTCGGCAATGTCCGGCGCCTTCACCGTGATCTGCCCGCTCTCGGCCGCACCCGCACCGTTGATCGACTTGAGCACGTCGGCCAGGCTGCGTGCCTCGAAGCCCGCCTGGTTCCACGGCGCTGCATACACCGCCGTGGGCCTGAGCAGCCCGGCAGCCATCGCCACCCCAACCGCACCGGCCGCACCGGCACCCTTCAGCACTTGTCTACGCTGGTGATTCATCAATTAGCTCCTTCACATCCATGGTTGCTCTCGCCACCCCGTGAGGATGGCAACCTGGGCAACGGCCCACTCCTATCAACGCACTACCGGCTACCCGCGCCTACAGTACTTTCGTCACATGCAGGATGAACGATTCGGCCAGCCGGGCGCCCTGAATACTAACCCAAAGCGAAAAAAGATGAACAGAGTGCCAAATCAACCAGTACGAATCAACGCAGGCCCGAGATGAACTCGGCCACCGCGCGCATCTCCCGGTCAGTCATCTTCCTGGCGATCACCTGCATCATCCTGCCGCCGTCGTTCGCACGGTCCCCGCTGCGGAAGTTCCTCAGCTGCGTCTCCACGTAGCGGGCATGCTGGCCGGCCAGGCGGGGAAACTGCACCGGGATGCCGGCACCGTTCGGGCCATGGCAGGAGGCGCAGGCCGGCACACCGCTGCCTGGGTTGCCACCCTTGTATAGGCGCTGTCCGGCGGCCACCAGTTCGGCATCCCTGGCCATTCTGGGTTTGGGCGTCTGGGCGGCGAAATAGGCGCCGAGGTTCAGCATGTCTTCGTCGCTGAGACCGACCACGTTCGGCGCCATGATCGCGTTCCTGCGTGCACCGGACTTGAAATCGTGCAACTGCTTGGTGATGTATTCGGGGTGCTGGCCGGCCAGCGTGGGATAGGCCGGAGTGTTGCTGTTGCCATCCGTGCCGTGGCAGGCGCCGCACACATCATCGACGATCTTCTGGGCCCTGGCCGGGTCGCCGCGGGTCGCCGCGGCCGGGGCCGTGGAGGCCCATGCCAACGGGGCGGACATGAGCGCGATCAGCAGCGCGTGGTGTAAACGCATGGCAATACTCCTAAATCAGATAGCAGGGTCATCAAATCGCGGCATTCTAGCCGGGCAGCTGCTAGTATGCCAAGCGTTCCAGTCCATGGCTGGGCCCGATGGATCGGATTTGCTTCGTCGGCGGAGTGGCGCTGGCGATGTGTCCGCGCCGGGACAACACCACATGCGCTCATCGCCTTGATCAACGCGACCTTCCATGTCACCGTCGCCAGCCTCGCCGGCCTGCCACAGGAGAGCGAGGCCGAGGTCGCCTTCGTCGGGCGATCCAATGCCGGCAAGTCGAGCGCCATCAACGTCCTGGCCAACCAGAAGCGACTGGCCTACGTCAGCAAGACGCCGGGGCGCACCCAGCATCTGAACTATTTCCGCGTCGGGCCCGGGCGCTTTCTCGTCGACCTGCCGGGCTATGGCTATGCGCGTGCACCCCTCGCGCAACAGCGGGCCTGGCAGTCCCTGGCCGGGGATTACCTGGTCTCGCGCACAGCCTTGCGCGGTCTGATCCTGATCATGGACATACGCCATCCCCTGACCGATCTGGACCGGCAGTTGCTCGACTGGTGGCGGCAGACCGGTAAGCCGGTGCACATCCTCCTGTCCAAGGCCGACAAGCTCTCGCGCAGCCAGGCGTTGACCACCCTGCGTGCGGTGCGGGCCTACCTCGCGCAACAGGGGCTGCCGGGTGCGGCCCAGGTGTTCTCCGCCACGCGCCGGGTGGGGCTGGACGAGGCCGAAGCCGTGCTGCGCGCCTGGCTCGATCTTGCCCGGCGTCCGCTTGCGCACGGAGATACAGGAGCGCCGGACAAAAAAAACCCGGCTCAAGGGGACAAAGCCGGGTCGAATGAGCCTTAACTTTGCGTTAAGGCACCCGCTCAGGGAGGAGAAGCGGGAGACGAAGCGACTCGTCTCGACATACAGATCGATTCTCGTTCAAAAAAGTTCCGCGACGATCTCAGGGCCGGTAATCCTTGCCCGCGCTGGTATCCTTGCGTCTTTCTGACATCGGATCAACACCATGTTCGACCTTGCCAGCTTCCCCAGAAAGCGCATGCGCCGCATGCGTCGCGACGCGTTCTCGCGGCGCCTGATGCGCGAAAACGACCTCACGGCCGCCGATCTCATCCTGCCCGTCTTCGTCCTGGACGGTGCGGAACGCGAGGAGGCGGTCGCCTCCATGCCCGGGGTCAGGCGGATGAGCCTCGACAGGCTCTATGCCGTGGCCGAGGACTGCCTCAAGCTGGGTATCCCGGCCCTGGCCCTGTTCCCGGTCATCGATCAGGCCCTGAAGAGCGAGAATGCCGAGGAGGCCTATAACCCGGCTGGGCTGGTGCCGCGCGCCGTGGCCGGCCTCAAGGCGCGTTTCCCGGAACTGGGGGTGATCACCGACATCGCCCTGGACCCCTACACCAGCCATGGCCAGGACGGTCTCATCGACGCGCGCGGCTATGTGCTCAACGACGAGACCATCGCCGTGCTCACCCGCCAGGCGGAGGCACACGCCGCCGCCGGGGCGGACGTGGTGGCGCCCTCGGACATGATGGACGGCCGCATCCGGGCGGTGCGCGAGGCCCTCGACGCCGCCGGCCACATCCACACCCGCATCCTGGCCTATTCGGCGAAGTACGCCTCCAGCTTCTACGGCCCCTTCCGCGACGCCGTCGGCTCCGCAGCCAACCTGGGCGCGGGCAACAAGTACACCTACCAGATGGACCCCGCCAACAGCGACGAGGCCCTGTGGGAGGCGGGACTGGACCTGCAGGAGGCGGCCGACATGGTGATGGTGAAGCCGGGCCTGCCCTATCTGGACGTCGTCTATCGTGTCAAACAGACCTTCGCCGCGCCCACCGTGGTCTATCAGGTCTCCGGCGAATACGCCATGCTCAAGGCCGCTGCCCAGCAGGGCTGGATCGACGAGCGCGCCTGCGTGCTGGAGACGCTGCTCGCCTTCAAGCGCGCCGGGGCGGACGCGGTGCTCACCTATTACGCCCTGGATGCCGCCCGCTGGCTGCGCGGCTCGTAGGTGGAACGCCTAAGGGGCGGACCATAGGTCAGGACTTGGGTAGGGCTCCAGCCCGACAACCATAACTCAGAGATAACGCTTGCGCCGCTCCCGCTCCGCACGCGTGATATAGCGCTGCAGGGCGGTCTCCAGGCCGGGGGGCAGGTCGATGAACTGGCACCCGGCCCGATGCGAGCGGCGTCCGTTGCGCAGCGTGACCTCGAAGGTGCTGCGTACGATCAGGCTCACGGCGAACTGGCCGAGGGTGGGCAGGGTGAGGCGGCAGCCGTGGTAGACCCGGCCCACCTCCAGCTCGACGTCCGGCCTGTAGGCGATGATCCCGATGCCGCCTATGCTCAGGTCCACCACGGTGGCCTCCAGCTCGCCTCCATCGCAGGGGATATGGCATCTGATCGGGTCGACCACCGAGGTCACCAGGCGGTAGTACTCCCGCCGCTGCAGACGCAGGAGCTCCTCGGGCATGACGGCGCGCAGCACCTCGGCCTGTCGATGACGGACCCGTTCCAGGGGAGGGGCGGTGAACTGCACCCGCACCCCGTCGTGGGTCGTGGACAAAGTCACCTCGCGGCAGGTCGCGAGGCGCGCGTTCATCTCCTCGTCCGCGCCGCAGTCGAGGTAAACGGACCTGCTGGCCGGATCCAGGGCGACGATGGCGGTGAGCATGCGTTCCCTGCCGTCGTCGGCATAGGCGGTGACGATGCCGTTGTCCTGCATCACCTCGCGCAGGACGCGCTGCACCTCCGCCGGGTGGCGCACCAGATAGCGGTTGCGTTCCTCGCTGGATGTGAGCTCGATCTTCATGCCGCGGGACCAGGGGGTGAATCGGGTTGTTGGCCACTGTAATGAAACCATATACTGACTAACATTAAATAACTGTCGTTGGCTATAAGAGGTTCTGATAGGCATCTCATGGGACTGATGGAGCGGATCAAGCGGTCCGGCGCTGGCTGGAGCAAGACCATCGTCGCCTTCCGTTCACCCAACCCCCTGCGCAAGGGGGCGGAGCGCGCGAGCGACCGCCTCGTCACGCGCATCGAACGCACGCCGGAGGACGAATTCAAGATCCGCCTCGCCACGACAGGCGAGCGCGCCCAGCAGGCGAGCTTCCTGGTGCGCAAGCGCTATGCCGAGGTCGGCTATGTCGCGGCCGGCAGCGGCCAGCCCAAGGGTTGCCCGGCCGAGATCACCCTGTTGTCCTACCTCAACGAGCAGGTCGTGGGCACGCTCACCGTCGGACTGGACGTCGGCCAGGGCCTCTACGCCGACGAACTGTACAAGGCGGAGACCGACCGCCTGCGCGCCGAGGGCCGCAAGCCGGCGGAATTCACCAAGCTGGCGGTAGACACCAAACGCGCCTCCAAGCAGGTGCTCGCCTCGCTCTTCCACATCGCTTACATCCATCTCAGGCGCATCTGGCGCTACACCGACATGGTCATCGAGGTGAATCCGGATCACGTCGAGTTTTACAAGCGTATGCTCGGTTTCGTCGACTTCGGCCCCGAGCGGCACTGCGCCCGCGTCAACGCCCCCGCCGTGCTGTTGTGGCTGGAGGCGGACAAGGTGGACAGATGGATCGAGGACTACGGCGGCAGGCCCGAACTCGCCAAGCAGGTGCGCCTGCTCTATCCCTATTTCTTCTCGCCCAACAAAGACAGGGAGATCGCCAGGCATCTGATCGACAGCGAACGCGGTCAGGCGGAGTAGATCGCACGGGGGGCAACCAGTTCGGGTAGGGCACCAAGACGCGCAGCGGCAGCGGCCATGTGGTCGTTGCTTGTTGCGGGTCAAGAAAACGACCGAGACGACGATATACACGGGTAACGGTGATCGCTGCAGCGGCCGTGGCGATGCGATGACCATGAGCCTTCGGGCACTACGGCTTCAAAGACACGGGGCCTTGGCTACGCCGGGCGCATCACCCTGCGCAGTGACAACCGAGTCATCAGGATTACGAGGAGAGAAGGTGGCCCTGTGCAAGAACTGCCTCCTGCCCGACATCGTGCCCGGGGCCGATCTGGACGAGAGCGGGCTATGCGCGCATTGCCGCGCTTACGACCCGGCGCGTGCCGAGGCCGACGACCGCGAGGCCAGACGCGCCTATCAGGCCGACCTCGAGCAGTCGCTCGTCGCAGCCCGCGGCAGCGGCCGCTACGATGCCCTGGTCTGCCTGAGCGGCGGCAAGGACAGCCTCTATCTGCTCTACAAGCTCAAGGTCGAGTACGGGCTCAGCGTGTTGGCCTTCACCACCGACGTCAACATCCCGAAGCTCGCCTGGGACAACATCCGCCGCTGCATCGCCAGGCTGGGCGTGGATCACCTGGTCTATCGCCCGCCCGAGGCCTTCTACCGCAAGCTGTTCCGCTATCTGCTCACGCATCAGGAGGCGCGCGGTGCGGTCTATACCGTCTCTTACGTCTACGCCCCGCTGTTCGAAGGGGATGCGCTGACGGTGGCCATGGAAAAGGGCATCCCGCTCGTGCTGGCCGGCTACTCGCCCGGGCAGCCGGAGCCGGAGCGCATGGTGTACGAGTTTTCCCGCCGGCTGATCGGCGAGACCGACTGGACGCCGCCCGAACTGGCGTGCTGCGGCGAGTTCGACGCGCAAGAGCTGGCGCGCTTCTGGAACCCGAAGCGCTATCCGGCCGGAAGTCGCTTTCCCCGCTATCTGGCCCCCTTCCACGCCTGGGACTACAACCAGGAGCTGGTCATGCGCGAAGTCGTCCGGCTTGGCCTGGTGAAGACCTCCCGCCATGCCAGCCCGGTGTTCAGCAACTATCCCATCAACTGGCTGTTGATGTACTCGGACCTCCTGCATTTCGGCTACAACCCTTACACGCCGGAGTTTTCGGCCCTGATCCGGGCCGGCAAGGCCAGCCGCACCCACTGGCGCATCATGACGCCCCTCGTCAACTTCATGATCCGGCACAAGGTCCTGCTGGGGGCCGAAGCCAGCCGCTCCCTGCGCTGGCTCGAGCTCCAGCCCGAGGACCTGCGCATCACCCTGCCGCGCGGCGCCTATGATCCCCCTGTCAGTGTCTGAAAAACTGGCCGATGCTGCCGGCGCCACGACCCTGCCGGCGTTGCTCGACGCCCGCGTCGCCGCCACGCCGGACGCCCCGGCCTATGCCGAACGAGGGGCGGGCAGGGGTTGGCGCACCACCACCTGGTCGGAGCACGCCCACCGGGTCAGGAGCCTGGCGCGGGGTTGTGCGCGACTGGGTTTGGCAAAGGGGGATAGGGTGTTGATCCTGGCACCCACCTGCCTCGCCTGGGAGCAGGTGCAGATGGCCATCCTGGGCTGTGGCGCCGTCGCCGTCGGCGTCGACCCGCGCACCGCCGACGCCCAGCTCGCGCAGATCGTGCGTCGGGTCGCGCCCGCCGCCGTGGTCGTCGGCGACGTCGGCCTGCTCGAGCGCCTCCCGGCCGAGGTCGCGACGGCCGCGAAATTCCGCCTCAGCTTGAACCAGGCTGAGGGGCAGGCAGATTTACTGTCACTGGAGACCCTGGTCAAGGACGGGGAAAACCCAGACCGAGCCGATCCCTGGGGCCAGGTCCAGCCCGACGACCCCGCGCTCATCGTCTTCACCTCCGGCACCACCGGCGAACCCAAGGGCATCGCCTACAGCCACCGTCAGGTGTGTCTGGCCTGTGCGGCCCTGCTCGCCACCTTTCCCCAGATCGAGCCGGGCGATCGCTTCGCCTGCTGGCTGCCGCTGGCCAATCTGTTCCAGCGCATGGTGAATTTCTTCGCCCTGCAGCGCGGCGTGACCACCTATTTCGTGGCGGACCCGCGCCAGCTCATGGCACTGCTGCCTGAAATCCGGCCGCACATGCTGATCGGCGTGCCCCGCTTCTATGAGAAGCTCTACGCCGGTATAGCCGCGCGCATCGAGGCCGCCGGGGCGATCAAACCCCTGCTGCGGTTGGCCCTGCGGGTGGGCGAGACGCATGCCGCGGCCCGCCGGCAAGGGCGGCGGCCCGGGCTGGCGTTGCGCATCCTGCACACCCTGCTCGACCCCTTGATACTGGCCCGATTCCGTAAAGCCCTGGGCGGCGAACTGCGTTTCCTGGTCAGCGGCTCCGCCCCGATGCCGGTCTGGCTGCTGGAGCGCCTGCACGGCCTCGGGCTGACCGTGCTGGAGGCCTATGGCACGAGCGAGAACATCACCCCGATCGCCGCCAACCGGCTCGACGCCTACCGTTTCGGCAGCGTGGGACGGCCGCTGCCGGGCAACGAGGTGCGCATCAATGCGGAGGGCGAGCTGGAGGTGCGCGGGCCGGGTGTGTTCGCGGGTTACCTGGATGATTCCGACCGCGGCATGTTCACCCTGGATGGCTTCCTCAGGACCGGCGACTATGCCGAATGGACCGGGGATGGTTTTCTCCGCCTCAAGGGGCGGCGCTCGGAGATCTTCAAGACCTCCACCGGCCGGCGCATCGCCCCCTTCGCCATCGAGCAGCGCCTGCTGGCCCTGCCCTGGGTGGAGCACGCCTTGGCCGCCGGGGCGGGGCGCAAGTTCGTCCTCGCCCTGCTCGCCATCAACGAAAAGGCCCTGGCGGATTGGGCGCGCGCACGTGGCCTGCCAGAGCAACTCGCCGAGCCGCCCGCTGCCGCATTGGCCGGCGCGCTTTGGCAGGACGTCGAGGCGGCGGCGGCCCCCCTGTCCGCACACGAGCGGCCGGCCGGCTGCGTGCTCGTCACCCGCCCCTTCGGCATCGTCAGCGGCGAGCTCACCCCCAACCTCAAGCTGCGCCGCGCCCAGGTGCTGGAGCGCTACGGCCCCTGTCTCGACCGGCTCTATGCCGAACTCGACGGCGGGGGCGGACAACGCCTGCGGGTGTGCGCATGAGCCGGGTCTGTTTCGTCACCGGGGCGACCGGCACCGTCGGCAGCGCCCTGATCCCCTTCCTGCTGGCCAACCCGGACAACGAAGTGCGCCTGCTGCTGCGCGCCCGCGACGTCGCCGATCTGGCCAGCCGGCTGGAAGCGTTACATGCCTTCTGGGGCCATGCCGCGGACGCACCCGAGCGCAGCCGTGTGCAGGCCCTGGCCGGTGACGTCGAACGGCCCCGCTTCGGCCTCTCGCCGCCTGATCACGCGGAACTCACCCGTGTGTGCACCCACATCGTCCATTGCGCCGGCAAGGTGCGTATGAATCTGCCGATCGAGGCCGCCCGCAGCGCGGCCGTGGCCTCGGCGCGCAACGTGGTCGAATTGGCGCGCGCATGCCCAGGTCTGCAGAAGATCGAATTCGTCAGCACCGTCGGCGTCGGCGGTCGTATGCCGGGCGTCGTGCCCGAGATCTGGATCGACGCGCCGCGCGCCTTCCACAACACCTACGAGCAATCCAAGGCCGAGGCCGAGGACCTGATCCGCGCCGAGGTCGAACGCGGCCTGCCGCTCACCATCCACCGGCCCAGCATGGTGGTCGGCGAGGCGGCAGGCGGCCGCGTCATCCACTTCCAGATCTTCTACTACCTGTGTGAATTCCTCTCCGGCCGGCGCACGCGCGGACTGACCCCCGCCCTGGGTGAGGCACGTCTGGACATCATCCCGGCCGATTACGTCGGGCGCGCACTGGCCTGGGCGAGCCGTACACCGGAGACGAGCGGGCGCATCCTGCACCTGTGCGCCGGGCCCGAGGCTGCCATCCCGCTCTTCGAGCTGCAACGGCGCGTGCGTGCGGTCTGGCGGGCACAGGGCATCGATCTGCCAAGGCTCAAGCCCCTGCCGCCGCGGCTGCTGCGCGCGGCGCTGCCCGTGCTGCGGCTGCTCACCCCCGCACCCGCCCGCAAGGCCCTCAACGCCCTGCCGGTCTTCCTCGACTATCTCGCCGACACCCAGGCCTTCGCCAACGATCAGACCCGGCGCCTGCTCGAGTCGGCGGGCATCGTCGCACCGGTTCCGTCCGACTATCTGGATCGGTTGTTCGATTATTATTTCCGACGAGGCCCTGCCCGTGGCCGAGCCTGACGGCACAACGCACGCCCTGGGTAAAGCGGCTATCATGAAGGCGCCCTGCAGGAGATCGCCATGAGTAACACCACCGAACGCGTCGACCGTCTCGAAGAGGCGTTGATGAAGCTCGCCTATGCCCAATTCAACACCGAGATGGAGATTCGCGATCTCAAAGGCGAGATGTTGGCGTTCAAGCGAGAAATGGCCGACTTCAAGAACGAGATGGCCGAGTTCAAGAACGAGATGGCCGAGTTCAAGAACGAGATGGCCGAGTTCAAGAACGAGATGTCACAGTTCAAGGATGAGATGGCCGAGTTCAAGGATGAGATGTCACAGTTCAAGGACGAGGTCCGCCGCGACCAGCGTGCCATGAACAAGCGCTGGGGCGAAATCTCCAACAAGATGGGCACCCTAGTCGAGGACATCATCTATCCCTCGGTGCGCCGCATCGCGCGTGAACACTTTGGCGCGCCGGAGGAGATGGAATTCGAGGCGCAGCGCATCAAGCGTCGGCGTGCCACCGGCGACCGCCGCGAGTTCGACGGTGTCTTCGTCTGGGAGGGCCATGTGCTGCTGCTGGAGGCCAAGGCCAGCGTGCGTCCGGAGTATCTGGAGGCGTTCGACCGTTTCGTGCATCAGGGTGTGTTCTTCGACTACTTCCCGGAGTACGCCGGCCGGCGGCTGATACCGGTGTTCTCCGCCCTGGCGCTCACCGAGGCGGAGGTCGAGTGGCTGACCGCACACCGTCTCTATGCCGTGGCCATGGGCGAGGACGCCATGGCGTTGTTGAACGGTCCCGCCGTGGACAGCGTCAGCCTGCCGCACTAGCTCGCGTGCACCGACCTGACCGCCCACCCGGCGAGTGTAAAAATTTCCGACAGATGCCCGCCGCGCCGTCTTTGGACGATGCCCTCCTCGCCGCGCTGCGTGCGGCGGTGGGGCCAGAACACGTCCACACCGCCGCGGACGACCTCGAACGCCACTCGCGCTGCACCCTGCCCTGGGCGAGCCGTTGCGCCGCCGTGGTCCATCCCGGCTCGACGGAAGAGGTCGCGCAGGTGCTGGCCATCGCCAGCCGCCATCGCGTGCCGGTGTGGCCCTACAGCACCGGCCGCAACTGGGGCTACGGCGCCACCCTGGCCCCGGAATCCGGTGCCATCGTGCTGGTGCTGGCGCGCATGAACCGCATCCTGGAGGTCAACGAGGAACTGGCCTATGCCGTGGTCGAGCCCGGCGTCACCTACGCCCAGCTCAACGCCCACCTCAAGGCGCACGGCCACCGGCTGTGGGTGGACTGCATCGACGGCACGCCGCACGGCAGCGTCATCGGCAACGCCCTCGACCGCGGCGTGGGCGAGACCCCCTACGGCGACCATTTCGGCAACCTGTGCGGTCTGGAGGTGGTGCTGCCCACCGGCGAGATCGTGCCCATCGGCGGTGCCGGCGAGCAGACCTGGCACCTGCACAAATGGGGCGTCGGGCCCTATCTCGAGGGCCTGTTCAGCCAGTCCAACCTGGGTGTGGTCACCCGCGCCGGCATCTGGCTCATGCCCGAGCCCGAGGCCTATAACGCCTTCGTCTTCGAGCTCAGGGACGCGCGCCACTTCCCGGCGGTGGTCGACGCTTTCCGCCGGCTCGCCCTCGCCGGCGTGATCACCGCCAAGCTGCACATGATCAATGACGTGGTGAGCCTCACCCTGCTCACCCAGGTCAAGGACGAGGGCCTGCCCACCGAACGCGCGCTCACCGAGGGCGAGCTCGCCGCCCTGCGCGCCAAGTACCGCATCGCCCCGTGGAGCTGCGGCGGCGGGCTCTACGGCAGCGCCGCCCAGGTGCGCCTGCAGCGCCGCCTGCTCAGGCAGGCGGTGGGCTGCTACGGCAAGCTGCTGTTCATCGACGACACCCGGCTCGCCCTGCTCAAGCGCCTGATCGCCTGGTCGCGGGCAAATACGCTGGTGCGCCGCGTGGCCGAGACCCTGGTCGGCACCTCGCTGCCGGTGATGGCCTTCACCCCCTACATCTACGACATCCTGCGCGGCGTGCCCACCGAGCACTTCGTGCGCCACGCCTGGTTCCGCAACCGCCGTCCTCGCCCGGATTGCGACGTCGACCCGGCCGCCGACGCCTGCGGCCTGATCTGGTTCGCCCCCATCCTGCCCATGACGGGCGCGGCGCTCGCCCCCTATCTCGAGGACTGCCGTCGGCGTTTCGCCGCGCACGGCTTCGACTTCTACGTCGCCCTGTTGCTCATGAACCCGCGCGCGGTGATTCCGCTCATGGCCATCCTCTACGACCGCGCCGCCGCCGGGCAGGCCGAACGCGCCCGGGCGCTGCACGACGAGCTCGTCGCCGCCATGCAGGCGGCCGGCTACCAGCCTTATCGGGCGGGACTGCTGACCTGGCCGCGGCTGTGGGCGAACGCGCCGGCGCTCGCCGCCCTCAACGCGCGGCTGAAGGCCGCCGTCGACCCCGCCGGGGTGCTCGCGCCGGGGCGCTACGGCATCGGCGCAAGCTCGGTCGAGTAGGGCGGTCATCCCCGCTCGCCGGCTTGGCGCACTGGCCCGGCCGGCCGCCCCGCATCCGGGTGTCGGATTTTTTTACGTTCCCCTCGTTGCGATCCCGACGCATCCGGCGCCGGTCGGACTCGTAGGTCGGACTTCGGTCCGACACTTTGACGTGAATGTCACGCAAGCGACCATGCAGCGCCCCTCACCATCCCTCACCCCCGACCCCTCCCCCCGAGGGGGAGGGGAGAGAGGGCCGGAGGGGCTGGGGAAGAGGGAACAGACGAGGCGACATGCATGCTACGGGGCCGCGTCGCCATGTCCGTTGGCCCGACGGGTGGGGTGTCGGGCTGAAGCCCGACCCACGGGTCATGCCGCCCGAGGGACACGCAATCGGCAGCCGCTACAGCGCCATCCCCACGCAGCGGACGGCATCCGCGCAGCGATGGCGCACGCGGTGGTGCGCTCGGGCATGGGGTACGACGGCGCGGCGTTGGGCGCGCCCGGGCGCCCCGGCCGTGTGTCGGTTTTTTTTACACACGCCCTGATCGAGGCCTGCCCCCGACTTGCGTACAGGCTGATCGTGCATCTATATATTCATATCTATCAATGCGTTACGCGATACGTTTCAGGGGTTGGCACGGGCGTTGCTTAATGTTGGGCAAGCTTCTCCGAGGCGAAACTGCAACGACCTAACCAGCAAGAAAGGATGATGATCATGAAACTGCGTCAAATCACACTCGCCCTGGCCATGGCCGCGGTGGCCGGCAGTGCACAGGCACTGACCTGGACCGGCAACTTCCAGACCAGCAACGGCAGCACCTTCCATGACGGTGTCGTCGGTCTCTTGTCCGGCATGGACCTCCGGTCCAACGGCTCCTCCGCCTTCTTCTGCCACACGCCCACCGGTTGCGGTGGCGGTACGGTGTCTTTCGGTGCCCAGATCAACCCGGGTTCCGTCACCGATGTCACGTTTGGTGACATCGTACTCACCGTCTACCAGGGCATCGTCAGCAGCTTCAATCCAGGCGTAGCCACCCCCAACCTGATGTTCCCCGGCTCTTCTGCGACCGACCCCTACCAGATCACCCTGGCAGCCATGTTCACGGAAAAGGTGACTGGTGGTGCCGGCAACACGGCCATCCTGAGTACGCTGGGTGGGAAGTACGGTTTTTATTATGACGATGCCAATCTCAGCAATACCCTGATCACCAGCACAGCCGGCATCTTCAACGGTGTCGGCTTCACCGACGGCCTTGAGATCCTGAGCGGGTTCATCGGTGCGGGTATTTCGACTTATACGGTTCTCCCTGTTGGCTCGGGCACCGGCTTCGCGTCCATCGGGGCGAACGTCGTGTCTGCCGCAATAGGTTTCGATGATCCGGCCAACCTGGCCGACGTGGTGGGTTTCATGCCCAATGCGCCGGACGGCATCGTGTCCTCGACCACCATTCAGTATGGTAGTTTCACTGGTGGCAACACGGATCACCAGACGAAGAACTTCTTCGATGCTGCCAACGGCTGGACACCGATCGCAGTCAACCACGCTTTGACCGTGCGGGCCGACGCCAACACCGACTTCACGGTGCCGGAACCCACCACCCTGGCCCTGCTGGGTCTGGGCCTGGCCGGTCTGGGCCTCAGCCTGCGCCGCCGCGCTGCCTGAGCTTTCAGCCTGGGTTGGAAAAGGGGCCGCAAGGCCCCTTTTTTTACGTCGGCTCGCGCTGCCGCTGCGGTGATTTGCAACGGTAGGTCAGGCCTCAGCCTGATGGGTTGGCTACGACGCATGCGGGTGTTGGGGTGTGTCGGGCTGAAGCCCGACCTATGTTCCTACCTACATTCCGACCTACGGCCCGACCTTGGACCGGACGGGGCCGACCGATGAAGCGGGCACTGCCCTGTGGGCGGGCTTGCCTGTCGGCGGCGGCTGGGATATACCTTGGCCCCATTCACCGGGCAGACACCATGCAGACCGACTACAAGGACTACCTGCTCTCCACCCTGTTCATCGGCCTCGTGCTGGCCCTCACGGCCCTGGCGCTCGCCTGGGTGCAGGACACCCTGCTCGCGGCGCTGGGGCCGCTCTATGCCCCGATCGCCGTGGTGGTGCTGTTCCTCGCCCTCTACGGCGGGGTGAGCGCCCTGCTGCTCGCGCTGCTCGACCGCCTCTACCCGCTCAAGGCCGGCAGTTACCGCCTGGGCCACGCGCAGTTCCGGCTGTGGAAGCTGCGCCACGTGGCCACCGCCCTGGCCAAGGCGGCGCTCACCCCCTTTTTCCCGGTGTTCTCGCGTCAGGCCCTGTATGCCCTGCTCGGCGCGCGCGTGGGCAGGAACGTGGCGGTGGCGGGCACGATCCTCGACCCCTCGCTCACCACCCTGGAGGACGGCAGCGTCATCGGCGAGGGGGCCATCGTCGCCTGCCACGTCATGGCGCGCGGCCGTTTCCTGCTGCGCGGGGTGTATGTCGGCCACGGCGCGACCGTGGGCGGCCGCGCCAGCGTCATGCACGGGGTGAAGGTCGGCGCCGGGGCGGTGATCCTGCCGGGCGCGCTCGTCCAGGCCGACACCGAAATCCCGGCGGGCGAGGTCTGGGGCGGCATGCCGGCGGTGCGCGTGAAGGCGGCACGCCGGACGGGACAGGCGGAGCAGGAAGACCAGGCCGGATAGACGCTGGGGCGGCAAGCCCTAGCCGCCGGAAACGCGCCTGAGGCGCCGTCGATGTCGGCAAGGGCTTGCCGACCTACGCAACCCCCTCCACTCGTGCCTTCAACGCCGCGTTCATGCGTTCGAAGCCGACCAGCACGTTGCGCCTGAGCCACGGCGCCATCAGGGGTACCAGCCAGCCGCTGAAGCGCTCGCTCTGGATCAGCCGCGAGCGGCCGCTTCCGAGCGGCTCGATGACGAAGCGGTGATCCCCGTCCATCAGGCCGGGCCGGCCCAGGTGTCCGAGCCAGCGCAGCTCGCGCGCGGGCTGCGCGCCGAGCACCTGCAAGACATAGGGGCCGCGTTTGAGACCGGGCCATGCGATCTCCACCTCGAGGCGGCTGCCGGCGTGGGCCGCGCCCGCGGCCCTGGGGATGCAGGGATTCCAATCGGCATAGGCGGGGAAATCGGTCAGAGCGGCCCAGATCCGCTCCGGTGCGGCGTCGATGTCGATCTGCGTGTGCAGTTCGAGACCACGCCACCCGGTGCGACGGGCGTACGAGGCGGGATGGGTGGGGTTGAGCAAAGCGGTCATGTCAGTATGCGCCGGGCCGCCCCAAGTGTACTGACCACCCCCGCGGGGGGCGACGAACGCAGTGAGTCGGGGGGCCGTTTCATCCTAGCGTGGAGGGCGTTGCGATGCGAGATGATCCGCCACCCGCAAGGCGTTGGCGGCGATGGTGAGCGCCGGGTTGGTGCCGCCGCTGGTGGGGAAGAAGGCGGCGTCCACCACCCACAGGTTGTCGAGGTCATGCGCGCGGTTGTAGCGGTCGAGCACGCTCGTCGCCGGGTCGTCGCCGAAGCGGCAGGTGCCGCAGGCGTGCGCCAGCATGATGTTTTTTTCTGCCTGGCGCAGGGCGAGGAAGCGGTAGGGCCGCAGCGTGGCGCAAACCTGACGGCGGAAGACGTCGAGCCGCCTGCGGTCATCGGCATGCAAATGGTATTCGACCGCCAGCGGCGGGCCGGGCAGGACCCGGTTGTCGGGATGGGGGAGATCCTCCAGGATGGCGGCAAGCAGGACGCCGCGCTCGAACAGGCCATCCAGCAAGGGCCGCAGCAGCGGGCGCAGGGGTGCGATGAGGGGCGCAGCCCAGGGCGCCTTGGCGCGCAGCTCGCGGTCGAGGTCCTGCAGCAGCATGGCGGCCGGCGGCAGGGCGCCGAAGGCCTGCAGCGTGCCGAGCTTCTCACCGTCGCGCCGGTAGAGGTCGCTCAGGCCCAGCGCCTTGTGGTGCCGGTCGGTCTTTTCGTGCGTGAAGACCAGGTAGAGGTCGACCAGATGGCGCATGAGGTGGCGCCCCACGAGGCCGGAGCGGTTGGCCAGGCCGGCCGGCCAGTCGGCGCTGGCGGAGCGCAGCAACAGGGCGGGGGTTTGCAGCGCCCCGGCAGCGAGAATGATGTGCCGGGCGCGCAGGGTGAAGGTCGCGCCGGCCTGCCGGCAGAGGACGCCGGTGGCGCGTTGGGTGTCGGCCTCCAGGCGTAGCGCTTCGCATTCATCCAGCAGCGCGGCGCCGTGTTCGGCCAGCGCGGGCTCGAGGCAGACCCGGCTGGCGTCGTTCTTGCAGGCGCGCGGGCAGAGATAGCCCTGGCAGCAGGCGCAGCCGGGCAGGAATTCGCAGGCCTGCGGCAGTCGGTAGGGGTGCAGGCCTTCGCGCTGGAAGTGGGCGTGCAGTTCGGTCTGAGCCGGGCCTGGCGGCGGCGCCGGCGGCAGCCCCGGCGCCGGCGGGCGCAGGGGGTCGCGCTCACCGCGCACGACGTAGAGCGCCTCGGCTCGGTCGTAATACGGGGCGAGGTCTGCGTAGGTGATCGGCCAAGCGGCGAAATCCACCGGAAAGAAGCGCTCCATGGCCATGCCGTAGAGGGCGCTGGAGCCGCCGCTGCCACAACCCATGAGGGGCACGAAGGCATGCGCGCCGTCGCGCACGGGTTCCGCCATGCGGCCGCCACGGCGCAGGCAGTCGGCCGGCGCCGCCGCGTCCGGACAGACGAGTTCGGGATAGTCGCCGCGCAGGCTGTCGCCGTGGCGAAAGGCAGCACGCCCCTTTTCGAGGAACAGCACGCGCCAGCCGGCGCGCGCCAGGGCATGGCCCAGGGTGGCCCCGCCCACCCCGGTGCCGATCACCAGGGCATCCCAGTCCTGCGCGCGGATGGCCTCGAGGTCATGCACGTCCGGCCACCTCCTCGAGGATCGCGCTCAGGCGTTGCACCGGATCGTAGGCGGCGATGGCGCGCGCCATCTCCCGCGCCCGCTGCCGCATCGCCGCGTCGTCGAGCAGCCGCTGCACGGCGACACGGATTTGCATCGCATCGAGACGGTCGGTGCGCAGGCGCAGGCCGACGCCGGCCTTTTCCACGTGATGCATGGACAGTTGCTGATCCATGTGCGCGGCAATGCCCAGGACCGGCTTGCCGGCGGCCAGGGCCTGATAGACACCCATACTGCCGCCGTTGCCGATCACCAGTTCGGCGCGCCGGCAGAGGGCCTCGCCGGGGGCATAGTCCAGCAGGCGCGCATTGGGCGGCGACGTGCCGGGCAGGTCGCGGCCGGCGCGCGTGGCCACTACGGTGACGGGCAGATCGGCGAGGGCTTCGAGCACCTTGGCCAGCACCGCCGGGTCGCCCGAGCTGCCGAGAGAGACGTAGATCAGGGGACGGTCGGCCGGCAGTTCATCCCACCAGGGCGGCAGGGGGACTGCCGGCGACCATGCGATGGGACCCAGGTAGCGGTGGGTGACCGGGCGGCCAGGCGTGGGGATCAGTTCCTCGGCGTCGGCGTAGAGGGTGTGATCCGCTTCCGTATAGGGCCGCCGCCAGTCCCAACCCAGGGCCGCCAGGCCATGGTCCCGGCGCAGCCGGTTCAGCGGCCAGGAGTGCCAGGCGGCGGCCAGGGGCCACACCCGGTCGAACAGGGGCTGGGCGAGTGGCAGGCCGAGCCGGCGCGTGAGCGGCAGGTCGGGGACCGGGGTTGCGGCGTCGGCCCAGGGGCTCCAATAGGCGTTGTGGATGGCGAGGTATGGGATGCCTCGTAAGCGGGCGCTCACCGTCAGGGACAGGCGGTGATCTCCCACGACGGCCGCAGGCCGAACGGCGTCGAGCAGGGCGAGGTCCTCGCGCAGATAGGCGCGCAGGGTCTCCGTGTCGTACAGCCGGTGGCCCCGTGCGGCGGCACGCAGGAAGCGCTGCGTGGCCTGGGAGGAGATGGGATGCGCGGGGCAGGGCAGATCGGCGATGAGGCCGGCGTAACGCGGGTCGCAGGCGAAGACGACCGCGAAACGCTCCGGGTCGAGGCCCCGCGCCAGGGCGGCAGGGCGGGCCACATGCGCCAGGGTGACCGCGTCCGCCACGAACAGGATGCGGGGACGGGCGTCGCTCACGGCAGCGGGCGGCTCAGGTCGGGGTGATGGGCTGGCCGGCGGTCACTGCAGCCGCTTGAGGTATTCCTTGGTGAACACGCGGTCGGGCAGGTCTCTGAGCCGCATGTTGTCGTATTCCAGGATCGACTGCTCCCCACCGCGCAGTGCGTCCTGCATGACCAGCCGCGTCGGGCGGTGTTGCCCGGCCATGGGCTGATAGTTTTCATAGCTGCAGGTTTTCAGCAGCCGGTTCGAGAGCGAATAGAACTCGGCCTTGCGCGGCCGGTTGTTGCGCTTGTTCACCCACAGCAGCACACGGTGGTAGGTCACGCCGCGATCGACGGCGTTGAGCTCCAGGACGTGATGCTCCTCGCCGTCCAGACGCTCCGTCCTGAGCAGCCGGGGGTTGTAGTCGCCGGTGAAGTTGGCGCGCGCCAGATCGCCGTTGGCGACCTGTCCCATGAGGCGCTGGGCCAGCCCGATGCGGATGGGTTGCGCCACCTCCGGCATGAACATCCACAGATCGCGCCCCTTCATGAGCATGATCTGGCCCCGGTCGGACGCCGGTTCGAGTACCATTACCACCGTGTTTTCGTTGCCTTTGGAGAGGATGCGATATTTCCTGCGCGTCTCGTCACCGTCCTGGGAGGTGGTGATGTCGACATCGACTTGGAAGCCCTGGTTTGGGAAGCGGATCTCGTCGGCGCGCTGCAGGATGCCGCGGGCCTGCTCGTCCGCTTCCGGCGCTTCCTGGGCGTGCGTGACGGCCAGGGGCATGAGCGCCGCGACCAGCATCAGCGCCGCGATGCGCAGGAATGAACGGGGTGGTGCAGACACAGCCATATCCATCAAGCCTCCAAAAACCCGCCACGGTACATCACGCTCATGAGCCTCGTTCGCGTGCAAGGCGTCACCAAGGAATACCTGCTGGGTGAGCAGGTCGTGGTCGCGCTCGACGATATCACACTCTCCATCGAGGAAGGCGTGTTCATGGCCATCGCCGGTCCCTCCGGCAGCGGCAAGACCACCTTGCTCAACATCATCGGTTGCATCGACCTGCCCACACGGGGCCAAGTGTACATCGACGGTCGGGAGGTCACCGGCCGCTCGGCAGACGACCTCGCCGACCTGCGTGCCCGTACCATCGGCTTCATCTTCCAGACCTTTAACCTCTTCCCGGTCCTGACCGCGGCGGAGAACGTCGAGTACCCGCTGCTGCAGCTGCCGGAGATCGGACGCGAGGAGCGGCGGCGGCGGGTGAAGAAGTTTCTGCGGGTGGTCGGTCTGGAGAAACAGGCCGACCACCGGCCCAACCAGTTGAGCGGGGGACAACGCCAGCGCGTGGCCATCGCCCGGGCACTGGCGATCAACCCGCGCATCGTGCTGGCCGACGAACCCACGGCCAACCTGGACAGCAGGACGGGGTCGGACATCCTCGCGCTGATGAAGCAGATCAACCGCGAGTACGGCACCACCTTCATCTTCTCCACCCATGACCGGCGGGTGATGGCCATGGCCGATCGTCTCGTGCGTATCGAGGATGGCCATGTGTCGATGCTGGCGGTCAGGGCGAACGACCAATGGAAGTCGGTCCGCACGCGCGCCGACGGCAGGATCAACAATACCGGTAAGGAGGCAGCGTGAAGCGTATGGACAAGACCCTGATCGGCTTGACCCTGGGGCTGGCGGCATGCCTGCCGGCCGTGGTGGTCGCCGGCCCGACGCCGAAGACCGTGTCTGCGGCGAAGACGAGTCAAGCGACATTTGCGCCGGCAGACAGGTTGAACGTGGCGGCCAAGGAAGCGGACCTGCCACTGAGCCGGGATGCCCTGTTCGGTCTGGATGAGCCCGAGCGGCCGGAGGCCGTCAAGACTCCGGCACGCCAGGGCGATGCGGCCCTGCCCGGTTCGCTGAAGGATTTGTTCGAGATCGAGGAGGTGCGCCAGCCCGCCGCCGCGCCGCCGTCGCGGTTGGATACGCCTGCCGCGAGCCAAGCCGCCACACCGGCTCCCGTAGCGGAGGCACCCGCTTTGCGCGGCTATCTGCAGACCGAGCTGGCCTACACCTATGGTGAGCCGGCGCACTGGTCCAAGACCCTGGCGCGCCTGCATCTCGGCACCGGCGGACGCCATGCCGGCGTGCAGTGGAAAATGAGCGCCCGGCTGGATTACAACCCGGTGTACGACCTGACCGACCACTACCCCAAGGCGGTGCGCGACGATGACCGTCTGCGGCTGCTGCTGCATGAGACCTATGTCGATTTCACCACCGGCGGCTGGGAGTGGCGCGTGGGCCGGCAGAACGTCGTCTGGGGCGAGATGGTGGGGCTGTTCTTCGCCGACGTGGTCTCGGCCAAGGACCAGCGCGAGTTCGTCCTGCCCGACTTCCAGATCCAGCGCATCCCGCAGTGGGCGGTGCGGGCCGAGCGTTTCGGAGCGGACGACTTTCACACCGAGCTGCTCTGGGTCCCCTATCCCAGCTATGACCTGATCGGCAAGCCAGGCGGCGATTTCTATCCTTATCCGCCGCTGCTGCCGGGGCTCACCCCGGTCATCGAGGGCGAGCGCAAGCCGGCGCGCACGCTGAAGAACACCAACTATGGCCTGCGCATGGGCAAGTTGATCAATGGCTGGGACCTGTCGGCCTTCTATTACAACAGCCTGGACGCCGCGGCGAGCTTCTCGCGCACGCTCGCTCCCGCCACCCAGACCTACCGGCCGCAGCATACGCGCATCTGGCAGGCGGGCGGCACGCTGGGCAAGGACCTGGGCCCGTTCGTGCTGAAGGCGGAGCTGATCTACACGGATGGTCGCAGATACAACACCGTGGATCCAGCCGACGCGGACGGCCTGGTCGTGCAGGACACCCTGGATTGGGTGCTGGGCGCCGACTTCCAACCCGGCCCCGACACCCGTCTGAACACCCAGCTTTTCCAGCGCGTCTATTTCGACCATGACCCGGGCATCATCCCCGCGCGGCGCGAAAGCGGGGCATCGCTGCTGGTCAATCACAAATTCAACGCGCGCTGGGAGGGGGAGGCCCTGCTCATCGCCAGCCTCAACCGCAGCGACTGGATGCTGCGGCCCAAGCTCACCTGGAGGCCGCAGACCAACTGGCGCATGACGATGGGTGTGGATGTCTTCCACGGGCCGGCAACGGGCTTTTTCGGGCGCTACGACAATCGCGACCGCGGCTACGTCGAGCTGCGCCGCGATTTCTGAGCTCGTGGCCCGTTTGCAGGCGCAGCCCACCGCTCGACGCGAATTTCAGATGCTTTGCCGCAAGGCCTCGACCACGGGTATGCGGCGTATCCTGAGCGCCGGCAGCAGGGCGGCGCCGACCGTGGCAAGGAGGCCGATGGCGAAGGCGCTCGCCACCACCGCCGGCGTCAGGGTGATGCGTGCCGTGTAGGGCAGGTCGGAGTTGGGCGGCGGCGGCATGGGGATGCCCACCTGCGAGATCGCCATGGCCAAAACGATGCCCAACGACGTGCCGATGACGGCCCCCAGAACGCCGATGATCAGGTTCTCCGCCAGGATCAGGGCGAACACCCGGCCGGAGCGGTTGCCCAGGGCCATCATGGTGCCGAATTCGCCCACCCGCTCGTAAATACTCATGTTCACGCTGTTGGCCACGGACAGCAGCACCATGACCAGGATGATCAGGCGTAGCACACCGAACTGGGCGTCGTACATCTCGACGGTCTGGGTATAGAACTCGTTGAGTTCGAGCCAGGTGCTGATCTCCGCCCCCGCGAGTTCGGGTTTCTCCCGCAAGCTGGCTGCCACCCTGGCGGTGTTGCCGGTTTGGTCCAGCAGAACGACCAGCGTGTTGACGCCCGTCGTGGTCGATAGCTCCTGGGCGGCGGCCAGCGGGATGCGGATGGCGCGGGCGTCATAATCCTTGGAGAAGGTCTGGAAGACGCCGACCACCTGGAATTCCATGCTGTTGAGCGCGCCTTCGGGGGTGTTGAGCACCAGTGTCGCCCAGTCGCCGGGTGCGAGCTTGAGGGCCTGGGCCAGGCCTTGGCCGAGCATGATGCCGTATTGATCGCCGGCCTCGAGCGCGCGGCCGGCGGTGATGACCAGACTGGTGCCGAGGGTGCGCTCACCCTCCGGCTCCACGCCTTCGCCGATCACGGGTAGGTCCGAGCGGCCGTTGTTGAGCAGTCCGGTCAGGTAGAGCCGGCCCATGACGGCACGCACGCCGGGCGCGCCGGCGACCGCCTCGCGCAGCGGCCGCGGGTCGTCGATGAGGTATTTTTCCGGGCTGCGCGTGCCGCGCTCGAAATAGCCCTGGCGTGCGATCTGCAGGTGGCCGGACTGGGAGTGGATCAAAAGTTCTGCAAGTTGCCTGAAGATGTCGTGCACGAAGCCGCCGCTGAGGTTGAGCCCCACCGTGCCGATGACGATCACCATGAGCGTCATGGTGGTACGCAGCCTGTGGCGAAAGACGTTGCGCAGGGCCAGCTTCCACATGGTCGGGCTCAACGGTTGCGGCGCAAGGCGTCGACGATGACCAGTCTGGACGCGCGCCAGGCCGGGTAGAGGCTGGCGAGCCAGGTGGTGACGACGGCGAGCAGCAGGGCCTCGACGATGATCATGGGGGTGATGATGATGGCGGCGGTAAAGCCGCGCGACATGCCCGGTGAGGGCGGCATGGGGATGCCGACGTAGGAGATGAGTTCGGCCAACCCATAGCCGATGACGATGCCGACCAAGCCACCGAGCGCGCCCAGGGCCGTCCCCTCGACCAGGAACTGGCCCAGTATGCGCCGGCGGCGGACGCCCAGGGCCATGGCCGTGCCGATCTCGACGGTGCGTTCCATGACGTTCATGGTCATGGTGTTGGTGATGCCGATCAGGATGATGGTCGCGATGATCAGCTTGACCACGTCGATCTGGCGGCTCAGGAGCTGCACCGTCTTGTTGTAGAAATCCGCCAGCTGGTGCCAGGGGGTGATCTCGAAACCGGCCAAGGCGGAGTCGCCCTCGAGTCTGGCGTAGACGGCATCGGTTTGGCCGGTATCGTGCAGGGACACCACCCACACATGGGCGCCGGCCACGCGCAGGAGTTTGCGCGCCAGGTCGATGGGCACCCAGAGCATGGTGTCGTCGTAGGCCTTCATGGAGGTGGAGGCAAGACCCTGGATGCGGGCCTCGACGGCGTTGATGCCGCCGCTGGCGGTGTTCGCCAGGAGCACCACCCGATCATCGACGCCGACGCCGAGATTGGCCGCCAGGCCGGTGCCGATCAGGATGCCTTGCGCGTCGCCGGGGCGCAGGCCCGCGCCCTCCGGGATGATCAGGTAGAGCAGGGAGGGGTCGCGCGCCGCATCGACGCCGATGGCGAGGAAGGTCAGCGTGCTGTCGCCATGGCTGATGAGCCCGTTGAAGTCGATGCGCGGCGTGATCGCGCGGATGGCCGGATCGCGTGTCAGTTCGCTCAACCTCGGCACGGAGGCGGGCAGCAGATAGGCATAGGGATCGGACCGACCATCCCGGTGATAGCCGGGCTTGACCACCTGGATGTGCCCGATCTGGGTGACCGCGGTCCCTTCCCGGCTGGCCCAGAAGATCCATTCGATGAAGCCGCCCGCGAGCATCATGGCGATGACGCCGAAGGCGATGGCCAGGATGGCCACGCCGCTACGCCTGGGCTGGCGCAGGATGTTGCGCAGGGCAATGCGCAGGAGGGTGGCGTAGGTGGTCATACCGGCAGCCATCGCCATGTCAGACCCCTCCGGTGGCCGGTCGCAGTGTCTGCCGATGATGCGTCGGGCTGCTCACAATTTGCCCAGCAGGGCCTTCGCTTCCTGCAGCTCGGGGAAATCACGCTTGCCTTGCACGAGCCGGGTGAGTTCCTGCCGGGCCTTGTCGCGCTGTCCGCTTTGTGCGAGGGCGACGGCGTAATGGTAGCGGATGGTGTCGGCTTCCGGCACCTTGTCGAGGGCCTTGCGCAGCAGTTCCAGCCCCTTGGCCGCCTGATCCTGTCCAACCAGGATCCAGCCCAGGGTGTCGAGCACGGTGGCGGATTCGGGCGCGAGTTCCAGGGCGCGTTGCGCCGTGGCCAGGGCCCTGCTGTCGCCCGTGCGCTGGTAAAGCACCGCCAGATTGTTGAGCATGATGGGGTTGTCGGGGGTGTCGCGCAGCAACTGTTCGTACTGCGCGATGGCGGCATGGTCTTCGCCCCTGAGCATTTTGTATTCGGCGAAATAGGCCTTGGCCGCCTGATCCTGGGGATGTGTGCCGAGCCAGCGGGTGAGTTCCTGGTCGGCCTCGGCGACTTTGCCGGTGGCCAACAGGGCACGATGCAGCATGATCAGGGTACCGGCCTGCGCGCCGCGCTCGATGGCCTGTCGGTAGGCGGGGATGGCCAGCGCCGGCCTGCCCTGGGCCATGTGTAGGGCGCCCTCACGATCGTAGCCGATGTGCGAATCGGGAAAGCGGGCCTGGATCTGGCGGATGCGCGCCAAAGCCGCGTCGGCCTTGTTTTCGCTTACATCCAGCTGGATGAGGGTGTCGAGTGCCTGCACATGGCCGCGCTCCGCGGCCAGGGCCTTCTCCAGGTTGGCTCTGGCCTCGCGTGTGCGCTTTGCCGCCAATTGCGCCAGGGCCAGCCGGTAGTGCAGCTCCGGAGTCCCGGGCGCAAGGCGCAGGGCCTTTTCCAGCGAGGCGATACTGGCGGTCGCATCCCCCGAGCTGAGCTGTACCTGCGCCAGCAGGGCCATGGCCTCGGCGCTGTCCGGGGCGGTCTGCGCCAGGGCATTGGCGATTTCGAGGGCCTCCTTGTAACGTTTGTTGGCCAAGTGATGTTGCACCAGACGCGCACGCGGGGCCAGCGCTTTGGCATCAGCCCGTGCTGCCTTCTCGAGCCATTGCACGGATTCCTTCTCGCGGCCTTCGCCGGCAGCCAGATCGGCCAGCGCCAGCATGGCCCGGAGGTTGTTCTTGTCCTGATCGAGGATGGATTCGAAGCGTTTGCGGGCGGCAGCCGGCTTCTTGTCCTCCAGGTCCAGCCTGGCCAGGCTGAAGGCGGCGGGGAAGAAATCGGGTTTCAGGGCCAGCGCCTGCTCCAGCGTTTCCCTGGCCGCCTTGCGGTCCTGTTTGCCCAGGTGGGCGGCCGCGCGCAGTTGAAAGACCACCGGATTGTCCGGAAACACTTTGGCCAACGCGGCGGTCTGCGCCAGGGCCTGATCGAACTCCTTGCGCTGCAGGTGCAGGAGGGTCAGCGCGAGATCGGCTCGGCCCTGGGTGCGCCCGGCGCGGGCGGCCTCCTGGAGCTCGGTCATGGCCCGGCCCACCTCACCTTTGGCCAGTCGACCGCTCACCCGCAAGTCCAACAGACGGGCGCTGTCCGGCCGGAGAGCCGTCGCCCGGTCCAAATAGGCCATGGCCTTGTCGTACTCGCGCTTGCGCATGTAGAGTTCGCCCGCCAGCGCAAGGATCTGGGCATCGTCGGGACGCTTTTTCAGCAGAGGCAGGAGGATTTCCTCGGCACCCTTGACGTCGTTCGTCCTCAGTCTGCCGGAGGCGACCAGCCGGGCTGCATCGGTGTTGTCGGGTAATTGTGCCCAGACCCGCTCCGCACTGCGCCGGCTTTGTTCGAAGTTGCCAAGACCTTCACCGATCATGGCCTGCACCAACAGCGACGGCAGGTGGTCCGGGCTGAGCTTGAGGACCTGCAGGATCGCATTGTTGGCCTCGTTCAGATTGCCCCGCGTGTATTCGAACACGGCACGCGCATACTTGACCAACGGCGATGCCGGTGCGGCCGCTTCTGCCGCCTTGAGCGCTGCATCGGCCTCTTTCAGCGCCTGCTCGGTCCCCTTCGCGCCACCCTGCTTCATGAGCAGTTTCGCGGTGGACAGGTGGGCCAGATACTCTCCGGGATGGGCTGCCGTGATCTGCCGGTATACAGCCAGGGCGGCGGCATCCTTGCCTTCTTCCGTCAACAGGTGAGCCTTGAAATAAAGGGCGTCGCGCAAGGCGTCATCCCTGGCCAGCGCCGCATCGACCAGGGCCATGGCCAGATCGGGTCGCCCGGTCTCGCGCGCCATGACGGCCTTGGCGAACAAAACCTCGGGATGCTGAGGATCGCTTCTCTCGCCCTCGGCCAGATCCTTTTGGGCGGCCTCCCTGTTACCGAGTGCTAGGTGGGAACGCGCCCGATAGGCATGAACGGTCGCCAGCGCAGCCATGCCCAAGGTGGGACCGGGGCGGACCTCCTCGATGAGTCGGGCATGCGCCCCCGTCATCAGCAGAAGGCGTGCGTGCAGGGGGGTCAGTCGATCGGCCGGCGCGCCCAGTTCGCGTGCCTTGGTGAATTCCTTGTCCGCCGAGTCATAGTCCCCCGTCTCCAGATAGGCCTGGCCGAGGAGCATGCGGGCCTCTGCGCTGTCCGGTTGCTTCTGGATCGCCGCTTTCAGTTCGACGATGGCGGTCTTGTGGTCTTGCTTGCCGATCGAGGTCCTGGCGGACTCGACCAGTTCGGTGGGGCTTTTATCGCCGCAGCCCGTTGCACCAACGAGTACCAAGGCTAGCAAGGCGGTCCACATTTTTCTGCTCGACATCGATGTGGGCTCCTCTGGGGTAGTTGTGCGCGTCAAGTTGTGCAAAATATGTTGTTGCCGCTTCGGGCTAAGCCCTGCGCGGCCCCTCTCTCCCTGGGTGAGAGGGGCCGGCAGAGAGGACCGGAGGGGTTGGGAGAGAGGGAACGGACAAGGCGACAATCATGCTTCGGGGTGCGTCGCCATATCCGTTTTAGGTCCCTCGCAGCAAGAGGTATGCGTGCGCTCGATCCGCGTCTCACGGAGTCCATGTCCGGCTGGCATCTGCAGGGGGGCGGGTTGCCGTGCGTCCGCCGCGGGTCGGCAGCAATCATGTTCCGAGCTACTTATTCAAGCATAGATAAGGGGCAGTTGACAGACCGATCGACGTCCGAGCTACCGAGGGCGCTGCCTGAGCGTGTTGAAAAACTGGATGGCAGCCTGGCGGTTGGCGAAATCGCGCCCGCTGTTGAGCAGGCGTTCCAGTTCCGTCAGGGCGCGCGGGGTGTCCCCCGACTTGGCCAGGGCGACGGCCAGGTGCCAGTGGATGTCGGGTGCATCCGGGGCCTGTTTGTGTGCCTTCTCCAGCAGGCTGCGGCCGCGTTGCACCTGGCCCTGGTTGACCAGGATCCAGCCCAGGGTGTCGAGTGTGGAGGGATGCTCGGGTGCCAGGGCGTAGGCCGCTTCGGCCTGCGGCAGGGCGCGCGGGTCTTTGAGTTCGCCATAGATCCAGGCGAGGTTGTTGGCAGCCACCAGATCCCTGGCATTTGCCTTGAGCAGTTGTTCGTAATGCGGCTGCGCCTCGCGCAGGTTACCGCTCTTGAGCAGTCCATCGGCGAGGGCGTGACGGGCGACGGCATCGTTGGGGCGCTCGGCGAGCCACTGGCGCAGGAAGGCATCCGCCTGCCTGTGCTGCCCCGCAGTGACCAGTGTGCGGTAGGCGGTGGAGGCCAGCATACCGTTGCCCGCGATGCGGGCCGCCTTGGCATAGGCCTCGCCCGCGGCTGCGAAATGCTTGCCGTGGGCCAGGATGTCGGCCTCGGCGACGAAACCCACCGGTGATTTCGGTTCCTTTTGCTGCAGCGTCCTGGCCAGGCGCAGGCCCTCTTCCGGCCGCCCTGCCTCGGCCAGCGCGACCGCCTTGGCCGACTGGACGTCCACGGCATTCGGGGCGATGGCCAGTGCCCGATCCAGGGACTGCAGGGCGGCCTGGGTATCACCCATCATGCGCTGGACCAGCCCGAGCTTGTAGTGCCCCTTGGGGTCGGCGGGCGCGGCCTTGACCCATTGCTGGAAGCTGACCAGGGCGCCGTTGCGGTCGTTCTGCATGAGCTGGGCGGTACCCATGGCGTCATGCAGGCGGACATGACCGCTGGCGTCGAGCCCTGCCTTGGCCTCCACCTGCGCCTTGGCAGGATCCTGTCGCTGCAGCCAGTACAGGGCCAACAACTCGTAGGGCGCGGGGTCCTTGGGGTTGGCCTGCTTGGCGCGTGTCAGATAATCCACGTAGGCCTTGTCGTCTTTCTGGGTGGCGGCCAGCCCGGCGAGTGCGACCAATGCCCGACTGTTGCGGGGATCCCTGGCCAGGACCGATTCGAAGCGGCCGCGCGCCGCCTTGGGGTCGTTGGCCTTGAGATCGAGGCGTGCGAGGTCGGCGGCCGCGGGGAGATAGGTGGCATCCCGTTTGAGGGCCTCGGCGAAGCTGGCGCGGGCACCGGCGCCGTCCCGTTCGGCCTGGCGTACGAGGCCGAGCAGGTGATAGCCGAGGGGGTCCTGCGGTCGCTCGCGGATGAGGCGTTCCGCCACGGCCATGGCCTCGCTGTGGCGGCCGGCCCTGAGGTGGGTCTGGACCAGGATCGCATCGGGCCGCCCGGTGGCAGTGTCCAGCTCTGCGGCGCGGTTCAGGGCGTCGATGGCCCCGGCGGTGTCGCCGCTGCCCATGCGGCTGCGGGCCAGTTCGACGAGCAGCGCCGGGTTGTCGGGGGCGAGGCGGCTGGCCTGCTCGAGGTGTTGCCGTGCGGCGGCGTAATCCCCTCTGCGCAGCGCGATGTCGCCCTGCAAGGACGCGGTGAGCAGGTCGTGGTCGCCGCGCAGTCCGGCGATCAGACGCTGGGCGTCATCCAGCTGGCCGCTGCTCACCATGGCCGCAGCCATCAGCTTGCGGGCATAGGCATGGTCCGGCATGCGCTCCAGGACCTTGCCCAGATGGCCGATGGCCGTCTGCCGGTTGCCCAGGGCGAACTCCACCGCACCGGCGAGCAGGTGGGCGGGCAGGAGGTCCGGTGCCCGTTTCAGGACCTGCTGGAGCTTGGCCTTCGCCTCGGCGGGGCGGTTACGCCGGAAGTCGATGACGGCGCCCAGATAGCGCGCCATGGGGTGATCCGGGGCCAGCTTGGCGACCTGGGCCAGTTCCGCCTCGGCGCGGTCCAGATCGTTGGCCTCCAGGTGCAGCAGGCTCACGGCGACGTGGGCGGGGACGTTACCGGGGTCGAGTTCGAACACCTTGCGGTAGGCGGCGAGTGCCTGCTGTTTGTAGTGCTGTGCCTGCGGCCCGGAAGCATCGCCCGCGTCGCCGCCCGTGGCGGCCAAGTCGCTCTCGCTGCGGCCTGGTGAGCGACTCGACAGGCGCAGCAGGTCGCCCTTCATCATCCACAGGTCGGCCCGCTTGCCGTCGGCGGCGATGGCGCGATCGAGCAGGGTCATGGCCGTGTCCCGCTGACCGGCCATGACCGCGATCTGGGCGCGGGTGACCAGGGTCTCGGGGTGATCGGGGCGCAAAGCGTCGGCCTCCCTCAGGCTTTGCTCCGCGGCGCCTTGGTCGCCGAGCATCAGCTGGGCGCGTGCGCGCAGGGCGAGGAGCGGGGCGGCCAGGTCCGGACTGGCGCCCTCGGGCACGGGGATCTCGTCCAGCACGCGCTTGGGCTGCCTGAGGCCGATGAGGGCCTGGGCCAAGAGGGTAGGCAGGTCATCCGCGCGATGGCCGCCGTCGCGCGCCCGCATGAGCTCTTTCTCCGCCGAGGCGTAGTCCTGACTGGCAAGGTGGAGCTTGCCCAGCTCATAGCGGACCCCGGCGTTGTCGGGCGCCAGTTGCAGGGCGTTCTTGAGTTCGATGACCGCCGCCTGCCGGTCGCCACGATCCATGTGCGACTGGGCCGCCTCGATGTGGTCCTCGGGACTTTTCTGGCTGAGGACGTGATAGGCGCCGCCGGCGATGCCGATGCTGGCGACGACGCCGGCGATGAGGAGCAGACGGGATCGATCGAGTCGCAGCTTGCCGCGTCTCGAACGTCTACGGGAGTGGGTGGCCATGGTCGGAGGGTATCCTTGGATTCTGATGGGCGTGTCGCCTCTGGCGGGGCAACTCTGCCGTATATCGATGCCTCAGCGATGTTTCTTGAGTCCTGCCCGGCAGGGCGATGTCGTAGGGGGGGTGGCCGCGTTCATTTCAGACCGAAGCGGCCGAGCAGATCATACAGGGTCGGTCGCGACACCCCCAGCAACTCCGCCGCCTGGGCGACATTGCCGTTGGCGCGCGCGAGGGCCTTGAGCACGGCGTTGCGTTCCGCCTCTTCGCGCACCTGGCGCAGGTTCAGGGAACCGTCCTGGACCTCGGACGTGGGCAGGCCCAGGTCGGCCACGGTGATCTGGCCGGCCTCGGCCATGATCACCGCCCGCTTGATGGTGTTCTCGATCTCGCGCACGTTGCCCGGCCAGGGGTGGGCCTCGATGACGGCCAGCGCCTCCGGCGTGAAGCCGCGCAGGCTGCGGCCGTTCATCTGGGCGAATTTGTCCAGGAAGGCATGCGCCAGCAGGCTTTTGTCGCCCTGGCGATCGCGCAGGGGCGGGATGCGCACGCTGATCTCGGACAGCCGGTAGAAGAGGTCCTCACGGAAGAGGCCGGTCTTGATGCGTTCGGCGAGGTTCTGGTGCGTGGCGGCCACCACGCGCACGTCGACCGGGATCTCGCCGCGGCCGCCCAAGCGCTCGATGACCCGCTCCTGCAGGAAGCGCAGCAGCTTGGCCTGCAGCGGCATGGGCAGGTCGCCGATCTCGTCCAGGAAGAGCGTGCCCCGGTGCGCGTATTCGATCTTGCCGATGGTCTGTTTGGCCGCGCCGGTGAAGGCCCCCTTTTCGTAGCCGAACAGCTCGCTCTCGAGCAGGTTCTCGGGAATGGCCGCGCAGTTGATGGCGACGAAGCGCTCTTTTGCCCGCGGCGACAATTCGTGCAGACCGCGTGCCAGCAATTCCTTGCCGGTGCCGGACTCGCCCAGCAGCAGCACCGAGACGTCGCTCGCCGCCACCTTCTCGATGGTGCGGCAGACCTTGAGCATCTCCGGGTCGGCGGTGATCAGGCCCTGCAGGGGCTCGGTACGGCTGCGCAGGGCCAGCGCGCGGTTTTCCTGTTCCAGTTCATGGACGCGCAAGGCGCGCTCGATGACGATCTTGAGGATCTGTTCGTCGAAGGGTTTGTGGTAGAAATCGAAGGCGCCCTGGCTGATGGCACGCACGGCGTTGGCGCGGTCCTGGTTGCCGGTGACGACGATGACCTTGGTGGGAGGGGCCAGGCTGAGGATCTGCTGTAGCGCAGTGAGCCCCTCCGTGGCGCCGTCCGGGTCGGGGGGCAGCCCCAGGTCGAGCAGGACGACGGCCGGCTCATGCCGGCGCAGATGGGCCAGCGCCGCCTCGCGGTCGGCGGCAGTCAGCACCTCATAACCGTCCAGGCTCCATTTGATCTGTTTCTGCAGCCCCACGTCGTCCTCCACCAGGAGGATCTTCGCCATCTTCTCGCTCATGCCACCTCTCGGGTCATGCCATTTGCGTCCGGCTCTGCCAGCGGGATCCGCACCGTGAAGCGGGAGCCGCGGCCCGGCGCGCTGTCCACGCTGATGTCACCGCCCAGCCCCTGGATGTACTCCTTGCACTCGTAGGTGCCCACGCCCATGCCCGTACCCTTGGTGGAAACGAAGGGGCGGAAGAGCCGGTCGCGGATGAAGGCTGCGTCCATGCCCGTGCCGGTATCCTCCACCAGGATGCAGGCATGCCCACCTTCGCGCCAGAGTTTAACACCCACGCGGCCGGTATACGGGGTGGCCTCGATGGCGTTCTGTACCAGGTGTCCGAGCACACGGGCGAGCTTGTCCCGGTCGGCCAGGACCTCGAGCTGCGTATCCGCGATCTCGAGCTCGGGTTTCAGGCTGTAGCCCTTCTTGCTGGCGACCACGTCGCGCAGCAGCTCCTCCAGCTCCACCCGGCCGTTGCTGGCGCTCTCCTGCCGGTCCGCGAGTTTGAGCAGCATGCGGTTCATGCGCGCCACGGAGCTTTCGATGGTGGCCAGCATATCCTCCTGGAACTCGGGTTTGTGCTTGTGCTTCTGGGCGTTGGCCAGCAACAGGGACAGTTGCGCCACCAGGTTTTTGATGTCGTGCACCACGAAGGCGGCCGCACGGTTGAAGGACTCGAACTGGCGGGCGACGGTGAGCGCGTCGGCGGCCAGGAGCTGGGCCAGGTTGGTGGACGCCTGCCGGGCGGCGGTCTTGAGCAGGTCGCTCACCTCCCAGTCGAAATGCACCTTGCCCAGGGAATGTTCCAGCACCATGAAGCCCAGCAGCCGATCGTGCCAGAGCATGGGGATCAGGAGCCAGGCGCGCGGCTCGTCGACGATCCAGGCCGGCGGCTCGGCCCCCTCCAGGCTGGCCGGGTCGGCGCGGTACTCCTCCAGGTTGATCACCCACTGGCGTGCTTCCAGGAAGCGCACCAGGGGGGCGTCGGCCGGCAGCGTGCCGTTGAGATCGGACCAGTTCCAATAGGCGGCGCGGTGGAAGGCGCCGTCCTCCTTCTTCAGCCAGAGCACGCCGGCGGGGCTCTCCACCAGGCGGGCGATGGCCTCGATCGAGCGTTCGCACACCTGCATACCGGGGTTGCCGGTGGTCAGCGACTGGGTGAAGCGCAGCCATTCCTCGCGGTAGTCGTAGCGGTAGCGGAAGAAATGCTTGGACAGGAAGACCCGCAGCCGCGCGCGGGCGGAACCGGAGAACACCACCACCAGCAGCAGCACGCCGGCGCCGAACAGGAACACATATTGCAGCAGCAGGCCCCACTCGCCGCCGATCATGCGGATGTAATAGCCGGCGGCGGCCATCAGCAGCAGGTAGATGCCGGTGCCCACCAGGGCCACGGTGTGGAAGACCATGCGGTGCGAGATGGACACCGGCAGGAACTGAGTCAGCCGACTGAAGGACAGCCAGATCAGCGGCGCCAGCAGGGCGTTGACCACCCCCCGCGCCGCCCAGACCTCCGGGGTGAGATGGCGGAACAGCATGCCCTCGGAGTAGAGATAGAAGTCGTAGGCGAACATGCCGCCCAGGGCCAGACAGAGGAACTTGATGCCCCAGCGGTCCTGGGTGCGGGCGTTGCGGTAGAACTGTTCCACCAGCACCATGCCGGCCACCGCCAGCAAGGCCGGCAGCACGGTCTGGCCGAGAAAGGCCAGGGTGGGGCCGGGCCAGAACAGCTGCAGTACCTGCAGCGCCAGGGTCAGCGTCAGCAGCAGGGCGACGCCCCGGATGATCTGCCTGAGCCACGGCGACAGGGCGGCGTCGGGCTTGAGCAGACGCAGGCTGTGCACCAGGAACCAGAGCCAGGCCGCGTTCCTGCCCAGCTCCGTCAGCCCGGTCAGTTCCAGGCCCGCGTCGAGGGCGCTTTGCAGGGTGGCCGCCATCAGCCACAGGGCCGTGGCGGCGGCAGGCAGGAACAGGGGCGGGCTCTCGCGATTGCGCCGGCCATGCACCCTGAACAGCACGGCCAACACCGTGAAGGCGAGCGCCCCGAGGGCATGGCTCACCACGGCAGCGTGCAGGAGCATTTGACGTGTATGTCGCGTCAGCGACGCCTGCAGGCCCCCTCTTGCGCCATGCGGCAGAGGGGTGGGGAGAGAGGGAGCGGACCGGCGATAATCATGCCCGGGATGGCCGTCACCATGTCCATCAGCGCGCGCCCTTGCCCAAGACCACCACCTGCGCGGTCTGCAGCAGGATCATCAGGTCCAGGAACAGGCTGTGGTTCTTGACGTAATAGAGGTCGTACTGCAGCTTGCCGATCGCGTCTTCCACGCTCGCGCCATACGGAAAACGCACCTGCGCCCAGCCGGTGATGCCCGGTTTCAGGCTGTGGCGGGCGTTGTAGTAGGGAATCTGGGCGGACAGCTCGTTGACGAAATAGGGGCGCTCCGGACGCGGCCCGACGAAACTCATCTGACCGAGGAAGACGTTGATGAGCTGGGGCAGCTCGTCGATGCGCAGCCGGCGGATGATGCGGCCGACACGGGTGGTGCGGTCGTCGTTCAGACGTGCCCACTGCGGCAGGCCATCCTTCTCGGCGTCGGTGAACATGCTGCGGAATTTGTAGATGGTGAAGGGACGGCCGAACTGACCGACGCGTTCCTGGGTATAGAACACGGGGCCCCTGCTCTCCAGCTTGATGGCCAGTGCGGTGACCAGGATGATCGGCAGGGTGAGCAGCAGCAGCCCGGCGCTCACCGTCAGATCGAACACCCGCTTGACGAGGTCACGCGCGGTGCCGCTGTGGAACCCTTCGGAGAAGATCATCCAGCTCGCGTTGACCGATTCCAGGGGCAGGATGCCGGTCTGGCGCTCGAAGAAGGCCGGCAGGTCGAGGATGCGGATGCCGGAGAGCTTGCAGTCCAGCAGCTCAGCGATGGGCAGTCCGCCACCGCGCCGCTCCCTGACGGCCACGACGATCTCCTCGATGCCGTAGCGCTCGACGATGTCCAGCAGACTGCCTGATTCGTCGAGGATGCGTTCGTGCGGGACGTAATGGTGCGAGCCGCCCAGAGGCAGATAGCCGACGATGTTCAGGCCAAGCGCCTGGCCGCGTGCGATCATCTCCTCGATCTTCGCCGCCCGGCTGCCGGTGCCCAATACCAGCACCCGTTTCTTGAAGGCGCGGGCGTTGTCCCATTGTACAAAGGCCAGGCGGGTGAGCAGCACCCCGGCGGCCGAGAGCAGGATGACTCCCAGCAATTCCTGGTCCTGTGCGAACAGGCCGGGCAGCAGCCGTGCGCCCCCGGCCAGAAGGGCAAGACCCAGTACGAAGCCGCCAAGTACGCGCACCAACAGGCTGCGCAGGCCCTTGGTCCATTCCCAGTCGTAGAGGCCGAACATGGCGATGATCAGGGTCATCAGGAACGAGTACAGCCAGGGCTTCAGGCTGTCGGCGAGTTCATGCGCCGGCCCGAAGGGCGGGCGGACCCCGAAGTGAGACGCGGCATACAGGCTGGCAAAGTAGAACAGCGCGAACTCGAGGCCGACCAGGAGCAATATGCTCAATGGCACGTAATGTCGGAAAAAACGGATCATCACCGCGACGGTTTCCTCTCCTGATACCTGGACCTCTTATAACGTCATACGGTGTCATGCGCTTGAACCAGCCGCAAGACAGGCCCGATTCGCTCACCCACCCACTACGACATCGGCTCCATAGGCGCACGGCCAGGTCTGCAAGCCACTCCCGAGCCGGGGGCACAAGCGGGGCATGCGCCGGGCCGTCCCAAGCATGACCCGCGCCCCCTCGGGGGGCGGCTCGGGGGGGTTCCGAGCCGGGGGCACAACAATTATCCCTCCGATCCCTCCGCCACGGCATCCTCGTCCCGCAGCAGTTGCGCGAGTTGCCTGGCATTCATCCGCCGCGGCCCGTCCTGACGGTTGCGTCCGCCGGCGTGGCGGCTCTCCGCGGGCAAGATGCGCACCCGTACATCGGCCGGTTCGGAATAGAGCAGATACATGCCCTGCCCGTTGCGGTCCTTGACCTTGAACTCGATGCCTTCGTTGAGCAGGTGTTGTTCGAAGTCCTTGCTGGAATCCGCATACAGTTCGATTTCGATGTCCGAGTGACGCGAGACCGTCCCGCTCAGCACCCCACCCACCAGCAAGGGATCGAAGCGCTGGAACGCCTGCAGGACCTCCAGCGCTTGTCGGCGCAGGGCCTGCAGCAGGTGCCTGTGTTCGTCCGGGCGGTAGAGGCTCTGATGGGCGCGTAAGGCGGCCTCGATCTCGTCGTTGCCCGGCAGACTTTGCGATTCGGGCGCCCCCAGCTGCCGGGCGGCCTTGCGCTTGGCCAGGGCGAAATCGCGGATGCCGTGCTCCGCCATCAGCCGCGCGGCAAGTTGGGCGATGCGGATGCGCATCTGGGCATGACGGGGGGAGAGGTCCTTGGGCGGCATGGGCTGGGGCTGGCTCATCAATCGCCGAAGTTGGGCGGCGGCCTGTCGGGTGTGGCCTCGCTGATCGGCGTGGGGCTCTCTTCGCCCACGGCATCCACGGCCGGCGCCCGCGACGGCGGGAACTCCTCGTAGAAGAACTCCAGTCGCCCCTCCGCATCCTCGGGCACTGGCGCCCCCGTGCGGGCATCCACCTTGAGCGTGACGATGCCGGGCGGCATGCCGTAGGGCTGATCCGGCACATCGCGCAGCACACGGCCCATGTAACCCATCCAGATCGGAAGCGCCGCCACGGAGCCCGTCTCGCCGCCGCCCATGGGCCGCGGTTGGTCATAGCCCACCCAGGCCACGGCCACGCGGGTGGGGTTGTAACCGGCGAACCAGGCGTCCCGGTGGTCGTTGGTGGTGCCGGTCTTGCCGGCCAGATCGCTGCGGCCCAGGCTCATGGCGGCGGTGGCGGTGCCGCGGCGGACCACGTCCTGCAGCAGGGTGGTCATGATGAAGGCGTTGCGGGCGTCCAGGATGCGTTCGACGGGCGGGCTCTGGAAGGACTCCAGCACACGGTCCGTCTTGTCCGTGATGCGGGTGATGAGATAGGGCCTGACCAGATTGCCGCCGTTGGCGAAGGCGCTGTAGGCGGTGGCCATCGCCAGCGGCGTGACCTCCCCGGCCCCCAGCGCCATGGTCAGATAGGGCGGGATGCGCGCCATGTCGAAGCCGAACCGGGCCACGTGCTGGCGCGCCGCGTCGATACCCACCGCCTGCAGCACCCGGATGGAGACCAGGTTTTTCGATTTCCTCAGGGCGTCGCGCAGGGTCATCGGGCCCTCCATGGTGCCGTCGAAGTTCTTCGGTTCCCACAGCACGCCGCCGGTTTCGAACGGGTCCAGGCTGATCGGCGCGTCATCCAGCACGGTGGCCGGCGTGAGGCCCCGATCGAGCGCGGCGGAATAGATGAAGGGCTTGAAGCTGGAACCGGGCTGCCGCCACGCCTGCGTGATGCGGTTGAACTGGTTGCGGCTGAAATCGAAACCGCCGACCAGGGCGCGGATGGCGCCATTTTCCGGTGAGAGGGCGACCAGGGCCGCCTCGGCCTGGGGCAGATAGGTCAACTGCCAGTTCTTGCCGTCCGGGCGCACGACGCGGATCACCGATCCGCGGCGCAGACGCCTCTTGGCCTGCATCTCCGTGGACAGGAAGCGCTGGGCGAACTTCAGCTCGCCGGCGCCCAGCTCGATGTCCTCACCGCTGGCGAGCCGTGCCTGGATGCGCTTCTTGTCGATGGCCAGCACCACGGCGGGCAGCAGACCGCCCACCTCCTGCAGGTCGGGCAGATGGGTGTCGATGTAGTCGGCCGCCGCCTTGGGGTCGGCGGGCAGCGCCATCTGAGCTTCCGGGCCGGCATAGCCGCGGCGGCGGTTGAAATCCACCAGTCCCTTGAGCACGGCGTCGGCGGCGGCCTGCTGCTCGGCCCGCCGGATGGTCGTGTACACCTTCATGCCGCTGACGTAGATCTGGTCGCCGTAGCGCTCGTACATGTATTGGCGCACCAGTTCGGCGACATGATCGGCCGGCACCTCGAACCCGCGGGGCGAATGACGGATACGCAGACGTTCGTCGATGGCCTGGTCGTGCTGCGCCTGGGTGATGTAGCCCAGCTTCAGCATGCGCCCCAGCACATAGCGCTGTCGGGCCTGGGCACGGGTCGGGTTGACCACCGGATTGTAGGCGGAGGGGGCCTTGGGCAGGCCCGCCAGCATGGCCGCTTCGGCGAGGCTAAGGTTTTTCAGGGGCTTGCCGTAATAGATCTGGGCGGCGGCAGCGAAGCCATAGGCACGCTGCCCCAGGAAGATGTGGTTGATATAGAGCTCGAGTATCTCGTTTTTGGTGAGGGCATGTTCGATCTTGATCGCCAGCAGGGCCTCGTTGAGCTTGCGCCGGAAGGTCTTTTCGGAGGACAGGAAGAAATTGCGCGCCACCTGCATGGTGATGGTGGAGGCGCCCTCCTTGGCGCCGCCGGAGATGATATTGGACAAGGCGGCGCGCAGCACGCCCAGGGTGTCCACACCGCCATGCTCGTAGAAACGTTCGTCCTCCGCTGCCAGGATGGCCTGGCGCAGAATGACCGGGGTTTCGTCGAGGCGCACCACCGCGCGCCGTTCCTCGCCAAATTCGCCAAGCAGGGCGCCGTCCTCGGAATAGATGCGCAGAGGCATCTTGGGGCGGTAGTCGGTCAGCACTTCCAGGCTGGGCAGCGACGGATAGATGAGCGCCGCGGACAGCCCGGCGATGGCCGCGGCAACCAGACCAAGGCCGAGAATACCGACCAGGAGATAAAATCCCCATCGCTTCAGCATGGTGAAGATAAGCTATGGCTGGCGTTGCGACGCCACGGAGAGGAAAAATTCGGTTGTGCGAAAAATCAAGTTGTTGCTAGGATTTGCCGCGGATAATTAATCAAGCACCTAAACAAGGCTTCGGGAAGGGAAAATCACTTGCAACTGAGCTCGCTGTTCCGCCGCAACAAACCCCTGATCGGGGTGGATATTAGCTCATCGGCGGTAAAAATGCTCGAACTGGCCGAAAGCGGCCGGGATGTGCGGCGGGTGGAACGCTACTCCATTACCAGACTGCCCAAGGACGCCCTGGCCGACGGCGGCATCGCCAAGCCGGAGCTGGTGGAGGAATGCCTGCGCACTGCCTGGAAGGCCATGGAGACCAAGACCCGCGACGTGGCCCTCGCCCTGCCGGCCGCGGCGGTGATCACCAAGAAGATCCTGTTGCCCCAGGGTGCCAGCGAGCTGGACATCGAGACCCAGGTCATGGCCGAGGCCAACCAGATGGCCCCCTTCCCTTTGGACGAGGTGAGTCTGGACTACCAGATCCTGGGGCCTTCGGCACGCACCCCGGAGGAAAACGAGGCCCTCATCGTCGTGTCCCGACGCGAGCGCCTGGAGGAGCGCGTGGCGCTGGCCGAGGCCGTCGGACTCAAGGCGGTGATCGTGGATGTGGACAGCTTCGCCACCCTGAACGCCTACGAGCAGATCGCCTATCAACTGCCCGACAACGGACGCAATCAGACCGTGGCCATCATCGACATCGGCGCCAACGCCACGCATGTGAGCATGGTGCACGACAACCAGCTGGTCTATCAGCGCGAGCATGCCCTGGGCGGCTACGTCCTGACGCAGGAGATCGCCCGTCGTTATGACCTGCCTACGGACGAGGCCGAGGATGCCAAGCGCAAGGGTCTGTTGCCCGACAGTTACGAATCCGAGGTGCTGCAGCCGTTCCTGGATGCGGTGGCCCTGGAGATCGGCCGGGCCCTGCAGCTGTTCTTCGGTGCCACCTCCTACCACAGCGTCGACCACATCCTGCTGGCAGGCGGCTGTGCCGCCATCCCCGGCCTGGACGACGTCGTGCACAGCCGCATGCAGACCAGCACCCTGATCGCCAACCCCTTCGCCAAGATGGCGGTGTCGAACCAGGTCAAGGCCCGCCAGCTGGCCGCGGACGCTCCGGCGCTGTTCGTCGCCTGCGGCCTGGCCATGCGGAGGTTCGACCCGTGAGCAGCATACGCATCAACCTGCTGCCGCATCGGCAGCAAAAGCGCGCCCAGCAACAGCGCCTGATGGTGCTGTTGGCCGTCGCCATCGCCGCGGCGGGTGCCTTGACGGTGTTCGCGGGCCACATGGTGATCGAAGACGCCAAGCGCATCCAGAACCAGCGCAATGAGCTGCTGCGCCAGGAAACGGCCGTGCTGGACAAGCAGATCGCCGAGATCAAGGCACTCAAGGACAAGACCAAGGCCTTGTTGGATCGCAAGGCCGTGGTGGAATCCCTGCAGACCAACCGGTCCGAGGCGGTGCATCTGTTCGACCAGCTTGCCCGGCAGATCCCGGAAGGGGTGTATCTCAAGAGTCTCAAGCAGGCCGGAGAGACCCTCACATTGCAGGGCTTTGCCCAGTCCAGCGCGCGGGTATCCAGCTTCATGCGCAACCTGGACGCCTCGCCCCTGTTCGAGTCGCCCAATCTGGTGGAGGTCAGGAGCGCGCTGGTGGGCAAGCTGCGGGCGAGCGAATTCACCCTCACCGTCAGGCTGACCGGGCAAGAGGACAAGCAGCAGGAAGGAGGGGCCTGAGATGGACATCAACGATCTCAAATCCCTGGACCTGAAGGACATCGCCCGCGCCCCGGCGCCGGTCAAGGCCGTGGTCCTCGCCGTCCTGTTCCTGGCCATCGTCGGTCTGGGCTACTACCTGGACTGGTCGGACGGCATGTCCGAGGTGGACAGGCTGCGGGCCGAGGAGGCCAGCCTGCGCGAGGTCTACGCGCAGAAGAAACGCCAGGCCATCCACTACGAGGCCTACAAGAAGCGACTCGAGGACATCGAGAAATCCCTGGCGGCGTTGCTGCGCCAGTTGCCCAACAAATCGGAAATGGACGCCCTGCTCACCGACATCAACCAGGTGGGTGTGGGGCGCGGGCTCGAGTTCGAACTGTTCCGGCCGGGCGCCGAGGCGCCGGCGGACTTCTACGCCACCCTGCCCGTCACCATCAAGGTCAAAGGCGAATACCACGACATGGCCGGATTCGTGAGCGATGTGGCGCAGCTGCCACGCATCGTCACCCTGCACGACGTGAGCCTGACACCCGTGGCCGAGGGCGGCGGCCTGGTCATGGATGCCACGGTGCGCACCTACCGCTATCTGGATGAGGTGGAACAGGAGAGCGCCAAAGGTGGCCGGGAGGGCAAAAAGGGATGAGCCGCCGCTATCTAGCCTCGATCCTGCTCGCCCTGCTGGCGGGCTGCGCCAACGACGACACTGCCGACCTGCGCGAATTCATGGCGCAGGCGGGCCGGGACTCGCAGGAGAAGCTGGAGCCCCTGCCCCAGGTCAAGATGGCCGAGACCTTCAGCTACAACCCGGCGGGGCTCACCGACCCGTTCGCCAGCCGCAATCTGCGTCCGGCGAGGGCAGGAGGCGGCCCCGCGCCCGACATGAGCCGGCCCAAGGAGCCGCTCGAGCTCTTCCCCCTCGACGGACTGCGCATGGTCGGCACCCTGTCGCGGCAGGGTCAGCTCTACGCGCTGGTGCGCACGCCGGAGAACACCCTCTATCGGGTCAAGCGGGGGGATCGCATCGGCCAGAATTTCGGCGTCATCACCGCCATCACCGACACCGCCATCGAAATCAGGGAAACCGTGCAGGACGGGGTGGGCGACTGGACCGAAACCAGCGCCAGCCTCCCCCTGCAGGAATGAGGGTGGCGCGAGCCACATGCATAGGGGCAAGATCATGAGCAAAATCTTCCGAGACACCCTCCTGCGCTGGGCCACGGGCGCGATTCTGGGCTTGATGGCCGTGGGCTGGGCCCAGGCGGCCGCCCTCAAATCCGTCAACGTCAGCCGCGGCACCAACGACAGCCAGGTGGTGAAGATCACCCTGGATGTGCCCCTGGCCGGAGAGCCGGTGCATTTCTCCACCACCAACCCGCACCGCATCGTGCTCGACCTGGCCGACACCCGCAGTGCGCGCCTGTCCGAGACCCTGAACCAGGGTGTGATCCGCAACTACGACGTCATCCAGGCCGGGGAGCGTACCCGTGTGGTGCTGAACCTCAGCGGCCCCGCCGGCTATCAGGTGCGGCAGGTGGGCAACCAGCTGTTGGTCGTGGTCCGGGGTGAGCAGGGTAGTCCGGAGACACCCACGCCCACCCGCTTCGCCGAGGTCGGACCGAAACGCGAGCACGCCGTCAAGGACGTGGAGTTCAAGCGCGCGCCCACCGGCGAAGGCCGCATCATCGTCAGCCTCTCCGACCCTGGCGTGGGCGTGGACATCCGCAGCCGGGGCGGCGCCGTGCAGGTCGATTTCCTCAACACGGCGCTGCCCAACCCCCTGCAGCGGCGCCTGGACGTCAGCGATTTCGGCACCCCCGCCCAACTGGTGGAAACCGTGGAGCAGGGCAAGAACACCCGCATGAAGGTCGAAGCCCGCGGCAGCTGGGACTACTCGGCCTATCAGACCGGCAACCAGTTCATCCTGGAGATCCGCTCCCTGGACGATCCCCGGCTGCAGACTTTGGTCGACAAACCGCGCTACATCGGCGAAAAACTGACCCTGAACTTCCAGAACGTGGAGATCCGCGCCGTGCTGCAGGTCATCGCCGACTTCACGGGGCTCAACATCATCGCCAGCGACACCGTCACCGGCAGCATCACCCTGCGCCTCAAGGACGTGCCCTGGGACCAGGCCCTGGACATCATCCTGCGCGCCAAGGGCCTGGACAAGCGCGTGACCGGCACCGTCATCTGGGTGGCGCCGCGCGACGAGTTGGCGGCCAAGGAGAAACTGGAGCTGGAGGCGCGCCAGCAGATCGCCGAGCTGGAGCCGCTGGTGACCGAGAGCATCCCGCTCAACTACCTGCGCGCGAACGAGGCCGAAGGAATGTTGCTCGGCAAGTCCATCGCCGCGCTACAGGCGGGGCAGGCCGTCTCGTGCGAGGCCTCGGCCACCGGCGTGGGCGGCCAGACGCAGACCGCCGCCACGGCCACGGGTGCGGGCCAGGCCGCCCAGCGCGTGTTGAGCAAACGCGGCTCCGTCACCTACGACCTCAAGACCAACACCCTGTTCGTTCAGGACACCGCCGCCAAACTGCGCGAGGCCCGCGAACTGCTGGCCAAGGTGGACGTGCCGACCCGGCAGGTGATGATCGAAGCACGGGTCGTGGTGGCGGAGGACAACTTCAGTCGCAACCTCGGTGTCAGACTGGGCTTCAAGAGCCAGATCAACTCGAAGCGACTGGACAGGACGCCAATCGGCATCTCGACCACGGCCAACGACGCTGCGGCCGTGGCTGGCGGCAGCTTGGGTACGACCGTGCCCTTCAACGTGGACCTCACGGGTACGTCCATAGGCACGCCCGGCAGCATCGGCTTCGCCATCATCGAGGGCGCCGGCAATGCCATCCTGGGCCTGGAACTGCAGGCCCTGGAGGCGGACGGGCGCGGCAAGATCGTCTCCAACCCGCGCGTGGTCACCTCCAACCAAAAGCCGGCCGTCATCCTGCAGGGTGAGGAGATCCCCTACGTCACGGTCACCAACAACACCACGACCACCCAGTTCCGCAATGCCGTGCTCTGTCTGCTGGTGGACCCGCAGATCCTCAACAACGACAACATCATTCTGGATGTTGAAGTGACCAAGGACGCCCGTGGGGCGTCTGCCGGCACATCGGGATTTGCCATCAACAAGAAAAGGGTGAAGACCCAGGTGCGTGTGGCCGATGGCGAGACGGCGGTGCTGGGCGGGATCTTCGAGCAGGACATCAAGAACGAGACGAACAAGATCCCCCTGCTGGGCGACCTGCCCATCCTCGGCCATCTGTTCCGCGACAACTTCAAGCAGGATAAGAAGACCGAGCTGCTGATTTTCCTCACCCCCCGTATCCTGCCGGACAACTTCGCAGCGGCCCGTCTGCAGTGACCCGGGGCGAACGCCGTAGGTCGGCAATCCCTTGCCGACGAAAACCGATGGGCACGGGACACGACCGGCGGCATGGGCATGCCACCCTACGCGAGAGGCCACGGATGATGGTGAGTCAACTCGTGAGCGCCAGCTCACCCGAGCAGGCGACGCATCAGCATGAGTAGACCGATGGTGGCGGCGAGGGCCACGCCGCCCTTGAAGGCATAGCCGGCCAGCCTGAGCCAGCGCGGATCGCGGCTCAGGGCGTAGCCCAGCAGGGCGAAGATGACGGCGATTGCACAGGCGGCGGCCAGGATGCGCAGGGCGAGCATCAGGCCGCGAGCGGGTGCAGCCGGAGGATGGCGCCGGGAGCGCTGGCCGCGTCGGTGTAACTCACCCACTCCCAGGCCGTGACGTCGGCCAGGAGCGCGCGCAGCAGTCTGTTGTTGAGGCCATGCCCGGACTTGTAGGCGGTGAATGCCCCGATGATCGGGTGGCCGGCCATGTACAGGTCGCCCACGGCGTCGAGCACCTTGTGCTTGACGAACTCGTCGGCGTAGCGCAGCCCGCCTTCGTTGAGCACGCGGTATTCGTCCATCACCAGGGCGTTGTCCAGCGTACCGCCACGCGCCAGGCCCGCGCTGCGCAGGTGCTCCACCTCGCGCATGAAGCCGAAGGTGCGGGCGCGGCTGACCTCCTTGACGTAGGACTGTTCGGCCAGGTCGATGCTGACCTCCTGTCCGGAACGCTGCAGGACGGGGTGCTCGAAGTCGATGCGGAAGCTGAGCTTGTAGCCGTCGTGGGGCGAGAACTCGGCCCACTTGTCGCCCTCCTCCACGCGCACGCTGTGCCGCACGCGGATGTAGCGCCGGGGCGCGGACTGGTCCTCCAGACCGGCGGACTGGATGAGGAAGACGAAGGGGGCGGCGGAGCCGTCGAGGATGGGCACCTCGGGGCCGGTGAGATCGATGTGGACGTTGTCCACGCCCAGGCCGGCGAGCGCCGACATCAGGTGTTCGACGGTGGCGATCTTCACGCCGTCACGCTCGATGGCCGAGCACAGCCGGGTGTCGGTCACCCGCTCTGGGGACACCGGGATATCCACGGGGGGGTCCACGTCGAGGCGCCGGAAGACGATGCCGGTGTCGGGCCGGGCCGGACGCAGGGTCATCTCGACCTTGCAGCCGGTGTGCAGCCCGACGCCGGTGGCGCGGACGATGGACTTCAGTGTGCGTTGCGGGATCATGCCGCTATTGTAGCCTTCGATGGGGTGCGGCCAGGCTGACAGGCGTCCGGGTGTCCGACGCGGTCAGCGATTTGTGGGTGTCGGACTACATCCCTGGGGGTACGGGAGGGTTGCCGGGGCTAGCCTCCCGTGCGCGCAGCAGGCTGCCTCTCGCGTGACTGGGCCCTCTCCACCGGCCCTCCCCCGAGGAGGAGGGAGCGGTGCAGTGACCATGGGACTCCCGCCTGGGGGTATGCGCCTTCTCCCCGCATCAATCCGCCTGTTTGCGCAGGAAGGCCGGGATGTCCAGGGTGTCGATGCCCTGGGCGGCGGCGGCGTCCACGGCGGCCGAACTGCGGCGCGGGTTCATGCGGAAGCTGGTCGGCACGTCGTAATCCGCGCTTGCGTCGAACGGCCGCATGGGTGCGGGCAAACCGTCGGTGCCGGTGCCCAGCACCGGGTTCTGCACGACGATGGTCGGTTTGGGCTGGACCTTGGCGATGGGGTTGCCGAGCCCCGTGGCCACCATGGTGACGCGGATGGTGTCGCCCAGCTCCGGGTCCATGGCCGTGCCGACGATGACCGTGGCCTCCTCGGCGGTGAAGCTCTTGATGGTCTCCATCACCTCGTAGTATTCGTCCAGGGTCAGGCTGTCGTCGGAGGTGATGTTCACCACCACACCGCGCGCGCCACGCAGGTCGACGTTCTCCAGCAGCGGGCTCTTCACCGCCGCCTCGGCGGCCATGCGGGCGCGGCCCTCGCCATCGGCCATGGCCGAACCCATCATGGCCATGCCCACCTCGCTCATCACCGTGCGCACGTCGGCGAAATCGACGTTGATCATGCCGGGGTTGCTGATGATCTCGGCGATGCCGGAGACGGCCGAATGCAACACGTCGTTGGCCGCCGAGAAAGCCTCGGTGAGCTTGGTCTTGCCGCCCAGCACCTCTCTGAGCTTCTCGTTGGGGATGACGATGAGCGAGTCGACGTGCTCGGACAGGGCCTTCAGCCCCTGCTCGGCGGCGCGCGCCCGCTTGGCCTGCTCGAACATGAAGGGCTTGGTCACCACGGCCACGGCCAGGATGCCCAGGTCCTTGGCCACTTCGGCCACCACGGGCGCGGCGCCGGTGCCGGTGCCGCCGCCCATGCCGGCGGCGATGAACAGCATGTCGGCGCCGTCGATCAGTTCCGCGATGCGCTCGCGATCCTCCAGGGCCGCCTCGCGCCCCACCTCCGGCTTGCCGCCGGCGCCCAACCCCTTGGTGGCGCTGTTGCCGATCTGCAGCTGTACCGGTGCGCGGTTGCGGCGCAGGGCCTGGGCGTCGGTGTTGATGGCGATGAACTCCACCCCGGTCATGCCCTTCTCGATCATGTGATCGACGGCATTGCCGCCGCAGCCGCCCACGCCGATGACCTTGATGACGGCGTCCTGGGTTTGTACGTCTTCCAATTCGAACAACATGTCACACCTCCTCGTCACGCGGAATAAAAACGGGAATGGGGGATGGGGAAGGGGTGATGGGGTGGAGCTTCCCCCATTGCCCATCCTCCATCCCCGCTGTCAAAAATTCTGTTGAAACCATTGCTTCATCCTTTCGAACACCTGTTTGAAACTGGCCCCCTGGATCTTGCTGACCTGGTCGAGCTCGTGCTTTTCCAGACCGGCGAGCAGCAGCCCCACGCTGGTGGCGTAGCGCGGGCTGCGTACCCGTTCCGACAACCCGCCCACGTATTCGGGTATGCCGAGGCGCACGGGCATGTGGAAGACCTCCTCGGCCAGTTCCACCATGCCCTTCATGGCGCTGGAGCCGCCGCTCAAGACCAGGCCGGAGGAGATCTGCTCCTCGAAGCCGCTGCGCCGCAGCTCGGCCTGGATCAGGCTGTATAGCTCCTCCACGCGCGGCTCGATCACCTCCGAGAGGGTCTGCATGGACAGCATGCGCGGCCCGCGCTCGCCGATGCCGGGCACCTCGATCATGTCGCGCGGGGCGAGCTGGCGCAGGGCCACGCCGTGCTGGATCTTCAGGTCCTCCGCCTCGCGCGTGGGGGTGCGCAGGGTCATGGCGATGTCGTTGGTGATCTGGTCACCGGCGATGGGGATCACCGCCGTGTGCTGGATGGCGCCGCGGGTGAACACGGCGATGTCGGTGGTGCCGCCGCCGATGTCCACCAGACAGACGCCGAGGTCCTTCTCGTCCTCGTTGAGCACGGCGAGCGAGGAGGCGAGGGGCTGCAGGATCAGGTCCTTGACCTCCAGTCCGCAGCGGCGCACGCACTTGACGATGTTCTGGGCGGCGGAGACGGCGCCGGTGACGATGTGCACCTTCACCTCCAGGCGCACGCCGCTCATGCCCTGCGGTTCGCGCACGCCCTCCTGGCCGTCGATGATGAATTCCTGCGGCAGCACGTGCAGGATCTGCTGGTCGGTGGAGATGTTCACAGCGCGCGCGGTCTCGATCACCCGTTCGATGTCGGCGTGGGTCACCTCGCGATCGCGGATGGGCACCATGCCGTGGGAATTGAGCGAGCGGATGTGGCTGCCGCTCACGCCGGCATAGACCTGGGAGATCTTGCAGTTGGCCATCAGCTCCGCCTCTTCCAGGGCGCGCTGGATGGCCGAGACGGTGGTCTCGATGTTGACCACCACGCCTTTCCTGAGACCGCGCGAGGGGGCCGAGCCCATGCCCAGGATGTTGATGCCGCCATCCAAGGTGACCTCGGCCACCAGGGTGACGATCTTGGAGGTGCCGATGTCCAGGCCGACGATGAGGTCCTTGTTTTCGCGCATATCAGCTGATGGAGTCGTATTGACGGGTGGCTGGTGAGGACAGGGCCGAGGGGGAGGACAGCGCGGCCGTGCGCTTCCTCTCGCCGACCTTGGGCAGGCGAGCGGCGAAGCCGTTGGGGTAGCGCAGGTCGATCTGGGTCAGCGGACCCAGGCGTGCCGTGGCGGCGTCGTAGAAGGTCAGGAAGCGTTGCACGCGTTCCGCCTGCCGGTCGCGGCCGAGTTCCAGGCTGACGCGCGGCGTGGGCCCGGCGGCGGCCAGGATCTCGCTGCGGGTCGGGGTCGCCGGCGCCAGGGCCAGACGCCAGGCGCCGCGCGGGCTGACCTGCAGAGAGGCGATGCGCCACCCGGCCGGGGCCACCAGGGTCTGGAACTCCGCCAGGCGGACGGCGACCTGACGTTGCATGCCCTCCGGCGCATGGATGCGCGGTAAGCTATCCCAGGGACGCACTGGGAAGAGCTCGCCCTGCACGCTCAGGACCTGCTGCCCGTTCCAGGCCGCCGCCGGTACGTGCTCGCGCAACTCGACCAGCAGCCGGTTTGGCCACAGCCGGCGCACCGTGGCCTGCCGTACCCACGGCATGCGCTCGAAGGCCTGTCGGGCGGTGTCGAGGTCGAGGGTGAAGAACCCGCCCCGGAGGCCATGGATCACCTGTCTCAGCTCGCGCTGCGTCTCGGCCTGGCGGGCCCCGAGCACGGTCACTTCGCGGAAGGGGAACAGTTCCTCGGTGACGACCGGGACGACGACCATGCCCACGGCCAGTCCTGCCAGGAGCAGGATCCAGGCGCTCATCCGGTTGAGCCGGCGGTGGTCATTCCACATCGGCGTCCCTCCGGGCCGACGCCAGGATGCGCAGGCACAGCGCGTCGAAGTCGATGCCTGCCGCACGGGCGGCCATGGGCACCAGGCTGTGGTCGGTCATGCCCGGCGCGGTGTTGATCTCCAGCAGCTGGGGCCGACCCTGCTCGTCGAGCAGGATGTCCACCCGCCCCCACCCGCGGCAGCCCAATACGGCGAAGGCTTGCCGCGCGAGATCGCGCATCGTTGCCTCCTGGTCGGCGCTCAGTCCGGCGGGGCAGAGATAGCGCGTGTCGTCGCGGAAATACTTGGCCTCGTAGTCGTAGAACTCGGTTGCCGGAACGATGCGGATGACGGGCAGGGCCTCGAGATGCGCTTCGTCGCCGAGGATGGCCACGGTGTATTCACCGCCGCTCAGGTAGCGCTCGGCCAACACCAGCGCATCGTGCCGGGCCGCCTCCGCATAGGCCGCGCGCAGACCGCCGGCGGTCTTCACCTTGCTCACGCCGACACTGGAGCCCTCGCAGGCCGGCTTGACGAACAGGGGCAGGCCCAGCTCGCGTTCGACGGCGGCGAAATCGCTGCGTGGGTCGAGCAGTCGGTAGGCCGGAACCGGCAGCCCCGCACCCTGCCAGACCAGCTTGGTGCGCCACTTGTCCATCCCCAGGGCGGAGGCCATGACACCGCTGCCGGTGTAGGGGATGCCCATCAGCTCCAGGACCCCCTGCAGGGTGCCGTCCTCGCCGCCCCGTCCGTGCAGGATGAGGAAGACGCGGTCGAAGCCCGAGCGCTCCAGTTCCGACAGCGTGTGTTCCGCCGGGTCGAAGGCGTGCGCGTCCACCCCCTGCCGGCGCAGCGCGGCGAGCACCGCGGCACCGCTTTTGAGCGAGATCTCGCGCTCGGCGGAGCGTCCCCCCATGAGCACACCCACCTTGCCCAAAGCCTTGACATCGATCTGCATGGCTCCCCCTTAGCCTCGCTCGCCCACGATCCTCACCTCGCGCGTGAGCCTCACCCCGGTCCTGGCCTCGACCACGGTCTCCACCCGCTCGATCAGGGCCTCGATGTCGCGCGCACGGGCGCCACCCGTGTTGACGATGAAATTGGCGTGCTTCTCCGAGACCTGCGCGCCGCCGATGCGGGTACCCTTCAGGCCGCAAGACTCGATCAGCCGCGCGGCATGATCCCCCGGTGGATTGCGGAAGACGGAGCCGGCGTTGGGTAGGCTCAGCGGCTGGCTCGCCACGCGCCGCGCCAGCAGGCGCTTGATCTCCTCGCGCGAGGCTGCCCCGTCTCCCTTCTCCAGCATCAGCCAGGCCGCCACGAACCACTCCTCGCGTGGCTGGCTGGGGGCGACGTGGCGATAGCCGATCCCGAAATCACGCGGCTGGCGGGTATGGATTTCCCCGCCCCGGTCGATGGTCAACACCTGGGCGACGATCTCCCAGGTCTCGCGGCCGTAGCAGCCGGCGTTCATGGCCAGCGCCCCGCCCACGGTACCGGGGATGCCGGCCAGGAATTCCGCCCCCACCAGGCCATGGTTGGCGGCGAAGCGGGCGACCTTCGGGCTGGCCACGCCGGCCTCGGCGTAGATCACCCCCATGCCGGCCTCCTCACGACCCTCCCAGGGTGTGCCCCGTCGGCGGCTCTCCAGACACAGGGTGCCCAGGGCCTTGTGCAGGAGGATGACGGTGCCGCGGAAACCGCCGTCGCGCACCAGCAGGTTACTGCCCAGGCCGACGAAGCAAAGCGGCTCATGCGCCTCCAGGGTGCGCAGGAATACGACCAGGTCCTCCAGGTCGGCCGGGACGTAGAGCCGATCTGCGACCCCGCCCGCCCGCCAGGAGACGCGGCGACTCATGTCGACATGGAAGGCCAGCTCGCCGCGCAGGCCGGGAATGGCGAGATCGGTCTCGGCAGCCATCATGGTTTGACCCCCAAGGCGGCGAGCTGGCCGGGGACCTGACCGATGGAACCGGCGCCCATGGTCAGCACGACGTCGCCGTCGCGGATGAGGTCGATGAGCGCCCGCGGCAGATCGGCCACCTCGGCGACGAACACGGGCTCCACCCTGCCCGCCACGCGCACGGCACGCGCCAGACTGCGGCCGTCGGCGGCGACGATCGGGGTCTCGCCGGCGGCATAGACCTCGGTGAGCAACAGGGCGTCCGCCTGCGAGAGCACCTGCACGAAGTCCTCGAACAGGTCGCGGGTGCGGGTGTAGCGGTGCGGCTGGAAGACCAGCAGCAGGCGGCGGCCGGGATAGGCGCCACGGGCGGCGGCCAGGGTGGCCGCCATCTCGGCCGGGTGATGGCCATAATCGTCCACCAGAGAGAAACGGCGGCCGTCCGGGAGCCGCACCTCGCCATGGCGCTGGAAGCGCCGGCCCACCCCGCTGAAACCGGCCAGGGCGCGCTGCACCGACGCGTCGGGCAGTTGCAGCTCCCAGGCCACGGCGATGGCGGCCAGGGCGTTCAACACGTTGTGGCGGCCGGGCAGGCTCAAGCGCACCTCGATGGGTGAACGCTCGCCGTTGCGCAGGGCGGTAAAGGCCATGCTGCCGCCCTCCTCGCGCACGTCCACCGCTTGGATGGCGCAGTCCTCGCTCATGCCGTAGGTCATCACCGGGCGGTCCACGCGCGGCAGGATGGCGCGCACATTGGGGTCGTCGGCGCACAGAACGGCCATGCCCCAGAACGGCAGGCGGTGCAGGAACTCGACGAAGGCCGACTTCAGCCGCTCGAAGTCGTGGCCGTAGGTCTCCATGTGGTCCTGATCGATGTTGGTCACCACCGAGATCACCGGATTGAGGTGCAGGAAGGAGGCGTCGGACTCGTCCGCCTCGGCCACCAGGTATTCGCCCTGCCCCAGCCGCGCATTGGCCCCAGCGGCCAGCAGCTTGCCGCCGATGACGAAAGTGGGGTCACGGCCCGCCTCCGAGAGCACGCTGGCGATCAGGCTGGTGGTGGTGGTCTTGCCGTGGGTGCCGGCCACGGCGATGCCCTGCTTGAAGCGCATCAGCTCGGCGAGCATCATGGCCCGCGCCACCACCGGGATCCTGGCCGCGCGGGCGGCGAGCACCTCCGGGTTGTCCGCCTGCACGGCGGTGGAGGTCACCAGCACGTCGGCACCTTGGATGTGCGCTGCATCATGACCGCGATGGATACGCGCGCCCAGCCCGGCCAGGCGCCGCGTGGCCGCATTCTCGCCCAGGTCGCTGCCGGACACCGTGTAGCCCAGGTTCAGCAGCACCTCGGCAATGCCGCTCATGCCGGCGCCGCCTATACCGACGAAATGTACGTGGCGTACCTTGTGTTTCATCCCGCCAACTCCTTCACCACGGCCGCCACCCGTGCGGTGGCGTCCGGCTTGGCCAGACTTCGCGCGCGGACGGCGCGTTCCAGCAACTCGGTGCGGCTGCGCGCGGCGAGCCAGTCGGCCAGACGCTGGGGGGTCAGGTCCTTCTGCTGCATCAGCCAGGCCGCGTCTGCATCGGCCAGAAAGCGGGCGTTCTCGGTCTGGTGGTCGTCTACCGCATAGGGGTAGGGGACGAACAGGGCGGCCACGCCGGCAGCGGCGATCTCCGCAACGGTGGCGGCCCCCGCCCGGCAGATGACCAGATCCGCCCAGGCATAGGCCGCGGCCATGTCGGTGACGAACTCCAGGCATTCGGCCGCCACGTCGGCGGCGCCGTAGTGGGCCTGCAGCGCTTGCAGCTTGCCGCGACCGCCTTGGTGACGGACCAGGGGGCGGGCCTCCGGGGGCAGCAGGGCCAGTGCTTGAGGGACGATCTCATTCAGGGCCTGGGCCCCCTGGCTGCCGCCCACCACCAGCAGACGCAGGGGACCCGAACGCCCGGCATGGCGCAGGCCGGGCTCGGGCAGCGCGGCGATCTCCGGCCGCACCGGGTTGCCCACCCATTGCGCTTCGACCTTGCCGCAGGGAAGCGGTCTATCCTTGCCGTGTGTGAAGGCGGCGGGCAGGCCCAGCAGAACCCGGTCGGCCAGGCAGGCCAGTACCCGATTGGTCAACCCGGCCACTGCATTCTGCTCATGGATGGCCAGCGGACGATTGAACAGGGCGGCCATCATGCCGCCGGGGAAGGCGGCGTAGCCCCCGAGGCCGAGCGCGGCGTCGGGGCGTACGCGGAAGATGGCGCGGGCGGCCTGCCAGAAGGCGACGAGCAGCCGCAGCGGCAGCAGGACCAGGCGCAGCGGCCCCCTGCCGCGCACCCCGCCGAAGGACAGCCACTCCATGTCATAGCCCCGCTCGGGTGCGAGCCGCGCCTCCATGCCGGTGCGCGTGCCCAGCCACACCACCCGCCAGCCGTCGCCGCGCAGCCGGTCGGCGACGGCGAGCGCCGGGAACACGTGGCCGCCGGTGCCTCCCGCCATGATGAGCACGGTGCGGGTCATGTCTTTTCCCCCCGCATCAGGCACCTGTTTTGGCTCCGGCCGCTGCTTCGCGGCTTGACATGCGCGGTGCGCACGTCAGCCTGCGCCGAAACAGGTGCCTGAACCGTGCCTGCGTTGACCCGCCTGTCTGAATCGAGCATCACGCCCTTCTCCCCCGCATCAGGCACCTGTTTTCATAATCGATGCGCACCAGGAGGGCGAGGGCCAGGCAGTTGGCGACGATGCCGGAGCCGCCGTAGCTCATCAGGGGGAGGGTGAGGCCCTTGGTGGGCAGCAGCCCCAGGTTCACGCCCATGTTGATGAAACCCTGCACGCCCATCCACACCCCGATGCCCTGCGCCACCAGGGCGGGAAAGTTGCGTTCCATCAGGGCCGCCTGCCAGCCGATGGAAAAGGCGCGCCAGGTGAGCCAGGCGAACAGGACGATGACGATCAGCACGCCGATCAGTCCGAGTTCCTCGCCGATCACCGCGAGCAGGAAGTCGTTGTGCGCCTCCGGCAGGTAATGCAGCTTCTCCACGCTGTCGCCCAGGCCCACGCCGGTGAATTCGCCGCGGCCGAAGGCGATGAGGGCGTGGGTCAACTGATAGCCCTTGCCGAGGGGGTCGTCCCAGGGGTTGAGATAACCGGCCATGCGCGCCATGCGGTAGGGCGACATGGCGATGAGCAGCACGAAGCCCAGCGCCAGCAGCAGGATAAGGCCGACGAACAGGCGCCAGTTCAGTCCGCCTAGGAACAGGATACCCAGCGCGATGACGACGATGACGGCGAAGGCGCCGAAGTCCGGCTCCAGCAGCAGGAGGGTGCCCACCGCCAGCATGACGGCGAACATCGGCATGAAGCCTTTGCGCACGCTGTCCATCAGAGCGGCCTTGCGCACTGTGTAGTCGGCGGCGTAGAGGACGACGGCCAGCTTCATGAACTCGGAGGGCTGCAGATTGCCCAGCGTCCCCAGAGGGATCCAGCGCCGGGCGCCCTTGACCTCGTGGCCTATGCCTGGAATCAATACCAGCAGCAGCAGGATGACGCCGAGGACGAACAGGCCGGGGGCCATCCGCTGCCACAGGCGGCTTGGCAACTGGAAGGCGGCATAGGCGAGCGACAGCCCCACCACCAGGTACATGCCGTGGCGGGTGAGGTAGTGGTTGGGATTGCCGCTGGCCGCCTCGGCGGTGGCCACGGACGCCGAGTAGACCATGACCAGACCCATGCCCAGCAGGGCGAACGCCACCCACATCAGCCACCAGTCATAGGGGGCCAGACCGGAGCGCCGGAGACCGATGTTATTGAACATCGGGTCCTCCCGGCGGCGTGGGGATGGCGGGGCGGGGTGCGGCGGATTCGAGCTTGCGCACGGCGGCGACGAACACCTCGGCGCGGTGCAGGTAGTCGCGGAACATGTCGAAGCTGGCGCAGGCCGGGGAGAGCAGGACGGCGTCCCCGGGCTCGGCCTGGGCGTGTGCCAGGCCGACGGCCTCTTCCAGGCTGCCGGCATGCAGGCAGCGGGCGGCCCCCGCCAGCGCCGCCTCGATGAGGGGGGCGTCGCGGCCGATAAGGATCACCGCCCGGGCGCGACTCACGGCGGCGCGCAGGGGTGTGAAGTCCTGACCCTTGCCGTCGCCGCCGGCGATCAGCACCACCGGACATGCGAAACCGTTCAGGGCGGCCACGGTGGCGCCGACGTTGGTGCCCTTGGAGTCGTCATACCAGGTGACGCCGTCGATCTCGGCCACCTTCTCGACGCGGTGCGGCAGCCCCCTGAAGGTGGCCAGGCCCTCGAGCAGATGCGGGAGGGGCAGGTCGATGGCCCGGCACAAGGCGAGGGCGGCCAGGGCATTGGCGGCATTGTGCAGGCCGGCGATGGGCAGATGCTCCACCGGCATGAGGGGCGTGGTCCCTTCCGCCAGCCACTTTTCGCGACCGCGCTCGGTGATCCCCCATTCGCCGGCCCCGAGTCCGGTAGACAAGCCGAAGGTCGACAGCCGCCAGCCGGGACGGGTCATCTTCATGACCAGCGGATCGTCGCGGTTGAGGACCTGGGTCTGGGTGCGCGGGATCAGCGGCGAAGGTACGGAGGCCAGAGGGCCGAAGATGCGCGCCTTGGCCGCTGCGTATTCGGTCATGCCGGCGTAGCGGTCCATGTGGTCTTCGCTCAGGTTCAGTACCGTGGCGGCGTCGGGCGCAAGGCTGGCCGTGGTCTCGAGCTGGAAGCTGGACAATTCCAGCACCCAGACCTCGGGCCGCACGCCGGCGTCTTCCGCCGCGGCCAGGGCGTCGAGCACCGGCAGACCGATGTTGCCGGCCACCACCATGTGCCTGCCGGCCGCCCGGCACAGGTGTCCGGCGAGCGCGGTGACCGTGCTCTTGCCGTTCGAACCGGTGATGGCGAGCACAGCCGGGCGCGGGGGCCGGGGCGCCGGGGACGAGGCGGCGAGGGCGCGGGCGAAGAGTTCCACGTCGCCGACCACGTCCTTGCCGGCAGCGGCGGCGGCGGCGATCTCGGGCGTGGACACGGGCACGCCGGGGCTGACCACGATCATCTCCGCCCAGTCGAAATCAGCCGTGTCGAGCCGGCCCAGACGCATGGCCAGTTCGGGGTATTCGGTGCGCAGGCGCTCGGCGTGGGGGGTGGTGGCGCGGGTGTCTGTCGTGCGCACCTGGGCCCCGTGGCGGAGCAGCCAGCGCACGCATGACAGGCCGGTGTCGCCCAGCCCCACCACCAGGGCCTTGGTCCCAGTGTGGTTCGTCGTCTCCCGCCTCATGCCACCTGCCTCACCTGAGCTTGAGCGTCGACAAGCCGATGAGCACCAGCACGATGCTGATGATCCAGAAGCGCACCACCACCTGGGTCTCCTTCCAGCCCTTGATCTCGAAGTGGTGATGGATGGGGGCCATGAGGAAGATGCGCTTGCGCCTGAGTTTGTAGGAGCCGACCTGGAGCATCACGGAGATCGTCTCCAGCACGAACACCCCGCCCATGATGAAGAGCACGATCTCCTGACGCACGATGACCGCCACCACCCCGAGGGCGGCCCCCAGGGCCAGCGCCCCCACGTCGCCCATGAACACCTCGGCCGGGTAGGCATTGAACCAGAGGAAGGCGAGCCCCGCCCCCACCAGGGCGGCACAGAAGATGGTCAGTTCGCCGGCGCCGGGGATGTGCGGGAGACCCAGGTACTTCGAGAACACGGCATGGCCGGCCACGTAGGCGAAAATGCCCAGGGCGCCCGCCACCATCACCGTGGGCAGGATGGCCAGCCCGTCCGCGCCGTCGGTGAGGTTGACGGCATTGCTGGTACCGACGATGACGAAGTAGGCCAGCACGACGAAACCCAAGACCCCCAGGGGCATGACGATCTGCTTGAAGAAAGGGACGATGAGTTCGGTCTGGGCCGGCAGGTGGGCGGAGTAGGCCAGGAAGGAGGCCACCGCCAGGGCGATCACCGACTGCCAGAGATACTTCCAGCGCGCCGGCAGGCCGCGCGGATTGCGTTCCACCACCTTGCGCCAGTCGTCCACCCAGCCGATGGCGCCGAAGCCCAGCAGGGTGAGGAGGGCGATCCACACATAGGTGTTTCTGAGATCGGCCCAGAGCAGGGTGGCCAGCCCCATGCTGATGAGGATCAGCGCCCCGCCCATGGTGGGGGTGCCGGCCTTGGTCAGATGGCTCTGGGGGCCGTCATCGCGCACGGCCTGGCCGATCTTGAGCGCCGTCAGGCGCCGGATCATCCAGGGGCCGACCATGAAGGAGATCACCAGGGCGGTGAGCGCCGCCAGCACCGAGCGCAGGGTGATGTACTGGAAGACGTTGAAGGCGCGGATGTCGTGGCCCAGCCACTGGGCGAGCATCAGGAGCATAGGCGGCGCTCCTCGACGAAGGACTGCACCACCCGTTCCATCTGCATGAAGCGGGAGCCCTTGACCAGGACCGTGACCCCGGGGGCGAGGGCATTCTCGACCTCGGCCAGCAGCTCCTCGATGCGCTCGAAGTGCATCGCGCCGGGACCGAAGCCCTGCACGGCGTGCAGGGACTGCTCACCCAGGGCGAGCAGGCGGTCGATACCGGCGGCCTTGGCCCGCACGCCGATCTCGCGGTGCAGTTCGGCCGCGCCGGGGCCCAGTTCCCCCATATCGCCGAGAACCAGGATGCGCCTGCCCGGCATCGCGCTCAAAACCTGGATGGCGGCGGCGACCGAGTCGGGGTTGGCGTTGTAGGTGTCGTCGATGAGCCGCGCCCCCAGGATGCAGGGATGGATCTGCAGACGCCCCTTGACCCCCCGGTAAGCCGCGAGTCCCTGCGCGATGGCCTGCGCCGGCACCGCCAGGGCGATGGCGGCCGCGGCCGCCGCGGCGGCGTTGCGCACGTTGTGCAGACCGGGCACGGCAAGGCGGGTCCCGATGCGGCCGACCGGCGTGTGCAGGGTCAGGCCGGTGTCGTCGTCGCCCGGCGCTCGTTCCGCCCGCACGTCCGCCTCCGGTCCGAGACCGAAGCGCAGCACCCGCCTGCCACGGTTGAGGTCCAGCCAGAGCGCGGCGTGCGGGTCATCGATGTTGACCAGGGCCACACCGCCCTCCCCGAGCCCCTCGTAGATCTCGCCCTTGGCGCGGGCCACCGCCTCCACCGTGACCAGGCCCTCCAGATGGGCGCGCTGGGCGTTGTTCACCAGAGCGGCGTCGGGCCGGGTGAGTCGCGTGAGATAGGCGATTTCGCCGGCATGGTTCATGCCCATCTCGATCACCCCGTAGCGGTGTTCGGGGTTGAGCCCGAGCAGGGTGAGCGGCACGCCGATGTCGTTGTTGAGATTGCCCTCGGTGGCGAGCACCGCCGCATCGCCCGCATGCGTGCGCAGGATGGCGGCGGTCATCTCCTTGACCGTGGTCTTGCCGTTGCTGCCGGTGACGGCGAGGATGCGCGCCGGCATGCGGCTGCGGTGCCAGGCGGCGAGTCGCCCCAGGGCGAGGCGGGTGTCGGCGACGACGAGCGCGGGCTGAAGACCGGGGGCGTGCCGTGCATCGACCATCACCGCGGCGGCACCCCGTTCGATGGCCTGGCCGATGAAGGTATGGCCGTCGAAGCGGGCGCCCTTGAGCGCCACGAACAGGCAGCCGGGCGTGAGCCTGCGGGTGTCGGTCTCCACCCGGTCGAATTCGATGTCGGCACCCACGGCGGTGGCGCCGATGGCCGCGGCAGCTTCATGCAGGCGCATGACGGCTCCTTTCCTCCAGTGCAGCGCGGGCGACCTCCAGGTCGGAGAAGGGTTGGCGCACGCCGTGGATCTCCTGGTAGTCCTCGTGCCCCTTGCCGGCGACCAACACCACGTCCTCGATCCCCGCCGTGAGGATGGCCCTGCGGATGGCCTCGGCACGGTCGATGATGGCGGTCTGGCCTGGCGGCATGCCGGCCAGGATGTCGGCGATGATCGCGGCGGGGTCCTCGTTGCGCGGGTTGTCGCTGGTGACCACGACCGCATCGGCGAGCGCGGCGGCGATGCCACCCATGAGGGGGCGCTTGCCGCGGTCGCGTCCGCCGCCGGCGCCGAAGACGCACCACAGCCGTCCGGCGGTCAGTGGGCGCAGGGCCTTCAGTGTCTTTTCCAGGGCATCTGGGGTATGCGCATAATCGACCACCACCGTCGGCCCCTCAGCCCCGAGCCTCAGGGTCTGCATGCGACCGGCCACGGGGCGGAGCTGACCCAGTTGCCGGAGGGCATCGTCGAATTGCACCCCGGCGGCGAGCAGGCCGCCCAGTACGGCCAGCAGGTTGTAGGCGTTGAACTCGCCCAGCAGGGGACTTGCGATCTCGCCCCGGCCCCAGGGCGTGGCGATCGTCATGCGTATGCCCCGGGCATCGAGCCCGAGCGCACTGCCGAGGACCTCGCCACGGTGCAAGCCGTAGCCGAGACGCTGCACATCCGTGCCTTCCAGACGCTGGTAAAGCGCCCGGCCGAACTCGTCGTCCAGGTTGAGGACCGCCCACTTGAGCCCCGGCCAGCCGAACAGCTTGGCCTTGGCCTGGGCGTAGGCCTCCATGTCGCCGTGGTAGTCCAGATGGTCGCGCGACAGGTTGGTGAGGATGGCCACGTCGAAGTGCACACCCCGCACCCGGCCCTGATCCAGGCCATGCGAGGAGACCTCCATGACCGCAGCCTCGGCGCCGGCGGTGCGGTAGTCGGCGAGCAGGCGCTGCAGGGTGACGCAGTCCGGCGTGGTGTGGCTGGCAGGGGTGAGCGCCCCGCAAAGACCGTTGCCCAGCGTGCCGAGGATGGCGCTGGTCCTGCCTGTGCCGGTCAGGGCCTGCCCCAGCCAGTGGGCGACGGAGGTCTTGCCGTTGGTGCCGGTGACGCCGGTCATCCACAAGGCGCGGCTGGGGTCGTCATACCAGCGTGCGGCGAGCGCCGCGGCCAGGCTGCGCAGCCCAGGCACGGGCAGGTTCGGCAGCTCTGTCTGCAGCGACCAGTGGTAACCCTCGGCCTCCCAGAGCACGGCCGATACGCCGGCCGCCACGGCCTGGGGGATGTAGTGACGGCCGTCGTGGACATCGCCGGGGAAGGCGAGGAAGACGTCGCCGGCGCCGATGAGGCGGCTGTCCGCGCTCAGGCCGGCTTCGGCCGGACAGTGTGCGCGCAGCCAGTGCAGCAGCGCATCGACGGCGGCGGCCGGATGTGTCGTCACACCGCCTCTCCCACCACCGGCGCAGTGGAACTGGGCGCGGTCACGGCGTCCATGGGCGCGTCGGGCGGCACGGCCATCAGCCTGAGCGCCCCGGCCATCACCCTGGAGAACACCGGCGCGGCCACCAGACCGCCGTAGTACTCGCGGCCCCCAGGCTCGTCGATCATCACCGCCACCACCAGACGCGGGTCCGACGCGGGCGCCAGACCGACGAAGGAGGCGATGTACTTGTCCGCGGCATAGCTGCCGCCCACCAGCTTGTGCGCCGTGCCGGTCTTGCCGGCGACGCGGTAACCCATCACCCTGGCCTGCGGGGCGGTGCCGCCATTGTGGGTCACACGTTCCAGCATCTCGCGCACGATCTGCGCAGTCTCCGCCGTCATGACGCGCTTGCCGACGGCCTGTTCCCGGTGCTTGAGCACGGTCAGGGGGGGCATGATGCCGTCGTTGGCGAATGCAGCGTAAGCCCGGGCCAGTTGCAGCAGGCTCACGGACATGCCATGACCGAAGCCCATGGTGGCCTTCTCGATCGGACGCCAGGTCCGGTAGGGCCGCAGGGTGCCCGCTGCCTCGCCGGGCAGGCCCGCGCGCGGCGGCGCCCCGAAACCGGCCTGGTCGAGCAGCCGCCAGTAATCCTCGGCCTTCAGATCCATGGCGATACGGGCGGCGGCGACGTTGCTCGAGACCTGCAAGGCCTCGGTGAGGGTCAATACGCCCTTGGGATGCACGTCGGTGATGCGCTTGTCGCCGATGTAGTAATAACCCGGCCCGGTGTCGATGCGCGTGTCTGCATTCACGATGCCGGCGTCGATGGCGGCAGCCATGAGGAAGGGCTTCATGGTCGAGCCGGGCTCGAAGGTGTCGGTGGCTGGCCGGTTGCGTGCCCGGTCTGCGCTATAGGTGGCGCGGTTGTTGGGGTTGAATGAAGGCACGGTGGCCATGGCCAGGATCTCCCCGGTGCGGCTGTCCACCACCACCACCGAACCGGCGCGGGCGCGATGCCGCTGCACGGCCTCGGTCAATTCCCGGTGGGCCAGGTACTGGATCTGCAGATTGAAGGAGAGGGTCAGGTCGTTGCCGGGCTTGGGCAGGCGTATGAGCTCCAGCTCCTCCACCACGTTGCCCTTGCGGTCCCGGACAACACGCTTCATGCCGTCCTCGCCCGCAAGCCAGGTGTTGTAGATCAGCTCCAGGCCCTCGATGCCGCGGTCTTCGACATTGGTCATGCCCACGACCTGGGCCATGACCTCGCCGGCGGGGTAGAAGCGGCGAAACTCGGGCTGGGCGTGCAGGCCCTTGATGCCCAGCGCCAGACATTGCCTGGCCAGATCGGGCGACATCTGCCGCCGCAGGTAGACGAAGGTCCTGGACTCGTCGGCAAAGGTCCTGGCCAGGGTGGCGTGATCCTCTCCGAGCAGCGCGGCCAGGGCCTGGATCTGCTCGTCGCTGGCCTCCGCTTCGCGCGGATTGACCCAGAGGGATTCGACCGGTGTGCTGATGGCCAGCGGCTCGCCCCGGCGGTCCAGGATCATGCCGCGATGGGCGGTGATGGGGACCACCCGGTTCACCCGCTTTTCGCCTTGCAGGTTCAGGAATTCGGTCTGCCAGGCCTGCAGATAGGTCGCGCGCACGGTCAGTGCCGCGAAGCCGCCAAAGAGAAGCGCCATGACCAGGCGCATGCGCCAGCGCTGCAGGTCGAGGCGCAGCAGCGGATTGGCGTGCCGGTTGGCGTGACGCATGCGGCTCATGGCCCGACCGCCTCCGGCGGCAGGAGCAGATGGATGCGCGCAGCATCGGGTACGGCCATGTGCAGCTGGTGCTGAGCCACGACCTCGACCCGGCTGTGCATGGCCCAGGTGCTTTGTTCCAGAAGGAGCCTGCCCCACTCGATGTCCAGTGCGCGCGCCTGGGCCTGGGCCTGCTGCAGTTCCACGAACAGCTTGCGCGCCTGGTGGCGCGCCGACACCACGGCGATGGCACAGACGAGCAGGAGCAGGGCGAGCGCGGCGTTGAGCCTCAGCATGCGCCACCCTCCTCACGACGCTCGGCCACCCTCAGGACGGCACTGCGGGCGCGGGGGTTGACCGCCGCTTCGGCGGCGGTGGGGCGTATGGCCTTGCCGACGAGGCGCAGGCGTCCGACGGGCAGGGCATCCCGGGTCAGGGGGATCTCGGGCGGGATCTCGGCGCCCTTCTCCTCCGCCCGCATGAAGCGTTTGACCAGGCGATCCTCCAGGGAGTGAAAGCTGATCACCGCGAGCCTCCCCCCCGGCCGGAGGAGATCGACCGCCTGGGGCAGCGCGCGAGCCAGTTCTTCAAGTTCACGGTTAATGTGAATCCGGATAGCCTGGAAGGTGCGCGTGGCGGGATCCTGGCCGGGTTCCCGGGTGCGGATGGCCTGAGCGCAGAGCCGGGCGAGCTGACCGGTGGTGGTGATGGGGGCCTCGGCGCGCGCTGCGACAATCGCCCTTGCAACCGACTTAGCAAACCGCTCCTCGCCATATTCCCGGACCACGCGGGTGATCTCCTGTTCATCGGCTTCGTTCAACCACTCGGCCGCCGTGGGGCCGCGGCTCGTATCCATACGCATGTCCAGCGGCGCGTCGAGCCGGAAGCTGAAACCCCGCTCGGGTGTATCGATCTGCGGACTGGATACCCCAAGGTCGAACAAGACCCCGTCCGCGGTCTGTATGCCGTGCGCACGCGCCGTCTCCGACAGCGCACCGAAGGCGGCGTGGGCAATATGGAAGCGCGGGTCTTGCCAGGCCTGCCCAAAGCGGACTGCCTCCGGGTCGCGATCCAGCGCCAGCAGCCGGCCGGATGGCCCCAGACGGGCGAGGATTGCGCGGCTGTGGCCACCGCGGCCGAACGTGGCGTCGACGTAAGTGCCCTGCGTATGGATATGCAGCGCCGCCAGAGTCTCCTCCAGCAGCACCGGCCGGTGTTGGTCGGTCACAGCGCGAAGTCCTTGAGCTCATCGGGCAGGTCTCCTTTGTGCCGGGCCTCTTCCAGCGCGGTGGTGAAATCGGTGGCGGCGTTGTACGCGGCCTGCCAGTCGGCCTCGTTCCAGATCTCGAATTTCTGGCCCTGACCGACCAGGACCACGTCCTTGTCCATGCGCGCCTTTTCGCGCAGGGGGGCCGGCACCAGGATGCGTCCGGAGCCGTCGAGCTCCACGTCGGTGGCGGAGCCGACCAGGATCAGCTTGAGCTGACGGCTCAAGGGATGGAAGCTGGGCAGATCGTTGATCCTGCGCTCGATGGGCTCCCATTCGGGCAGGGGGTAGAGCAGCATGCAGCGGCCCGGGTCGAGGGTGACGACCAGACGCCCACCGCAACGCTCCATGAGCGTATCGCGGTATTTGCTGGGGATGGCCAGCCTGCCCTTGCCATCTAGGCTCAGCGGCATGAACCCACGAAACATCATCGTCATGGCAGCCGAGTTATGCCACTCTGCTGCACTTTCCTCCACTCTCCACCACCTCGCCCCACTATAGATGGGCGCTTCCCCCGCAGTCAAGGGGGATTGGTAACTTTTTTTCGTGCGAACAAAGACTTAGCTGACCCAAGGTGGCATGGGTCAGACAATCGGTCAAAGAAAGACCTACCCAAGAAACTTAAAGTGGTTTGTTAGCTTTGGGCGGGGGATGGGGATGGGGGTGGGGGATGGGGTGGGAAGCCGTGTGCCGCTGACCCCTGGAGCCTGAAAACTGAAGTGGGAGCCGGCCGGTAAGCCGGGTTCTGTCGTGGACAGCCATTCATCTGGGACGGCGGTCGCCCGCCGCCTCGTGCAGCCTACCCGCAGGCTTCGACGGGCCGCCTATGTCACGTGGACACGCCTGCCTATTTGGCCTTGCTCCGGGTGGGGTTTGCCCGCCGGGACCGTTGCCGGCCCGGCCGTGCGCTCTTACCGCACGATTTCACCCTTGCCTGTGCCCGCCCCCTGACGGGGGCTCTGGCCACGCGCTGTCGCGCGTGAACCGATCCCACGCGCTGTCGCACGTGAACCGATCCCACGCGCTGTCCCACGTGACCCCATCCTTCATCGGGCAAGACCTGCGCCCTACCCTCTGAAAGGAGGACTTTGCCGCCTTGCGGCGTCAAAGTCCGGGCCATCGGCGGTATGTTTCTGTTGCACTTTCCGTCGCCTTGGGGCCTTGCGGCCTTATAGCGCCCAGGCGTTACCTGGCACCCTGCCCTGTGGAGCCCGGACTTTCCTCTGCGCCCGTGGGCGCAGCGGCTGTCTGGCCGACTCCCGATGTGGAATATAGGGTTGGCGTCACGATTCAGCAAGGGCGGTCAGGCCAGCGACAGACCGCCGACCGCTTCTTCGCCCAGCGGGCCGCGGCTGACCATGTTCTTGAGCATCAGACGCAGCTCGTTGTAGGAGTCGGCGTAGCGCAGCACGGTCTCGGGCTCGGCCAGGCCATCGACGCACAGGTCGAACAGGGCCTGGTCGAAGGTGCGCATGCCCAGGTCCTTGGACTTGGCCATCGCCTCCTTGATTTCGTGCACCTCGCCCTTGAGGATGAGGTCGGCGATGCGCGGCGTGTTGAGCATGATCTCCACGGCCGGGACCCGGCCGCCATGAGTGGCCGGGATCAGACGCTGCGAGACGATGGCCTTCAGGTTGAGCGACAGGTCCATCAGGATTTGTTGCCGCCGCTCCACCGGGAAGAAGTTGATGATGCGGTCCAGGGCCTGGTTGGCGTTGTTGGCATGCAGGGTGGCCAGGCACAGGTGGCCGGTCTCGGCGAAGGCGATGCCGTAGTCCATGGTATCGCGGTCGCGGATCTCGCCGATCAGGATCACGTCCGGGGCCTGCCGCAGGGTGTTCTTGAGCGCCGCGTGCCAGCTGTCGGTGTCCACCCCCACCTCGCGCTGCATGATCAGGCTCTTCTTGTGCGGATGCACGAACTCCACCGGGTCCTCGATGGTGATGATGTGGCCGCGCGAGTGCTCGTTGCGGTGGTCGAGCATGGCGGCGAGGCTGGTGGACTTGCCCGAGCCGGTGGCGCCGACCATGAGTATGAGGCCGCGTTTTTCCATCACCACCTCCTTCAGCACGGCGGGCAGCTTGAGCTCGTCCAGGGTGGGGATGACGGTGTTGATGACCCGCGCCACCAGGCCGTGCGAGCCGCGCTGCACATAGGCGTTGACGCGGAAGCGGCCGATGCCGTCGAGGGAAAGGGCGAAATTGCACTCCTTGGTTTCGCGGAATTCGGCCCGCTGTTTCTCGTTCATCACCGCGGCGACGATCTCCTCGGCCTGCTCCCGGCTCACCGGCTTGCCACCGAAGGGGGTCATTTCGCCATGTACCTTGATGGCCGGCGGGGTGCCTACGGTGATGAACAGGTCGGAGCCGCCCTTCTCCAGCATCACTTTGAGCAGCTCGACCACGTATTTGAAATAGGGGCTGTCCTTGTGCATCTTCCCTCCGTGAAGGTCATGGCTTGACCGGATACTTTTCGGCATCCGGTCGACCGGCCTTGAAGGGGAATCGCCGTGCAGAGGCGTTACTGCAATCGCCAGGCCACCGTCTCGCCGGCGCGCAGCGGCACGAGGCGCGCACCCGCGCCGAAATCCAGCGCCGGCGCGACTTCCCAGGGCGCCTTCACGAGGGTGATCCGTTCCGTGTTGCGCGGTAGCCCATAAAAGTCCGGCCCGTGGAAGCTGGCGAAGGCCTCCAGGCGATCGAGGGCGCCGGCCGCTTCAAACACCTCGGCGTAGAGCTCGATGGCGGCATGCGCCGTATAGATCCCGGCGCAGCCACAGGCGCTTTCCTTGTCGGACTGCGCGTGCGGCGCGCTGTCGGTGCCGAGAAAAAAGCGCGGATTGCCCGACACGGCGGCCTCGACGAGGGCCTGGCGATGGCGTTCGCGCTTCAAGACCGGCAGACAGTAGAGGTGTGGTCGCAGACCACCTCTGAACATGGCGTTGCGGTCGTAGAGGAGGTGGTGCACGGTGAGGGTGCCCGCAGTCGGCCCTGCAGCCGTGCGAACGAATTCCACCCCCTCGCGGGTGGTGATGTGTTCGAGCACCAGCTTGAGCTGCGGGAAACGCATGCGCAGCGGCGCGAGCACACGGTCGACGAACACCGCCTCGCGGTCGAACACGTCCACCGCCGCGTCGGTCACCTCGCCGTGCACAAGCAGGGGCAGCCCGACGGCCTGCATCGCCTCGATGGCGGGGTAGGCATGCCCGATGGCGGTAACACCAGAGTCCGAGTTCGTGGTGGCCCCGGCCGGGTAGTACTTCACGGCATGCACGAAGCCGCTCGCTCTGGCCTCGATGATTTCCTCAGGCGAGGTGTTGTCCGTGAGGTAGAGCGTCATCAGCGGCTCGAACCGCATCCCCTCCGGCAGGGCGGCCAGGATGCGCGCCCGGTAGGCCGCAGCCTCGGCCACCGTGCGCACGGGTGGCTTCAGGTTGGGCATGACGATGGCGCGGGCGAAGCGGCGCGCGGTGTCCGGCAACACCGCCGCGAGGGCGGCGCCATCGCGCAGATGCAGATGCCAGTCATCGGGACGTGTGAGGGTGAGGGTGTGCATTGAGGCGACAAGGCCAAGCGGTGTCATTGGGAAACCCGGCGAATGTTAGCGTGAAAGTCGGCGCAGCCGGCTCACGAAGCTCCCCTCCCCATCCCTCACCCCCGACCCCTCCCCCCGTGGGGGGAGGGGAGGCTCGACCCTCCTCTCTCCCTCAGGGAGAGAGGCCGGGAGAGAGGGCCGGAGGGGCTTAAGGAAGCTCTGCATAACTGGCTGCGCGGGCGCATCGCTGCGTTGCGCGGTGCTCGCTCCCTCGCCTAACCTAATGTTATGTCTCGGTCGCTGCGCTCCGGGCGCCTTGCGCTGCATCCCGCTCGCCGGGTTATGCAGAGCTTCCTTAAGGTGAGGGAACGGACAAGGCGACATTCATGCTTTGGGGTGGCGTCGCCATGCCCGTTGATGCCTAGCGACTGCGGCGCCGGCGCGGCTCGAAGTGCGCCACCGCGCGCATGATCTCGGAATAGGGGAAGTCCGCCACCGCGCCGTGGCGGGCCAGCCCCAGCTCGATGAGCTGGGCGATGTCGGGCGCTTCCCCGTCGGGCTGTCCCAGGGCGTCGCGCAGGCCCAAAGCGCCGCCGCACTGGGCGCGGATCTCCTTGCCGAAGGGCCAGGGCTGATGCGGGTCTATGTGCAGGGCGAAGCGGGCGTTTTCGTGCAGGGCATGGTGGAAGGCCTTGCAACGCTCATTGGCGGGCGCCTCGGTGCAGGTGATGGCCTCCCGTTCTGCCAGCAGCAGCTTGCGCGACTTGTAGCACTCGGCACAACGGGAGAGCAGCGCCCGCTCGAACGGACAGGGCAGGGCGATGGCGGTGTCTCGCGCCTGTTTGTAGGCCTCTTCGTTGTAACCGGACATCAGCGGGACAAGGGTAAGGATGGATCAGGCATGGGGCATCTGCGACGCATCCCCCTTTTCACATCATCCATGTCCATCAGTAGTCGTCCCCCGCCAGGGACGGGTCCAGCTCGCGTGGCTGGGAAAGGGTGTCCTCGGCGGCGAGTTCGTTCTCGGCGAAGATCATCTTCACCGTATGGCCCGAGGCGGGATCCAAACCCTTGCGCAGTTCGTTGGCGATGGCCTTGGCCTCCTTGAAACTGTCGGCCTGACCTTGCTTTTCCAGGATGTTCAGGGGGCCGATCTTGTAGATGTAATAGGGCATGGCGATGGGGGAAATTGTTGACAGAATCGATAGGGTATCGGGGCGTGAGGGTGGGGGCAAGGGGTGGGGATGAGGGGTGAGATAAACCTCACCCTCCCTGGCCACCTCGCACCCGGTCAGGCGAGCTTGCCGTGGCAGTGTTTGTACTTCTTGCCCGACCCGCAGGGGCAGGGGTCGTTGCGGCCGACCTTGGGTTGGCTGCGCTGGATCGGTTGTTTGGGCTCGGCCTGCGCCGCCTCGTCGGGTTTGCCCAGGGCCTCGTCGTAGTCGGCATGGTGGTACTGCACATTGGATACGGGGGGGGCCTGCGGTTCGACCGCCTCCACGTCCGCCTCGGTGCGCACCTGCACGGTGAGCGTGATCTGGGTCACCTCGCGGGCAATGGCGTCCAGCATCGCCTCGAACAGCTCGAAGGCCTCCCGCTTGTATTCCTGTTTGGGGTTCTTCTGGGCGTAGCCGCGCAGATGGATGCCCTGGCGCAGGTGGTCCATCGCCGCCAGGTGCTCGCGCCAGTGGCTGTCCAGGCTCTGCAACAGGATGGCGCGCTCGAACTGGCGCAGATTGTCCGCGCCGGCCAGTTGCTCCTTGAGCACATAGGCCGCGTCGGCGGCGGCCACGATCTTCTCGCGCAGGCCGTGCTCGTCGAGTTTGGCATCCTGGTCCAGCCACTGCTGGATGGGCAGCTCCAGCAGGTACTCGCCGGCCAGGTGCTGCGTGAGGCCGGCGATGTCCCACTGTTCGGCCATGCTGCCGGGCGGGATGAAGTCGTTGATCGCGTTGTTGAGCACCTGTGCGCGCATGCCGCGGATGCCCTCGGACACGTCGGTGGCCTCCAGCAGCTCGTTGCGCTGGGTATAGATGACCTTGCGCTGGTCGTTGGCCACGTCGTCGTATTCGAGCAGCTGCTTGCGGATGTCGAAGTTGCGTTGCTCGACCTTGCGCTGGGCGGACTCGAGCGAGCGGTTGACCATGGGGTGCTCGATGGCCTCGCCTTCGGGCATCTTCAGCTTGTCCATGATCATCATCAGCCGCTCACCGCCAAAGATGCGCAGCAACGGGTCTTCCAGCGACAGGTAGAAACGCGAGGAGCCGGGATCGCCCTGACGGCCGGCGCGTCCCCTGAGCTGGTTGTCCACCCGCCGCGACTCGTGGCGTTCGGTCCCGATGATGTGCAGACCGCCGGCCTCGATCACACGCGCGTGGAGTTTCTGCCACGCGTCATGCAGCAGCGCGATCTTCGCGTGCTTGTCATCCTCGGACAGCCCGGGGTCCTCGCGGATGGCCTCCACCTCCTTGGCGATCGAACCGCCCAGCACGATGTCGGTACCGCGGCCGGCCATATTGGTGGCGATGGTGATGGCGCCGGGTAGCCCCGCCTGTGCCACCACCTGCGCCTCGCTGGCGTGCTGCTTGGCGTTGAGCACCTGGTGCGGCAGCCCTTCCTTCTTCAGCAGGTCGGAGAGGAATTCGTTCACTTCGATGGAGGTGGTGCCCACCAGCACGGGCTGGCCGCGTTGGTGGCAGTCCTTGATGTCCTCGATCACTGCCTTCCATTTTTCCTTGGCCGTGCGATAGACCAGGTCGTTGTAGTCCTTGCGGATCATCGGCTTGTTGGTCGGGATGACCACCGTCTCCAGGCCGTAGATCTGCTGGAATTCGTAGGCCTCGGTGTCCGCCGTGCCGGTCATGCCGGCCAGCTTCTTGTACATGCGGAAGTAGTTCTGGAAGGTGATCGAGGCGAGCGTCTGGTTCTCGCGCTGGATCGGCACGCCTTCCTTGGCCTCCACCGCCTGGTGCAGGCCCTCCGACCAGCGCCGGCCGTGCATCAGCCGCCCGGTGAACTCGTCGACGATGATCACCTCGTTGTTCTGCACCACGTAATGCTGGTCCTTGTGATACAGCACGTGGGCGCGCAAGGCGGCGTAGACGTGGTGCATCAGGCGGATGTTGGTGGCGTCATAGAGGCTGCCGCCCTCGGGCAGCAGCCCCAGTTCGGTGAGGATCTGCTCCACCCGCTCGTGGCCGCGCTCGGTGAGCATGACCTGATGCGCCTTCTCGTCCACCGTGTAGTCGCCGATGGGGCCGGTCTCACCCTCCTTGTATTCCTTCTCCTGCCGCTCCAGACGGGGCGGCACCAGGTTGATGCGCTGATACATCTCGACGTTGTCGTCGGCCTGGCCGGAGATGATCAGCGGTGTCCTCGCCTCGTCGATCAGGATGGAGTCCACCTCGTCGACGATGGCATAGTTGAGCGGCCGCTGCACGCGCTGGCTGGGGTGAAAGACCATGTTGTCGCGCAGGTAGTCGAAACCGTACTCGTTGTTGGTGCCGTAGGTGATGTCGGCGGCATAGGCGGCCTGCTTCTCCTCCGGCGGCTGCTGTGAGTAGATGACGCCGACCGTCATGCCCAGGAAGCGGTAGATCTTGCCCATCCAGTCGGCATCGCGGCTGGCCAGATAGTCGTTGACCGTCACCACATGCACGCCCTGGCCCGGCAGGGCGTTGAGATAGACGGCCAGGGTGGCCACCAGGGTCTTGCCCTCGCCGGTGCGCATCTCGGCGATCTTGCCCTGGTGCAGCGCGATGCCGCCGATCAGCTGGACGTCGTAATGACGCATACCGAGCGCGCGTTTGCCGGCCTCGCGCACGGCGGCGAAGGCCTCGGGCAGCAGCTGGTCGAGGCTTTGCCCCTGCGCCAGGCGGGCACGGAATTCGCCGGTCTTGGCCGCGAGTGCCGCATCGGAGAGTTTCTCGAACTCCTGCTCCAGGGTATTGATCTTGCTCACGACCGAGCGGTATTGCTTGAGCAGCCGCTCATTGCGACTGCCGAAGATCTTTTTCAGGACGTTGAGAGGCATGAATGCTTTGCTTGGATAGGGTACGGATTTCGTGTCGAATACGGACCGCGGCCCACGATGGTTAGCCGCGGCGCCTGAATCGCTGAATGGTAACATAGGCCACACCACCCCTTTCTTAAGCTTGGCTTACGCTCCGACATGACCCGCCACGGTGCTTCAGCGTCTCTGCCTGCCTCGCGCCCACCTCCCGCGGCTGAGGGCGGTCATCCCGGGATGCTCCGGCGACCATTGTCCTCGCCCCTGCAACCGGTTCGGGGGGTGTTGGCCGGGGACCGGTCGCTCGCCCTGTTGCTGCCGGAGGCCAGACGCCTGGCTGAACTCAACCGGCTGTTTGCCACGGTGGCCCCGTCCGGTCTGGCGCGTGCCTGTCGGGTGGCCGCGGTCACGGGTGAGACCGCACTGGTCTATTGCGGCTACGGCGCGGCGGCCGCGCGCGTACGCAGCCAGGCCAAGACCCTGGCGCGGGCGTTGAGCGCCGAAGGTCGGACGGTGAGCGAGATCAAGGTCAAGGTGCGCGCGGACTGGGCCGTCCCCGACAGGCCGCCCAAGCAGGGCATGGGCAAGGCGGCTATCGCGGCGTGGCATGCCCTGGACGGCTCGCTCCCGCCGGGTGACCTGAAGGATGCGGTAGCGCGGCTGCTGCGGCATCAGGGCAAGGTCAACGGATGACGCCAGCATGCAGCGTCATCGCGCACCTGCGACACCGGAGCATGCCAGCGGTAGCCTGATCCCGGAACCCGATGCCCCCTAGCGACAACATCTTCCTCATCGGGCTCATGGGCGCCGGCAAGACCACGATAGGTCGTGTGCTGGCACGACAGCGCCAGCTCGCTTTCGTCGATTCCGATCATGAAATCGTCGCGCGTTGCGGCGTGCCCATCCCCACCATCTTCGAGATCGAGGGGGAGGCGGGTTTCCGCCGCCGCGAGTCGGCCGTGATCGACGAACTGACGCAGCGCCATGGCATCGTGCTGGCCACCGGCGGCGGCGCCGTCCTGAGTGCCGACAACCGCGCCTGGTTGAAATCCCGCGGCACCGTGGTCTATCTGCGCGCCCAGCCACAGGAACTCTGGCTGCGCACCCGGCACGATCGCAACCGCCCCCTCTTACAGACGGGCGACCCCCTGAAGAAGCTCCAGGAGCTGTACGCGGTGCGGCATCCCCTGTATATGGAAACGGCCCACATCGTGCTGGATACCGGGCGACAGAGCGTGCACAGCCTGGTCGCCAGGCTGGAGCGTGTGCTGGCCGGGGCGGACGCCGCAGACGGCGCGGGTGACGCTGAATCATGTGGTTGATCCGCTTGCTGCCGGGACTGCTGCCCCTCATGGTCGCGGCGGCGGACTTCGAGGCCGGTCCCGAGGATTACCGTGCGGTGTTGGGCCGCTTGAAGGCCGGCGACCGGCTGCTGCTCGCACCAGGCGACTACACGCGTGGACTCCCCCTGCATAACCGCGAGGGGGATGCCCGGCAGCCCATCATCGTGGAAGGGCCGGCCACCGGCCCGCGTGCGCGTTTTCCCGCCCGTCCCGGCGCCAACACGGTGAGTCTGGTCAACGTGCGCCACCTCGTCATCCGCAACCTGGAACTGGATGGGCGCGGTCTCGCGGTCGATGCGGTCAAGGCCGAGGGTCACAGCCGCTACGCCCATTTCGTCACCCTGGAAAACCTCTACATCCACGGCCACGACGCTTCGCAGCAGAACGTGGGCATCTCCACCAAATGCCCGGCGTATGGCTGGGTGGTGCGCGGCAATCTGATCGAGCGGGTGGGCACCGGCATGTACTTCGGGAATTCGAACGGTGAGGCCCCATTCGTGGCTGGCCTGATCGAAGACAACGTGGTACGCGACACCTTGGGCTACAGTCTGCAGATCAAGCACCAGCGCCCGCGCCCGGCAGACATGCCCGGTGCCGGTGCGCGGCATGACACCGTCATCCGGCGCAACCTGTTCGACAAGGCGAGCGGCGGCAACCTGGGGGCGCTGGCACGCCCCAACGTCCTGGTCGGACACTGGCCCCTCTCCGGCGAAGGGATTGAGGATCGCTACCTGATCTATGCCAACCTGTTCTGGCAGAACCCGACCGAAGCGCTGTTCCAGGGCGAGGGCAACGTCGCCCTATACAACAACCTCTTCGTCAACCACCATGGACCCGCCGTGCGCATTCAGCCGCACAACGACGTGCCGCGCCGCATCGACATCTTTCACAACACGGTGCTCGCCCGCGACGAGGGCATCGCCGTGCGCCGCCGCGAAGGCCAGACCGACGGGCCGCAGCGGGTGTTCAACAATCTGGTCCTGGCCGCGCGGCCATTGCTGGGCGCGGACCCGCGCGCCAACCACACCGGCGGACTGCATGACGCGGCGCGTTGGCTCGTGCGCCCCGCCATCGAGCCCGGACTTCTGGATCTCGCACCAAAGACAGGCCTGGCCTGCGATGCAGCCGCGCAGGCAGGCGTGCTCGAAGAGCATCTCGACGGCCGGCTGGATTACAACGGCCTGCCGAGGGTGGGGTGCGAGTTCGGGGCCTGTACACGCGGACCCTGCCCGTCACCGGAACGAACCTCGGGACAGGTCGCGCAACGGTGAGTGTTCGATGTGCAGCATGTGCGCATACACAGCCGTCCTGTGTCGGAAAAATTTACACATGCGCACCCGCCCTGTGCGGCGCGCCACCCTAACTGTCTGAAGGAAAGAGGAAAATTATCAATGGCGTGAAACTTGCATGTGTCATCGTCACATACGGTGTATGACTATTGACCTCATCCATCATGCGGCGCTCAAACCGCGAGATTTGCAGGAGAACTCTGATGAAAAGTTCGAGACTGACGGCTGTGGTCCTCCTCGCCGGGCTGCCCGCCCTGGCCGCGGCGGACTGTTCACCCACCACACGGGTGACAGGCACCAATCTGACCAATCTCATCACCGGCAATACGGTCTGTGCTACACGTGGCAGCGATGTGTGGCAGGAACAACACCGCGCCGGTGGTCAGCTGTGGGATTACAAGATGGGACCGGGACACCCCATCGACCCCACCAAGCAAGTCGGTACCTGGAGCATAGCCAGGAACTTCGTGACCTATTGCTACACCGGCGGTATCTGCTATTCCTACAGTGTGCACGGCACGGGGGCCGGACCCTACAGCTTCTGTTACGCCAACGGCACCGAGGTCGTCAGCGGCGCCACGTTCAAGCCGGGTAACGCGAGCTGCCCCTGAGCGGCCGATAGTCCGCCGCTGCTTCCGGCGGTGGTGGCCCCGTTCAGCCGCCGGCAAGCGGTCGGGGCGCAACTGGCTGGCCTCATATACGATCCGAAGACCTGGCAGGCTGTGCCGCCAGCCAGGCTATCAGCAGACCGAGCAGCAGGATGCGTGGACTGTCGATGAGGCTATCCATGCTGCCCAGCACTGCGAACCCGGCGACCGCGCCCAACAGGGCGCCCGCCAGGGTATCCCCTCGCCAGGCGGCGCGTCCGCTCCGGCCGATCGCGACGGCGAGGAAGAAGGTGAGGGCGATCAGCCCCAACCAGCCCTGATCGAACAACAGGGTCACCGGCAGACTCCAGATGTGCCACGGCAGGTCGTTGTCTACACTGAAGAACCAATGGTCCATGCCGCGGCCGAAATCGCCGTTGCGGAGCAGGTCCCGTCCGTCCGCCGTCTGCAGGCGTACACGGTCGACGTCCACAACCGTGCCTGCACCGGCGTTGTACAGGGACAGCTTGACCGGTCGCGGGGCGTACCAGGGGGCATTGCCGACCTCACCCGATGCGAGGTGGATGCCGTCCAGCGACGCCCACCCCCCGGTGGTAGGAACGGCGATGCGCAGAAATTCGCAGCGTGCCGACGTGAGCAGCCACTTCTCACACAGGGATACGCTCAAGGCGGCGCCTGGCTCGGCGCTGCGCAGATCGAGGGCCAGGCGGTAGTCCTGTCCCGGCCGTACGGCGACGAACTGCTCGACATATAGCGGGCTACCCGCGCCCAGGCGCAGGAAGCTGTCCTGACCCTCGGTCTCCAGGCGATAGGTGGCGGCGCGGTTGCCCTCGTTGCGCCAGGCGTGGGTCTGCGGATAGCGCCCCAGGCCCATGCCGAATAAGGCTGTCGACCAGCCCGGGTCGCGCATGGCCAGGGCAGCCCGCCAGTGCTCGATGCGGGTCTGCAGATCGGCGCCCGAACGGGCCAGGCGCTCCTGGGCGAAGGGGCCGTGCCAGACCGGCAAGGCCACCGCCACGGCCACTGCGGCCAGGGCGACCACGGCGAAGGCCGGCCGATCGGGCAGCCCCCTGGCACGACGGGCCCGCGCCAACAGCAGCATGGTCAGGGTCAGCAGCATGGCCACCGCGTAGGCCGCATAGCCGATGCGGGCGAAGGTCACCATCATGGCGTAGGTGGCGGCCATGAGCAGGATACCGCCCGCGGCTTTCAGCGGCCAGCCGCGCTGGACGAACATCAGATACAGCAGGAAGGGCAGGGCCAGGGTCAGATAGGCCTCGAGGTCCGCCCCGCCCGTGTGCATCTGGGAGAAGGGTCCGGTGACCCGGTAGACGTCGGCGAAGTTGGCCAGGCCCGGAAAGGCCAGGCGTTCCCAGAAGACCACCGCCACCGTCCCGGCCAGCCCGAGCACCATGCCCTGGGCGAGGCGATGGCGCACCCCGGGCAGGGCGACGAGCATGCGTCTGAGCAGACCGGTGAGCAGGAAGGCCCAGAGCGCCCCCTTGGCGACGCGCAGGGCGTTTAGGTCGCTGTAGTAATGACTCCAGGCGTTGGCGTCGGGCGTCTGCCAGGGCAGCAGACCGCGTGCGAGTGCGACGGCATAGGACAGGCCGAGCAGGATGAGGATGATGCGCAGGAGCGGGTCGGAACGAGCGTGGCGGGCGACGGGCGGCAGGCGGACATAACCGATGGCCACGCTGATCAGGAGCAGCAGGTCGAACTCGTCAATGAAGAAACGACCGCTCCAGGGGGCCAGGTCGAGCAGGGGCAGGGCGGCCGGCAGGACGACCAGCATGGCCTGGGGATGGCGCCAGACGAGCGCGGCATAGCCCGCCAGCATCAGGCCGGGCAGCAGAGGCTGCAAGGGAAAGGTGGCAATCCCCCAGGCGGCAGCGGCCAGGCCGCCGGCGATGAGGGCATGGCCGCGCCAGGACGGTGTGCGCAGGCGCAATCCCACGTGGGAAGAGGGGGTGCTGCGCATCGGGCGCTGTGCCTCGGGCGCACGGTTGGCCAGGGGGAATGCTGGCCCGGTGGCAGCGGCTTGCACCTGCATCGGGGTATGTAGCGGACGCGACGCTCGCATGGCCGAGGCCAGCCGCCGGGCCAGATGCGCGCATGCCCAGGCCGCCAGGCCGGCGAGCAGGGGATTGGTCGGGTCGGGGCGCATGCCCTCCAGGAACAGCTTGCTCGTCTCCATGAGGGCCGCGGCAATGCCACCGAGCAGCAGCGCCAGCGCGGGCGGCGACCAGGTGGCCCAGGTCAACAGGCCGATGGGGGCGTACATCAGGGCTACGGCCGTCAGGCTCAACAACGCCGCCTGTTCGGTGGTGTAGTAGTGATAGTAGAAGGGCAGGAAGCGCAGCCCGGCGAGTGTGCCCAGGGCGTGCTCCATCCCCAGCCAGCGTTGCTCGAACCAGCCGTTCAGGGTGGCCAGCGCGAGCAGATAAAGCCCGCCGAGGGCGAAAAGATGCCGTCTGAGGAAGGACGCGATCCGGCCGGGGTCCGGCGCGTCGGCCCGGCGGGCAGGCAAGACACCGGCGAGGAAACCCAGGGCGCGGGTCGCCAGAGACAGGCCCTGGCTCACCCCGGAGACGATGAAGAACTGGACGGTCTCGATGAGCAGGCCGAGCAGGGCGCCCGCGCCCAACGCAGCGGCGGCCGTCCATCGGTCTGGCTGGGGCCGCATGCGATAGGCCAGATAGCCCAGGGGAGCCACCGCCAGCCCCTCGCCGAGGAGCTTGGCCACGGTGAGGCCGATACTGCCGTGCCAGGCATCGGGGGCGAAAAGCCATCCCCAGGCGCCGGACTGGGATTTCAAGGCCAGTTCCGAGGCCGATAGCAGGAAGTCGTAGGGAAACAGGCTGAAGGCAAAGTATCCGACGGCATAGGCCTTGAGCAGGCGCGTGAGGAACTGCGAGGGCTCGCCGGCCAGGGCGTCGAGCAGGTGCCGGAAGCGCCCCCCCGAGGCGGCCGCCAGACTCACGCCCAGCAGGCTGCCGACGCCCTCGGCCAGCAGGTCGTTCAGCGACACCGTCCGGGGCGGGAAGAAGAGCTGCACGAACTCCACCGTCACGGCCAGCGCCAGGCAGAACAGGAGGGCCGTCACCAGCGCGAGGGGGGCGGGGCGCTGTCGCCCGCCCGCCAGGACGTGGGCGGTGAGAAAGGCAAGTGGCAGATAGAGCACGCCGTTGGCGATCCAGTCCGCCCGGCCCTGGGCGCCGACATCCAGCAGACGGATGTTCTGAAACAGACGCCAGGCCTCGTCCCAGGGGCGGGGTTGGTAATCGAGCGGGACCAGGCTGCCGTAGACCACGAAGGCGACATAGGCCACCCAGCCGAGGACCAGGGCCGCGCCCGGAGCCGCGCGATGCTGAGACTGCAGTACGGGATGGTGATCGTCGTTCATGTCGGTCGTGCGCAGATGTCGGCCAGCGGCGAACTCAGCCCCTGAGGGATGTTCCGTCAACGCGTCGGTCATCACCCCCCGTTTTCGGCTGCCCCGGCCGATGTCCGCCGAAAATGGCCGTGGCCAGCAGGGTGACGAGGGCGACCCAGGGCCACAGGGATGCCACCGCCTTCGCCAGGCCGACGATGTTGAGCAGGCTGGTCTTCGGCAGCAGCAGATAGCTGCCCAGCCAGAAGCGCAACAGCAGGATGGCGCCCAACAGGGCGATGGCGGTCGCGCGCCGATGACGCGAGACCCAGGGGGTCAGCAGCAGCCAGAAGGCCAGCAAAAAGGCGATCAGCGTCTCCAATGACAGGACCCCGCCCACCACCTTGAGCTTGAGCAGCACCGTGGCGGCCAGCAGTTTGACGGTGAAGGCGAGCAGGAACAGGAGCACCAGGGTGCTCACATAGCGCCCCGGACGCAGCAGACTGGCGGTGAAAGCGCCCAGGGTGGTCATCTCCAGCGCGATGGCGGCAAACCAGGCCAGGTTCAACTGATCCAGGCCGCCCGGTGCGGTGTCGAAAGGGCGCAGGTGCAACTCGAGCCAGCCGGCACCTGGCACCGGCAGCAGTGCGAACTGGGCCAGACCCCAAAGGACGATCAGAACCAGGCCGAGATTCACCCGCAATCCCGGTCTGAACCTGGCCAGGCGCCAACTGCGGACCCAACGGGCAGCACGCAGCAGGCGCTGGTGGTGCAGGGTCAACAGGGCGCCGGTGAGGGTTCCCAGGGCGTTGAGGGCGGCGTCCAGATTGGAGGCGATACGCCCAGGGATGAACTGTTGCAGTGTCTCCAGGGTGAGGCTCAGCGCCATGCCGGCCAAGGCGGCGAACAACACGGCGCGATAGCGTCGCCGAGGTTGAGCCAGGCGCAGGGCCAGCAGATAACCCAGGGGAACATAGACCAGGAAGTTGGTGGTGAGATCGGTGCGGGTGATGAAAGGCGGCAGCGGCGCCGTGATAAACTCGAACGACCAAAGAGACAACGGTCGCCAGCCGGCGTAGGGGTGCAGACTGCTGGCCAGGATCAGGACGACGTAGCCGGCCAACGGCAGCCAGGAGGGGGGGCGCCTTGCACCGTCACTGAACATTTATCGCGAGTCTGCCGATATACCCATCACGCGCACAAAACTAACCGTTTTCCCTGGAGCACACCATGTATTTCGACGCCTTCAACGGCGATGCCGACGGCATCTGCGCGCTGCACCAGCTGCGTCTGGCCGAACCGGTGACGAGCCGACTCGTCACCGGCGTCAAGCGCGATATCGCCCTGCTCAAACGCATCACCGCAGAGGCCGGCGACGAGGTCACCGCCCTGGACATCGCCGTCGAGAAGAACATCGCCCCGCTCCAAGCCATGCTCGACAGCGGGGTGCGGGTGCGCTGGTTCGATCACCACAACCCGGGTGAATTGCCGGCGCATGCCGGCTTCGAAGCGCATATCGACACCGCCGCCGACGTCTGCACCAGCCTGCTCGTCGATCGTTACCTCGCCGGCCGGCATCGACCGTGGGCGGTGGTCGCCTCCTTCGGTGACAACCTGCACGACGCAGCCCGCAGGGCGGCCGAGCCCCTGGGGCTGACGGAGGATCGCCTGGCGCAGTTGCGCGAGCTCGGTGAATGCCTCAATTACAACGCCTATGGCGAGAGCGTCGAGGACCTCTACTTCCCCCCCGACGAGCTCTATCGGCGGCTGCACGCCTATGCCGATCCCCTCGTCTTCGTCGCCGAGGCGCCCGAATTCGCCACTCTGCGCGCCGGCTACACCGCCGACATGGCGGCGGCCAGCGCCGTCACCCCCCTGGAGGAAAGGTCCTCGGGTGCCGTGATCGTACTCCCCGACGCCGCCTGGGCACGACGCGTCTCCGGCGTCTATGCCAACGAACTGGCCAGCCGCCACCCCCAGCGGGCACATGCCCTGCTCACCCGCTCACCCCAGGGGCACTACGTGGTCAGCGTGCGTGCGCCGCTGACGAACAGGACGGGGGCCGACGAGCTCTGCCGGCAGTTCGCTACCGGTGGCGGGCGCAAGGCGGCCGCCGGCATCAACGTCCTGCCCGAAGACCGGCTGGCCGATTTCATCCGCGCCTTCTACACCATCTACCCTGTCTGAGGCCAACGTCATGCAAAACATTATCCCCCCTTATGGCGGCGACCTGCCCATGCTCCTGGTGGACGCCTATCGCGCCCAGGCCATCAGGCAGGCCGCCCTCGACTATCCCTCGATCGACCTGGACTGGCGGCAGATGTGCGACCTGGAGCTGCTGCTCACCGGTGCGCTCAACCCGCTGACCGGTTACCTCGGTCGCGCCGACCTGGATGCCGTCCTGTCCAGGCTGGAACTGGCGGATGGGCGCTTCTGGCCCTGGCCGACGGTGCTGGCGATCGGTGCCAAACAGGCCCAGGGGCTGCGGCCGGGTCAAAGCGTGGCGTTGCGCGATGCCGAGGGCTTCATGCCGGCGGTCCTGCGCGTGGAGGAGGTCTGGCCCGCCGATCCGCAACGGGAACAGGCGCTGGCCGCCGACTCGGGTGCCCCCCTGACCGTCCCCCTGGCCGCGTCGGGCCAGTACTACCTGGCCGGTCGGGTGGAGGGGGTCTCGCTGCCACCCCGGCACGATTTCCTCACCCTGCGTCTGACCCCCGCCGAGGCCCGCGCCCAGTTCGCCCGCCGGGGCTGGCGTAGGGTGCTGGCGGTGATGCCGTCGCAACCCGTGCACCGTCCGCACTACGAGTTCTATCTGCGCGCCGCCGTGGAGCGCGAGGCCAACCTGTTCCTCCACGTCGCGGGGGGCTCCGATCCGGTGCACGACCCGCTGCACTTCACCCGGCTGCGCGCCTGCCAGGCCATGCTGCCGCGCTTCCCCGCCACCACCACCATGCTGGCGGTCAGCCCCCTGCCGCCGGCCATCTCCGGGGCCAGGGCGGTGATGTACAAGGCGATCGTCGCGCGCAACCATGGCTGCACCCACCTGGTGGTGGGGGGTGAAAGCGCGGACAGCGGTGACCAACGGCGGGGCGCCGATGCCCTCGGCCTGAGCGCAGCGATGCAGTCGAGGCTCAAGGAGACGGTGGGCGTGGAACTGGTCCCCTTCCCGCGGCTGGTCTACGTCGAGGACCAGGACACCTATCTGACCGAGGACGCGCTGACGGAAGGGACACGCGGTCTGAGCATGACCGATGTCGAGCTAAGACGCCGTCTGATGCAGGACCTGCGCGTGCCCGAGTGGTATACCTATCCCGAGGTGGTCGAGGAACTGCGCAAGGCCTATCCGCCGCGCAGCCGGCAGGGTTTCACGGTGTTCTTCACCGGCCTGTCCGGCGCCGGCAAGTCCACCATCGCCCGCGCATTGGCCGTCAAGCTGATGGAAATGGGCGGCCGGCGCGTGACCCTGCTCGACGGCGACATCGTGCGCAAGCACCTGTCGAGCGAACTGGGCTTCTCGCGCGAGCACCGCGACATCAACATCCGCCGTATCGGCTTCGTCGCCAGCGAGATCACCAAGAACGGCGGCGTGGCCATCTGCGCCCCCATCGCCCCCTACCGTGCCACCCGTCGCGACGTGCGCAGGATGATCGAACCCTGGGGCGGCTTCGTCGAGGTGCACGTCTCCACCCCCATCGAGGTGTGCGAGGCGCGCGACCGCAAGGGCCTTTACGCCAAGGCGCGCGCGGGGCTCATCCCCGAGTTCACCGGGGTGTCGGACCCCTACGAGGCGCCCGAACAGCCGGAACTGGCCATCGACACCGCCCAGTACAGCGTCGAGGAGGCGGTGCAGAAGGTGGTGTTGAAACTTGAGCACGAGGGCTATCTTCGTTAGGGCTGCGGCCTGTCAATCGAGACAGGCGGGTGGTAGCCGTTTGCCGCGCACCGGCGGTAGACGTGTCGGCGACCAGACCGCCCTGGCCATGGACCAGAACTCGGCGACGGTGGTGACTGACCGGTCTGTGGGCATGCCCAGGAATGCCAGGGCGGCCTGCAGGGCGGGCAAAGGGGCACGCGCATCGACCCGTTCGGCCAAGGTCTGCTTGGAGAGCTTGTCGCCATGGGGATCGAGGACCACCGGCAGGTGCAGGTAGGCCGGTGTCGGCAGCCCCAGCAAGCGCTGCAGCAGGATCTGGCGCGGGGTGGAGGCGAGCAGGTCGGCGCCGCGCACCACGTGGGTGATGCCCTGTTCCGCGTCGTCCACCACCACGGCGAGCTGGTAACTCCAGACGCCGTCGGCCCTGCGCAGCACGAAATCGCCGCATTCCCGCGACACCTCGCAGGCGATGCGGCCCTGCAGACCGTCCTCGAAGACGATACGTCCGGTCGGCACGCGCAGGCGCAGGGCGGCCTGTAGCGCACCCGGCCGCCTTGCCCGGCAGGTGCCGGGGTATACCGGACCGTCCACCCCGCGCCGGGCGCGCTCGGCGAGAAACTTGCGGCTGCAGGTGCAGGGGTAGACCCGGTCCAGCCGCAGCAGCCTGTCGAGCGCAACCTCGTAGGCGCCGCCGCGACGGCTCTGGTACATGACCGGCCCGTCCCACTCGAAGCCGAAGGCCTCCAGGGTACGCAGGATGTCGTCCGCAGCGCCCGACACCACACGCGGCGGGTCGACGTCCTCGATACGTACCAACCACTCGCCGCCGGACGCGCGTGCCTCGAGGTGACTGCCCAGCGCGGCCACCAGGGAACCGAAGTGCAGGGGGCCGCTCGGGGTGGGGGCGAAGCGGCCGCGGTGACCCTGTGCGGCCATGAGGTCAGGCGGGTCTTTTGCCGGCGCGAGCCTGGTCTGTGTACAGGCTGACCACCCTTGCGGCCATGCGCTCCGAGCGCCAGGACTGGGCATAGGTCACCGCGGCGGCCGACAGCCGCCGGTGCGCCTCGGCGTCGTCGAGCAGTGCGGCGACGATGGCGGCAAAGGCGTTCGGGTCATCCGGCGCGATGCGACAGCCCTCACCCTCGGCGAGCACGTCACGCGTGCCCATCTCGGCCAGGGCCACCACCGGCGTGCCCTGGGCCATGGCCTCCAGCAGCACCAGGCCCTGGGTCTCGGTGCGCGAGGCGAACACGAATACGTCCGCTGCCCGATAGCAGTCCGGCAATTCCCGCTGCCGATCGAGATAGCCGACGAAGCGCACATGCTCGGTCAGACCGAGCCGCCGCACCTCGCGATGCAGGTCCCGCTCCGCCGGCCCCTCGCCGGCAATGACCAGACAGGCGTCCGGGTGCGAGCGGACCAGCACGGCGAGCATGCTGAGCAGGAAGCCGATGTTCTTCTCGAACGCGACCCGACCGACGAACAACAGCATGGGTCGATCCGGTGGGATGCCGTGGGCATGTCGGAAACCGGCGCCGTTACCCTGGATGAAGGACTCGGGCAGCAGCCCGGTGGGGATCACCTCGATGCGGGTGTTCACGCCGTAGTCCAGCAGGGCCTGGCGCATGGGGCCCGAGGGGGCGATGACCGCGTCAACCCGGTTGCACTGGCGGCGTGAGATGGCACGCGCCAGGGCACTGAGCCAGGCGCGCGGCAGGATGGGCAGATAATGGTAGAAGTATTCGGTGAACAGGGTGTGATAGGTCTCCACCAGGGCCACGGCGTGCCGGCGTGCGTAGCGCAGGCCGGCGAAATGGGCCAGGAAGGGGGTGTGCACGTGCACCACGTCGAAGCGACCGGGCAGGGCTTCGAGGCTGCGGTTCAGACCGCTCAAGTCCATCAGCCTATCCTCGGGGTCGAAGGACAGGCTGCGCCCCCGCACCCTGACCACCCCGGCCTCTTGCGCATGGGTGCCATAGTCGGGGACCACCAGGGTGACCTCGTGTCCGGCCGCCAGCAATTCCCGGCGCAGGGTCTGGATGGAAGTGGACACCCCGTTGATGCGTGGAAAGTACACGTCGGACAGCAGCAGGATGTTCAATCCGGGGCTTCCCTCAGGCAACGAGGCAGAGAACCGCCACCGCCGACCCCCCACCCACGTGCGAGCGATTGCCCGGTCTTGCGGATAGGGCGAGGCCGATCGACTGGACCCTGAGCGCCCAGGGCGGAAGCGCAGCGATGTGGGACATGGGCGGTCGGCGTGCTGGCCGCCGATGGTTGACGCGATAAAATTGGGCCAATTATAGTGTCCGAATGCTAGAACAACTGGACGACCTGGAAGGCAAGCTCAGCCTCCTGCTGGAACGCTGGCAGGCCTTGCGGCAGGAGAACCTGCGTCTGCGCCAGCAGGTGGTCGCCCTGGAGAACGACAACAAGCTGCTCACCGACCGGCTCGCCGAGGCCAGGCAGCGGGTGCAGGCCCTCTACGACAAACTGCCCGACTGAGATGAACGAGCGACTCCGAACCCGTTGGAGTAAAGCCCGACCCATCCGGTGGCCGATGGCATCTACCTGCATTCTGGATGAAACATGCCCCGCCGGCGCTGGATTCGCTGCCCCCCGCGGGGGCTGGTCAGTTTCTTCGGACGGCCGGGCGGAACTGAGATGAAACGACCCCCACGCTCACTGCGTTCGCTGCCCCCCGCGGGGGCTGGTCAGTTTCCTCGGACGGCCGGGCGGAACTGACATGGCCTCCAACCGCCAGATCAGCCTCGACGTCGCCATCATGGGGCGGGAATTCCGCATCGCCTGTCCGGAGGACGAGAAGGAGGGTCTGCTGCAGGCGGTCAATTATCTCGACCGCAAGATGCGGGAGATCCGTGAGACGGGCAAGATCATCGGCCTGGAACGCATTGCCATCATGGCGGCACTCAACATCACCCATGACTACCTGGCCGCCCGCCCGCCGGTGGTGGATGATGCGGCCGCCCGCAACAAGCTCGCCCATCTGCACAAGCTGCTTGATGCGGCGCTCGCCCAGCAAGATAATCTGTTCTGACCCCCTGCCGCGCTCGCGAGGGCTGCGTATTCTGTGAACCGATACGCTTAGCCTGGGCTGCGGCTACAGCTCGCCGGTGTGCGCGCGGCATTCGTCCATGCGCCTGATGGCGATGCGCCGCGGCCACCTTGAACCCATGGGTTCAAGAGTTGCGGTCCGAACGGCGTGTGCGGGGGGTCCCTCTCGCCATGAAGCCGCCCCCCGCCGAGTCCGACAAGTCCCGTCTGCGCAAGGCCTTGCGTGCCCGTCGTGCGGCGGTCCCCCGAAGCGTGCGCCAGTCCGCGGGGCGCCGGATCGAGCGGCTCGCCCTCGGCCAAAGGCTGGTGCGGCGTGGCCGACGCATCGGTTTTTACATCCCCGCCAAGGGGGAGATCGACATCCTGCCCCTGCTCAATCGGGCCCTGTGGATGGGCGCCCATTGTTATCTGCCGATGCTGCCGCCGCGTGCCGGTGACTGGCACGGCGGCAGGCGCCTCTGGTTCAGCCGTCTGGGCGGGGTGGCCCGGCACTGGACGGTGAATCGCTACGGCATTCCCGAATATGGTCATCACGACAGTCGTGTGCGGATCTGGCAACTGCAGGTCGTCTTCCTGCCCATGCTGGGTTTCGATGCGCGGGGCTATCGCATGGGCATGGGCGGGGGCTATTACGACACCAGCCTCGCCTTCCTGGCCCGGCGCAGACACTGGCGCAAGCCGCTGTTGGTGGGGGTGGCCTTCGATGCGCAGCGCGTCGATCGGTTGCCGCATGACCCCTGGGACATCCCGGTGGATGCCGTGGTCACGGAGAGTGGCTACCATGCCTTTACGCGCCGCAGCCTCCAACGGGGCGGGCGTAGGGACCGTGGGGTCTGTCAGACGGTGCGCTTGACCTGAAGGCTCGTCCATTCGACGGCGAACAAAGTCGCCGCACACGGGTGGGTTGGGTCCGACAGGCTCGGGCATGAACCTGAATCCGTGTCGATGCTGCCGGTTGCCTTGTAGGTTGGGCTTCAGCCCGACACCCAAAGCGTCGCACCAGAGTCCGACCTACACAGGGTTGGTCGAGATCGACACGGATTCAGGATGAAAAAAGGGCGGAACGCGTCCGCCCTTCTCGGCAGTCAGGCCGGGGTTTACTTCGCGGCAGGGGCTGCAGGGGCTGCGGGGGCGGCAGGGGCCTGCGGTACGAAGCCGGCGAAGGGGTTGGGCATGGCGCCGTAGGTGGCGGGGTTCATGAACGCACCCCAGGCGCCGTAGGTGGCCGGGTTGGCGGCCGCGGCGGCCCACTGGCTGTACAGATTGGGATTGAGCGGCGCCATCATCAGGTTCAGGTTGGCCGGTGCCAGGGGAGCCGTTGCCCAGTTCATGTACAGGTTCGGGTTGAAGGGCGCCATGGCCATCTGCAGCATGCGCGGATCCAGGGGGGCGGCCAGCCACTTCATGTACATGTTGGGGTTGAGGAAGGGGGCCATGGCGGCGGTGTAGAAGTTGGGGTCCATGGCGGCGGCCATCCAGCGGGTGTACATGGCCGGGTCCATGAAGCCGGCGTAGGCGCGCAGGATGTCGGGCGACATGCCGGATTGCAGCATGCGGGTGTAGGCGGCCGGGTCCATGCCACGCTGCATCATGATCATCAGGGTGGCGGGGTCCATCAGATTGGTCATCGTCTGCACGGCGGCCTTGGGATCCTGCATGGGCTGCACGACCTTGGCGGGATCCATCAATTGGGCGGCTGTCTGCTCGGGACCGCTCTGGGCCAGGGCGACCTGGGACAGGGCGACCAGGCCGAGGGCGCTGGCGAGAGGGGCAAGTTTCATAGGGGGACTCCTGCTATGTTTGGTTAGGGAGGGTTGAATCGGGTGTCGTTTGTTACACATCGACCCCTGTGATTTTATGCCCAGAACACATCAGGAGCTTCTGTTCAACGAGTGTGATCTAGACCACTCGACGGCTATTTGTTGCCGATAGGCGACATCAGGAGCCCAAATAGGCGGCCTGGATGGCGGGGTCGGATGCCAGCTCGCCGCTGGTGCCGGCGAGGGTGATGCCGCCGCTCTCCATGACATAGGCGCGCGCACTCACCTGCAGGGCCAGATGCGCGTTCTGTTCGACCAGCAGGATGGTGACGCCCTGTCTGGCGATGGCCTGAATGGTGTCGTAGATCTTGCGCACCATGAGCGGGGCCAGGCCCATACTGGGTTCGTCCAGCAGCAGCAGGCGCGGGCGGCTCATGAGGGCACGGCCGATGGCCAGCATCTGCTGTTCGCCGCCGGACAGGGTGCCAGCGATCTGCTGCCGGCGTTCAGCCAGGCGTGGAAACAGTTCATAGACGCGGGCCAGGTCCTCGTCCACCCCCTTGTCCCGCCTCGCGTAGGCGCCCATGGCCAGATTCTCCCAGACCTGCAGACGGGCGAAGATGCCGCGGCCCTCGGGTACCAGGGCCACCCCCTCGCGCGCGATGGCATGGGTGGGCAGGCCACCGAGACGCTTGCCGGCCAGCCGGATCTCGCCACTGGCATGCACCAGGCCGGTAATGCCTCTGAGCGTGCTGCTCTTGCCGGCGCCGTTGGCACCGATCAGGCAGACCAGTTCGCCGTCGTCGACGTCCAGATCGATGCCGCGCACGGCGCGTATGCCGCCGTAGGCCACCTTGAGTCCCCTGACCTGCAGCAGGGCCATCAGGCAGCGTCCCCGCCCAGGTAGGCGGCGATGACCGCCGGGTTTTGCCGGACTTCCGACGGGCTGCCCTCGGCGATCTTGCGACCATAGTCGAGCACGGCCACCCGATCGCACAGTCCCATGACCAGCTTCACGTCGTGTTCGATCAGCAGCAGGGTGAGACCCTGGCTGCGCAGGCGCAGGAACAGTTCGCGCATCTGTTGCCGCTCCGCCGGGTTCATGCCCGCCACCGGCTCGTCCAATGCCAGCAACCGCGGCTCCGTGGCCAGGGCGCGCGCGATTTCGAGCCGACGCTGCTCGCCATAGGCGAGGTGGCCGGCCAAGGTGCGCGCCTTGTTGCCGAGGCCGACGAAATCGAGCAGGGCCTGGGCGCGTCGCCGGTTGTCGGCCTCTTCCGCGCGCGTGCGCCGGTCGCGCAGCACCGCGCCCAAGACGCCGGCGCGCGTGCGCACATGTCGACCGACGCGGACGTTGTCGAGGGCGCTCATGTTGGCGAACAGACGGATGTTCTGGAAGGTGCGCGCAAAGCCGCGCTGCACGATGCGGTGGGGTTTCTGGTTGTGCACGCGTTCGCCGGCGAGGAGGATCTCGCCAGAGCTCACCCCGTAGAGTCCGGTCATGCAGTTGAACAGGGTGGTCTTGCCGGCGCCGTTGGGCCCGATCAGGCCGTAGATCTCGCCCGCGCGCACCTCGAGGCTCACCTCCTGCAAGGCGGTGATGCCGCCGAAACGCTTGCTCACCCCCACTACTGTCAGCACGACCTAGGTCCTCGTGTCGTAGAGGCTGGCCTGTTCCTGTTCGAGCACGCCATCCTCGGCATGGAACTCGCGCTTGCGCTGGCGCGAGGGGATGAGGCCTTCGGGACGGTAGATCATCATCAGCACCAGGGCCGCGCCGAAGAGCAGCATGCGCAGGTCGGTCGGCTCCACCAGCACTTCACCCAGGACCAGGCGTTGCCAATCGCCCAGATAGCGCAGAGCCTCGGGCAGCACGGTGAGCAACAGCGCCCCCAGGATGACGCCGGGGATGTGTCCCATGCCGCCGAGCACGATCATGCACAGGATGAGGATGGACTCCCAGAGATTGAAGCTCTCCGGGCTGATGAAGCCCTGGAATGCGGCGAACAGGCCCCCGGCGAGCCCACCGAAGAGCGCGCCCATGGCGAAGGCGAGCAGCTTTACGTTGCGGGTGTCGATGCCCATGGCGGCGGCAGCCACCTCGTCCTCGCGGATGGCCACCCAGGCGCGGCCGATGCGCGAGTCCTGCAGGCGATAGGCGATGAAGATCGTGGCCAGGGTGAAGGCGAGGAACAGGTAGTAATAGAAATGCGCGGAGGAGAGGGTCAGGCCCAGGACCTGCTGGGTCTTGCCGAAGGAAAGCCCGGCGACGTGCACCGGGTCGATCAGGTTGATGCCCTGGGGGCCGTTGGTGATGTTCACCGGGGCGTTGAGGTTGTTCATGAAGATGCGGATGATCTCGCCGAAGCCCAGGGTGACGATGGCCAGGTAGTCGCCGCGCAGACGCAGCGTCGGCGCCCCGAGCAGGACGCCGAATACCCCGGCCAGGGCCGCGCCCAGGGGCAACACCGCCCAGAACGGCAGATGCAGACCGAAGTGCGGGCTGGCCAGCCAGGCATAGAGATAGGCACCGAGGGCATAGAAGGCGACATAGCCGAGGTCGAGCAGCCCGGCGTAACCCACCACGATGTTGAGCCCCAGGGCCAGGATGACGTAGAGCAGGGCGAAGTCCAGTACACGTACCCAGCTGCGGCCCAGGGCTGCCTCGGTGAGGAAGGGCAGCAGCGCCAACAGCACCGCCAGCAGGATCAGAGCGGCGCGTGCCTGTGACCGCGTGCGTGGTCGTCGCAGAAGGTCAAGCACGGCTGGCCACCCGCTCGCCCAGTAAACCGGAGGGGCGGAACACCAGCACCAGGATCAGAACGAAGAAGGCGAACACGTCCTGGTAGTGGCTGCCGAGGAACCCGCCGGTCAGGTCGCCGATATAGCCGGCGCCCAAGGCCTCGATCACGCCCAGCAGCAGCCCACCCAGCATGGCGCCGGCGATATTGCCGATGCCGCCCAGGACGGCTGCGGAGAACGCCTTGAGGCCCAACATGAAGCCCATGTAGTAATGCGCCAGACCATAGTAAGCGCTCACCATGACACCTGCGATGGCAGCCAGGGCGGAACCGATGAGGAAGGTGGCGGAGATGACCCGGTCCACGTTCACCCCCATCAGGGCTGCCACTTCCTTGGACTGCGCGGTGGCGCGCATGGCGCGACCGAGGGTCGATTGCTGCACCAGCAGCCAGAGCCCGGCCATGATCAGCGTGGATAGCAGGATGATGAAGATCTGCAGGTCGGTGATGTGTGCGCCCAGGATCTCGTGGCTGTTCTGCGGGATGAGCGGCGGGAAGGACACGTATTGGCGGCCCCAGATCAGCATGGCGCTGTTCTGCAGGACGATGGACACGCCGATGGCGGTGATCAGGGGGGCGAGCCGGGGTGCCCGGCGCAGGGGCCGGTAGGCGACCTTCTCGATGGTGAAGCCCAGCAGCATGCAGGCCGGGATGGCCACCAGCACCCCGGCCAGCACCACCAGCAGGCCGGGCAGGTCGAGGGCGCTGCCGGCAATCGCCCCGATCACCGCCAGGGCGACCATGGCGCCGATCATGGTCACCTCGCCGTGGGCGAAATTGATCAGCTCCAGGATGCCGTAAACCATGGTGTAACCGAGGGCCACCAAGGCATAGATGCTGCCCAGGACCAGACCGTTGATGAGCTGCTGGATGAAGATGTCCATTGCGATGCCGCGGCTTCAGAGCGCAAAGGCCGGATTCATGGATCGATCGGATTTGTAGGTCGGACCTCGGTCCGACGCCTTACCTGACCTCGGGCCTGTCAAGCCCGAGCCCGACCTACTTGACCGTCTCCAGCATCGCCCAGGCGCCGTTTTTCACCTGGTAGAGGGTCACCGCGCCGCCTTCGGTATCGCCCTTGGCATCGAAGCGTATGTGGCCGGTCACGCCCTGCAGGTCGGTCTTGGGCAATTCGGCCAGCACTTTCGCCGGTTCGTGGGAATCCGCCCGGCGCATGGCCTCCACCAGCACCATGACGGCGTCATAGGCATAGGGTGCGTAGACCTGGATCGGTCCGTATTTGGCCTCGAAGCGCCGCTTGAAATCGGGGCCGCCGGGCATGGCCTCCAGCGGCAGACCCGGCGAGGAGGCGGTGACCCCCTCGGCAGCGTCGCCGGCCAGCTTGATGAAATTGAGGTTCTGCATGCCGTCGCCGCCCAGGAGCCGGGCGGCAAGCCCCAGACGTTTCATCTGCTGGGCCATCGGCCCCGCCTGCGGGTCCATGCCGCCGAAGAAGACGAGATCCGGGTTCTTGCCCTTGATGGAGGTCAGGATGGCGGTGAAATCGGTCGCCCGGTCGTGGGTGTATTCCCGCGCCACCACCTCGCCGCCGGCGGCGCGTGCGGCCTTCTCGAACTCGTCGGCCAGACCCTGCCCGTAGGCGGTGCGGTCATCGATGATCGCGATCCTGCGCGCGCCCATGGTCCGCACCGCATATTCCCCGAGTACGCGCCCTTGCTGCTCGTCGTTGGCCATGACGCGAAACGCGTTGCGGTAGCCCTGGGCGGTGTAGGCGATGGCGGTGGCGGAGGGCGAGATCTGCGGGATGTTGGCGTCGTGGTAATACTTCGAGGCGGGGATGGTGGTGCCGGAATTCAGGTGTCCGATCACCGCCGCCACGCCGCTATCGACCAGCTTCTGTGCGACGATGGTGGCCGTCTTGGGGTCGGCCTGGTCGTCCTCGCCGATCAGTTCAAGCCTGACCGGCCTGCCGCCGAGGGTGAGGCCCCGGGCATTGATCTCCTCCACCGCCAGGCGGGCACCGTTTTCATTGTCCTTGCCCAGGTGCGCCTGGGGACCGGTAAGGGGAGCCACCGAACCGACGCGCACCACCTGGGCGCCGTCGGCTGTTTCGGTCTTCTGGCCACAGCCGCCGAGGCCGATGGCCAGTCCCAGGGTCAGGATGGTGCCGACTAGATGGGCGCTACGCATGGCATTGTCTCCCAGATGGTGGTGCGCAAATCGGCATTTATACCACAGCAAGAAAAAAGGCCGGACGCGCCGGCCTTTGTCGTGGGGTGGAGCCGCTTACAGGGAGAGGACCCACTGCACGATCGCCTTGGCGTCGGCTTCGGAGAGGTTCGGTTGCGGCGGCATGGGGATGTTGCCCCAGACGCCCTTGCCGCCCTTCTTGATGACCTCGAGCAAATGGGCCTCGGCCTTGGCGTCACCCTTGTATTTCTTGGCCACGTCCTTGTAGGCGGGACCGACGACCTTGCGGCCTTCCTGGTGGCAGCTCATGCAACCGTTCTTCTGAGCCAGTTCCTTGCTGGCAAAAGCAGCATTGGCGGACAGGGCCAAGATGGCGGCGGCGGCGAGAGTGACAGCAGCTTTCATTTGCATCTCCTTGACAGGTGGTTGCGATATCGCGGTGTGCATGATAATGGACAGTCTAGGCGCTGAGAATAGCCCGCAGGTCATCAAATCGGACTATTTCAGTTAGGCAATTAACGCCGGTACAGACATGCGCGCCGACGTACGTTCGTACCGGTTTGGCCAGCAGATCCGGCAGTCCGCTGGCGTCGGCGGGGATGGCGAGGCAGAGGGCGGCATCCGGGCAGATCGGCTGCAGGCGTCGGTGCCAGTCCATCAGTTCGGCCTCCGGCCCGCGCAATACCACGGTTTTGGCGGGAACCAGGTATTCGCCAAGCGCGATGAGCAGGCTCGCGCAAGCCGCAGGATGGCGCGACAGCTCCGTACAGTTCAGTGCCAGTGTACGCTCGGCCGCCCTCAGATAGCGGGCCTCACCCAACAGATGACCCAACCTGCCCAGGGCGATGGCGGCGATGCCGTTGCCGGATGGTGTGGCGTTGTCGTGCACCGGCTTCATGCGGTGGATCAGGCGCTCGTGATCATGTCCGGTAAACCAGAAACCGCCCCGCTCCCTGTCCTCGAAGCGCGCCAGCAGGGTATCGGCCAGGTCGCGCGCCCAAGCGAGATCGATGGCACGGAAACGCGCCTGTATGAGCTCGAGCAGGGCGTCGAGCAGGAAGGCATGGTCGTCGAGGTAGGCGTTCAGCCGGGCCTCGCCGCCCTGCCAGCTGGCATGGAGGTGGCCGTCCAGCCAGATCCGTTCGCGTAGGGAATCCACCGCGCGGGCGGCCCGTTCTGCCCAATCCGGCCGGTCGCAGCGGCGGGCGGCACGGGCCAATCCTTTGATCGTGAGTGCGTTCCAGGCGGTGAGGACCTTGTCGTCCAGGCCGGGCCGTACGCGCGCGTCGCGGGCGGCGAGGAGCTTCAGACGGGCGCGCTCCAGCCGGGTCGCCGCCTCGTCCGCCGGGACGGCAAGCGCGCGGGCGATGTCGTCGAGGGAATGGTCGCTGCCCAGATGCCAGGCATGGCCCTCGAAGTTCGGCGCCGAGGTGAGTCCCCAGCGCGGGGCGGCGACGGCGTATTCTTCGGGCGAGAGCAGGGCCTCGACGGCCTGCGGCGTCCAGAGGTAGTAGCGCCCCTCCTCGCCTTCCGAGTCGGCGTCCAGGGCCGACCAGAACATCCCTTCGGGCGTGGTCATCTCCCGATCGAGCCAGTCCACGGTCAGCTCCGCCGCGCGCAGGTAGACGCGCTGCCCGGTCCGCGCCCAGGCATCGGCATACAGCGCCAGCAGCAGACCGTTGTCGTAGAGCATCTTCTCGAAGTGCGGGATGGCCCAGCGCTCGTCGACCGAATAGCGGTAGAAACCGCCGCCGAGCTGGTCCATGAGCCCCCGTTCGGCCATGTTGCGCAGGGTGGCGAGCACTTGCCCGCTTGCCTCGTCGTCGCCCGTGTGCAGCAGGAAGGCGAGATCGGCTGGACGCGGGAACTTCGGGGCGTGGCCGTAGCCGCCATGCACCGGATCGTAACCCGCTTTCATGTCGTCGATGGCGGCACGAATCGGGCCTGCATCGATGTCGGCAGCCGGTTCCGCCGGCGCCGACTCGGCAGCCAGGGCTTTCAGCAGGGCGGCATTCTGGGTCTCGATGTCGGCACGGCGATGACGGTAGGCCTCGGCCACGCGTTCCAGCAGCTCCACGAAGCCCGGCAGGCCGTAGCGCGCCTGCTTGGGAAAATAGGTGCCGGCGTAAAAAGGCATTTGGTCGGGGGTGAGGAACACGGTCAGCGGCCAGCCGCCGCCGCGTCCGGCGAGGAGCTCATGGGCGGCCTGGTAGATCTGGTCGAGATCGGGCCTCTCCTCGCGGTCGACCTTGACGTTGACGAACAGCCGGTTCATCACCCCAGCCACTGCCGGGTCGGCGAACGATTCATGGGCCATGACATGGCACCAGTGGCAGGATGAATAGCCGATGGAGAGCAGGATGGGCTTGTCCTCCGCCTTGGCGCGCGTCAACGCCGCCTCGCCCCAGGGATACCAGTCCACCGGATTGTCGGCGTGCTGCTGCAGATAAGGGCTGGTCTGCCGGGCAAGACGGTTGGACATGGCGGGCTCCGTTACGAAGCCCCGATACTACTGCCCGGCGATATAGTTGACAATTATGCTCGGGTAATCGAGCCATGCCCGCCATCCCTGTGCAGCGAGCATGGCGGGCGCTCACGGTCGATGTACCCGATCGCGTTCCTGGCTGCGCAGCTTGGTCTGATCCGTCTGCTGCTCATACAGGCGTAGCTGCTGCTGTTCCTCAGTATGCACACGTTCCTGATTTGGTTCGGTGGCTGGATCGCGCGCTCGCTCCTGGGTCTGGACCTGCTGCGGTAGCGGTTCCTGTTGCGTCTGCGTGCGCTAGTGCACCTGAGCGGCCTGCCCCGGACCGGACATGCCACCGCCCATGCCGCCGCCTCCACCGCCCCTGGCGAGGGCGGCCCCGCTGCCCGCCAGGGCAAGGCTCAAGAGGCTTACCCACAATAAGGATGGTCGATGTTTCATGTCGTTCTCCTGTTCGTTGACGAATTTGCCAAATACCCTCCGCTGCAGGACCGCCTTGCTCGGTCAGTCTGCCTCGGAGCGATTCGAGATTGGCGGATGGGTGTATCCGATTCGATTCCGGTGGGCATTGAGATGTTTCAGTTTGTTTCAACCTAAAAACCGCAGTTGACCGCTGCATTGGATTCGTAACATGGTGAGGACACTGCGATTTCTGCCTTCGTTGGAGGTCACCCGCTGGGTGAGCCCGCTACGCGCCCGCTTTCCGGGCCAAAACGGCGCCTGGCTTTGTC